>CAZGTQ010000408.1:0-4598 GCA_964528575.1 uncultured Planctomycetaceae bacterium | reverse complement strand
AGGGGCCGCACGCCGATCGGATCGTACCGTGCTACGGACTGCCGTTCGCGGTCTCGCTCGCCCTGATCGCCGAGGTCGACCTGTTCGCCGGCATCGACTCGTGCATGCTCCACGCCGCGGACCTGTTCGGCGTGCCAGGCGTGGGTGTGCTCGGGCCGCACACGAACCCGGCTGAGTTCGGCTTCCGCTTCGGGCCGCACCGGCACGTCGCGTGCGACGACCTGGACGAGCTTCCCGCCGCGGTCGTCGTCGATGCGCTCGAGGACCTGCTGGCCGGCCGGTCCGAGGCCGCCTGCGCGGCACCGCGCCGCGCGCCGCGCGCCGCTCTCTCGGCACGCCCGACCCAACCGCTCCCCACCGCCGCGCGCGCGCGCCTACGGGAAGCACGGCGGCCGCTCGTCCTGTGCTCGGGCGGCTTCGGCGACCAGCTCCTCTTCCTGCCCGCGGTCCGCGCCGTGGCGCACCTCTATCCCGGCCGCGCGAGCGTAACGGTGCGCCCCGAGCACGGCGCGATCCTGCACCGCGACCTCGACCTCGACACGAGCATCCTCGACGACTTCAGCGGCAAAGGCATCGGAGCGGCTCGGCGGCTCGAACACCTGCCGGGTCGCGTTCGCGATTGCGACGCGGTGTTGTCGCTGAACTACTGGGAGTCGGAGAACGTCGACTCGCTGCTCGAAGCGCTCGGCGACGTTCCCAGCCTCGGCTTCGGTGCGTCGTTCCGACGCGCGCTTGCGCCCGGCGGCACGGGCACGCACATCACCGATCAGGCGTTCTCGATCGTCCGCGCGCTGGATCCATCGCTGCGGGTCGAGGACTTCGCGTGGCCGCTCCGGCACGATGAGCGCTGCCGCGCGGCCGCGCTCGGCGCGATCCGAGACGGACTCGGCACGCGTCCGCTGCTCGGCCTGCACGTCGACACGTCGGCCGCGAAGCGGATCCCGACCCGGACGTGGAGCGCATTCCTCGAGGTCTTGCTCGAGCGGCGTCCCGAGCTCGGTGTGCTCGTGCTCGGCGCCTCCGATCCCGGGCTGCGCCTCCCGCGATTCGCCGACCGGATCCTCTCGTGCATCGGAGCACCGCTCGCGACGTCGGTCGCGCTCGTCGCGCAGTGCCGCGTGTTCGCCGGGATCGACTCTTGTCTCGTGCACGTCGCCGACCTCGAGCGGATCCCCTCAGTCGCCGTCTTCGGGCCCACGGACCCGGATGTCTGGGGCCTGCGCTTCGCGCCGCACCGGCACCTCGCGTGCGAGCCGTGCTTCCCGCCCCGCAACGAGGTCGCCGCGACGCGGATCCTCGCGGCCGTCGAGGAGTTGCTCGACGAGCCGGCGGCCGAGCGTTTCACCGCTCCCTCCCTCCAAGCCCCAGAGCCCCGCCGCTCCGTGTCGCCGCCGACACGGGGGCCCGAGCGCGTGGCGCTCGCCGAGGGAGGCGCACCTTGAGGCGCGCGCGACGCCCGATCGCGGCGCTCGCCGCCGCCGTCCTCGCGCTCGGCGCGGTTGCGGTGGTCGTCCTGCTGCTCGACCCGCAAGGGCCGCAGCAGGCCCACACCGAGCCACGCGCCGCCCGCGCGGCGCCTCTCGAGCGCGCGGACGGACGCGCCGACGCGGAGCTCGCCCGCGATCCGAGCAACGAGCGCGTGTCGGTGAACGGTGGAGCGATCGACGCGCAGGAACCGGCTCCCCCCGCTGCCGTCGTCGAGCCGCACCGCATCCGCGGCATCGTCGTCGACGTGCAGGGCCAGCCGCTCGTCGGCGTCGGCGTCGGCGTGCGCGAGGGTGGCGACGCGGGCGTTTTGGGCATGACCGGTCCCGACGGGCGTTTCGAGCTCGAGCGCGAAACGCTCGGCGTGATGCTCGTCGCCGCGAGCCGGGAGGTCGTCGGTCTGAACGAGAGCTTCGTCGACGAGACGAGCGCGGCCGGAGAGCACATGCTCGTCGCCGCGCGCGCGGTGCGCATCGCGGGCCGCGTCGTCGACGATCAGCGCGTCGCGCTCGACGATGCCGAGGTGCGCGTGGACGTCGAGCTCTCGGCGTTCGCGCGTGTCGGCTTGCCGCTGGGCCGCTTCCGGCCGCTCGCCTGGACGGCGCGCAGCGGGTACGACGGGACGTTCGTCACCGACCCGCTCCCGGGGCTCGCACACGGCCTGCGGCTCGCGACCTCACACTCCGCGTGCTGGGCGGACTACCGCGACCTGGCACCGGACCTCGACGAGGACCTGGACGGCGACCGGCTCGACGTCGGCGACGTCGTGCTCCTCGCGAAGGCTCGCTCGAACCTCGTGCTCGAGGGGCGCGTGCTCCACGAGAACGGCGACCCCGCGGTCGGAGCGCCCGTGTTCCTCTCGAGCGAGCTGCGCACGGAGAGCGGACCGGACGGCTTCTACGCGCTTCCGATCGAGGAGCCTGGGGCCGTCGACGTGCGCGCGCCGCTCGTCGCGGTCGAGCCCGGCTACGCCGCCGCGATCCACCCCCAGTTCGGCCAGTATCTGCGGGAGAACGCCGACGCCCTGGGGCCGATCGACCTGTTCCTCGGCGGCCCGACGCTCTCGCTCGCCGGCCGCGTGGTGGACGCGGACGGCCGGCCGTGCGCCGGCTGGCGCGTGGTCCTGCCGGACGAGAGCCACGTGTCGCTGTGGGACGTGCCGCCGCTCACCGCCGAGGCGCTCGCGGGAGCGCGGCCCAGCATCGTGCACACCGACGAGGAGGGCCGTTTCCGGCTCGAGGGTCTCGCGGACCGCGCGTACGCCGTGCGCGCGTGGGATCCCGAGCTGCTCACGACGGTGCGCTCGGACCCCGTCCCCGCCGGCACGAGCGACCTCGTCCTGCGCGTTCCGCCGGACGCCGTGCGCGAGCTGCGCGGACGCGTCGCCGACACGCGCGGCGTGCCGGTCGCGGGCGCACGCGTCGAGCTCTCGCGCGTCACGCTCGAGCTGACGTACGGGACCTACACGGACCAGGGGCCGGGGACGGAGACGGACGCGCAGGGGCGTTTCGCGTTCGCGCGTGTCCCGCGCCACGGCATGCAGCTCCGCGTCGAGGGGCCGGGCATCTTCGGCGAAGCTCGCGCGGTCGAGCGGGATGCGCCGGATCCGCTCGAGATCGAGGTGAAGCGGCGGCTCCGGTTCCGAGTCGTCGATGCGCGCGCGGAGGACGCCGCGGACGCGATCGCGGTCCTCGACTACCTGGACGAGCAGGTGTCGGTGCTCGTCCAGGAGGGCCAAGGCTCGGTGACCGAGGAGCGCGTCGCGCTCGTCGACGGCCGCTCGCACGTGCTCACGGTTTCGGAGGACGCCGTGACGCTCGTCCTCTACCGGGGCGGAGCCGTGATCGGCCAAGAGCCGCTCGACTTCATCCCGGACGAGGTGACGGTGGTCCAGCCGGGCGTGCACTGATCGGCGGGAGCGCTCGATGCGGAGTCGGAGCCAACACGCGGTCGCTGGGATCGATTCGGAACGGCGAGCGGCGTCGCCGCGCGCGCGGGGGAAGGATCTGCTCGGCGGCCGCGAACGCGTCTTCGCCGGTGATCACGGCCGAGTCGACGTGCATCGAGCGGAACCTGAGCTCGCCCTTCTCGAGGAAGCTCCCTTCGGCGTCGAGCGCACCGCTCTCGCGCACGCCGCGGCCGATCACGTGCAGCGAGGCGGCCTTGGGCTCGTCGTACCACGACGGCACGTGCGCCCGCCAGATGCCGACGGTCGGGAGCTCGCGTCGCGCCATGGCGACGTGGTACGGAGCGGCCGGCACGCCGACGCACAGATCCGCCAGGCGGACGAGCGACTTCAACACCGAGCCGAAAGGCGCGACCGGCGAGCGGCCGAAGAGCTCGCCATAGTGGAACGCGTTCCAGGCGGGCGAGCAGATCGCGGCCTCGCCGTCCGCTGCGCCGCTCTCGATCGACACGAACGCCCAGTCGGGATCGGCGCGCAGCATCGCGCGCATGAAGTCGCGGCATGCGCCGGCGTCCCAGCTCTTGTAGAGCGAGGTGAACCCGCCGCGCCCGATCAGGCAGAGGCGCCGAGGCCCGAAGCCAGCGTGGTTGCGCAACCGCGCCTCGACCCACGGCTCGATCGGCGACGGTGCGCCGAAGTCGAGCACGCTCGGCAGCGCTCGTTGCAACTCGTCGGCCCGCACGCGCTCCGGCGGCGCGAGCGTGCGGAGCAGGTTGCGCGCCTTCGTGTGGTAGGGAAACGCGCTGTAGCCCTGCGTCTCGGGGAAGTCGAGGAACAGGACGGCGTCGATGCCCTCGCGCGTGCAGAGCTCGAACGCCGTCGGCGGCAGCGACAGCTCGACCTCGCTCCCGTCGAGACCCTCGTACTCTCGGTCGAGGCGGAAGTGGCGGCAGCCGACGGAACCGCCGTGCTTGTCGTCGACCGCTCCCACGCCGAGGTAGAGCGGTCGGAACGTGCGGTCCCCGTCGTAGAGGGCGACGTTGTCGTCGCCGAAGCGCGTGAGCCAGTAGCGATTGCTCGGCTCGAGGAACGCGAGGACGTGCGAGAGCTGCGCCCAGTCGCCGGCGCCGTGGGGGAAGTAGATCAGGACGCGTGCGTCGCGCAGCGTCGCGAACCCGCCGCGCTCGTGCGAGAAGACCCGCGCGCG
>CAZGTQ010000407.1:0-17408 GCA_964528575.1 uncultured Planctomycetaceae bacterium | reverse complement strand
GTGCGGGTGTGCTCGCTCGGCGAGGCGCCACGCGTGCTGCGCAGCCATGCGTTCGCGGGTTTCGCGCTCGCAGGCGGCGTGGACGTCGACGGCGACGGTGCAGCCGACTACGTCCTCGGCGCGCCGGAGCACGGCGATGCGGGAGCCGCGTTCTGCTTCTCCGGCCGAACGGGCGAATCGCTCGTCGAGCTCGTCTGGCCGAGCGATGCCCCGGAGGCGCTGAGGGCGCTCGGCGAGCGCGTGCTCCTCGTGCGCACGCGGCGCGGCGCGACGATCGCGGCGATTGCGAGCCAGGGCGGCGATCCGGTGCTCGTCACCGCCTCGGCCGCGGATGGCTGGCGCCCGCGTGGGACGCCGCTCCCGCTCGACGAGGTGACGGCGCTGGTCCAGCTCGCGGGCGAGCCGGACGGCTTGGTCGCCGTGGCGGGGCTGCGTGGCTTTCAGCGCATCGTCGTGCTGCTCGACACCGACATGCGTGCGATCGTGCGCACCGACGACCTGGGGCTCACGCAGATGGCCGACGACACGCGGCGGATCTGCGCGCTCGTCCCGATCGAAGGCGGCTACGCGGCTGGGCTCGCCGCGCTCTACAGCCCCGACCGCTTTGGCGAGATCGTCGCGGTGCGCGCGCGGACGGGCCGGGTCGCGTGGCGCGCCGGCGCGCGCGACCTGGCGCGGTAGCCGCGCGCGCCCTCAGCGTTCGCGCAGCTCCACCGTCATGCCGGCGGCGCGCAGCTCGGCGGCGACGCGTTCGGCCTCTTCGGCCGCGAGGTCGCTCGCCACGACCGACGGCGTCGCGTCGACGAGCGCCTTCGCGTCGGCGAGCCCGAGACCTGTCACCGCGCGCACGGCCTTGATCGCCTCGATCGGCCTTTCGCCGGCGTCCGTGACGACGACTTCGACGCGGCCGGCGTCCGCGCGCGGCTCGGGCGCGGCGCTCGGCGGCTCGCTTCCGCAGCCGATCGTGCACGCGGCGGCGAGGAACGCGATCCACGGTTTCGTTCGCAGCATCTCACACTCCGAAGTTGCGGTGCAGCCAGCGTGGCCGGCTGTAGTCCCAGTTCGACTCGGCCATCGCGCCGACGAGCACAGGGTAGAGCTCGGCGAGCGCGGCGCACGAGACCTCGTCGAGATCGACGCGGCGCGCGTAGTCCGCGAGCGCGTCGCGTTCGAACGGGCGCAGCTCGTCGCCCGCGCGCACGATGCGCCAGGCCTCGGCGGCGCTGAGGCCGGCCTCCTGCTTGCGCTCGTGGACGACGAGGTGCAACAGGTCGAAGTACGGCAGGTCCGAGCGCTCGCTCGAGCCCCAGTCGAGGTAGCCGAGCACGCGGCCCTCGGTCGTCACTTGCACGTGCTTCGAACGCAGGTCGGCGTGGTAGAGCACGCGCGGGAGCTCGCGGCCGAGCATCCGCTCGCGCGCCTCGGCGCCCATCCGCTCGACGCGCGCGGCGGTCTCTGCGCGGCCCGCGTGGCGCGCGACGAGGCGCACTTTCGCGCCGACGAGCTCGTCGAAAAGCGCCTCGTCGACGCGCACCCGCTCGCGCACAAGCGTCGCGAGCTGCTCGGCGACGTCGCGGTACACCTGCGCGATCGCCGCGTGCTCGCCCGCGAGCTGCGGCGCCGTCAGGCCGCCGAGCCGGCGCTCGCACGTGAGGAAGAGCCCCTCGAGCTCGCCCGCGAACAGCGGCTCGGGCACCGGGACCGCGGGGAAGACGCGCCGCACTTCGCCGAGGCGCGCGAAATGCCGCTCCGCCTGCTCGCGTTGCTGCGGGCTCAGCGGCACGTGCACCGTCCAGCGGCCGAGCGGGTCGCGCGCGTCGCCGCCGACCAGCGCGGTGTGCACGACCGCCGTGTTGCCGCGCGTCGCGACGAGGTGCTCGGCGACCGGCAGCGGCTCGCCGACGCGTTCGGCCAAGCCCGCGAGGACGCGCTCGAGACGGCGAGCGACCGGCAGCGACGCTTCCTCGCGCGCCGCGATCAGCGCGAACGACGGCGTGAGCAGCGGAAACAGCCCCGCGCGGTAGCCGAAGAGCTTGAGCCGGTTCGCGCGCTCCTTCGGCCCGATCGACAGGCGCGGCGTCTCGTCGTCGAGCGCGACGACCTGCGCGAAGTCGCGCGCGTGCGGGTACAGCGCGAGCGCGCGCGGCCGCGCGAAGCCCGTCGCGGCGAGCGCGCGGCGGTAGCCGAAGAGCGTGCGCCGCGGCTCGCTCGGCCGCAGCGCGGCGCGCGCGAACGCCCCCGGCCGCTGCACGCGAAAGTCGCCGCGCAGCCCGGTCGAGCGCTTGTACGCGAGGCGGTTCTCCGCGATCCACACGAGCTCGCCGCGCGCGGCGCGGCGCAGCTCGTCGAGCTCGATGGAACCCTCCTCGTGCACCACGAGGTCGAACGTCCCCGCGTGCGGCCGCGTCACGAGCTCGCCGCGCGCGAGCGCGCGATCGCGGTGCGCCGCGAAGCGCACCCGCAGCTCCGACGCGTCGCGCACCGTGACGCAGAAGCCCGAGCGCGCGAGCGCGACGGCGGTGCCCGACAGCGCGTTGCCGACGAACAGCGCCTCGCCGCCGCCGGCGCGCAAGAGCGGGAGCCACGCCCCGCGGCCCTCCTTCAGGAGCAGTTGCAGCCGATTCGCGCGGTCCTCGTCGAGCGCGAGCAACAGCTCCTCGAGCGCCGTCTTGTACGTTGTGCCCGCGTCGAGCCGCGCGAGCGCCGCCGCGAGCGCGTCCGCGGTCGCGGGCTCGCAGCTCTCAGAACGACGGCTCATCGCGCTCGCGCCGCAGGAGTAGGCTGCCCGCGAGGAGCGCGAGCGCCGGCGCCAGGGGAAGGCCGCCCGTCGCGTCGCGCGTCGCGTCGCCCGCCCAGAGCACGCGCGCGAGCTCCGCGGGCAGCGCGAGGCCGAGCGCGAGCGCGAGGCCGATGCGGTCGCGGCTCCACGCGCGGCCCGCGCGGCGCGCGACGACGAGACCGAGGACGAGCGCGAGCGTCCAGACGCCCAGCTCGCTCGGGAGCAGGAGCACGAGCGGCGACGCGCTCGCGGGCGCGCCCGCGGCCGCGCCGGCTCCCGCTCCCGCGACGACGGGCGCGAGGAACGCGGCCGCGCAGCACGCGCCGCCGACGCCGAGCGCGCTCTGCGCCGCGAGCGCGCGCGCGGGCCGCGCGGTCGCCGCGACGAGCGCGACGAGCCCGGCGAGCGTGAGCGGGAGCGCCTCGCGCTGGACGAGGACGCACGTGCCGAACGACGCGAGCGCGAGCGCGAGGCCACGCCGATCCGCGCGCCGCAGCCACGACACGAGCCCCGCGCACCCGCCGGCGAAGCCGAGGGCGACGACGGCGTCGACCCGCCCGGCCGCGCTCGCCGCGAGGCCGCTCGGCGTCAGGACGAAGAGCGCGACGAGCAGGCGGCGGGGTGCCGGAGCGCGCCGGCCGCGCTCGAGCCCGTGCGCGACGAGCCCGGCGGCGGCGAGCCACGACACGATCGCGGTCGCGACGAGGCGCGGGTCCGAATCCGGGCTTGCGCTCCGGCCGACGTGGCCGACGAGCGCGACGATCGCGCACACGATCGCGAGCGAGGCGACGCGGTGCGCGGCGCGCGGGCGCTCGCCGGGCAGCTCGTGGCGCGGGACGAGGCTGCCCGGCAGCGAGAGGACGCGCGCGGCGAGCAAGATCGCCCAGAGGGCGGCGACGGCCACGATGCTGTCGCTCAGGCCGAGCGGCGCGAGGAGGGATCGCGTCAGCACGAGCGCGGCGATGCCGAGCACGTGCGACGCGGCCCACGTCGAAGCGAGCGAGCCCGGAGCGTGGCGCCCGGGCAGCCCGGCGGGCAGCCAGGCGAGCAGCGTGCGCCCGAGCAGCGCGATCCCGGCGAGCGCGAGCAGGGCGCGGCCGAACGAGCGCGCGGGCGGTTGCGCCGTGCCGGAGACGTCGCCGCGCAGAGCGATGCCGAGCGCCGTGACGGCGGCGAGGACGACGAGCGCGAGCACGACGAGGAGGGGCTCCCGCGCCCCCCCTGACCCGCCCGCCTCACCCCGCCCACCCACCCCGGGGGGCATGACCGGACCGCGGGGGTCATGGTTGCTCTCGTCGTGCCTGCCGATTCGACCGCCTTCGCGCCGCTTGTCCGCGTCCGCGCCGGCTGCTCTCATCGGGGGCCGATCCACGGCGCGATCATTCCGCACGGGCCGGGTCGAATCCAGACGCCATGCTCGTCGCCGCTTTCCAGTTCGACGTGCGCCTGCACGCGACCGAGGCCAATCTGAGGGCGGCGCTGCGGGGGCTCGAAGCCGCCGCCGAGCGGGGAGCGCAGCTCGTCGTGCTGCCCGAGATGTGGCCCACGTCGTTCAGCGACCGGCGCGGGAGCGAGCTCGCCAGCGTCGTCGCCGAGAGCGACGTGTCCGTCGCCCGGGTGGCCGAGCGGGCGGGCCAGCTCGGCCTCGCCGTCGCCGGGTCCGCGTATGCGGCGAGCGGCGGCGAGAAGCCGTTCAATCGGCTCCTCGTCCACGCGCGCGGGCGCGAGGTGGTGCGCTACGACAAGGTGCACCTCTTCTCGCCGACCGCCGAGGACGAGGGCTTCGCGGCGGGGGACGAGCCGCCGCCGATCGCCGCGACCGAGCTCGGCGCCCTCTCGGGCGTCGTCTGCTACGACCTGCGCTTCGGCGCGCTGTTCGACGGAGGGCTCGCGGGGCACGTCGACGTGCTCGCCGTGCCCGCGCAGTGGCCGGAGCCGCGGCGCGCGCACTGGCGGGCGCTCGTGATCGGCCGCGCGGTCGAGAGCCAGTGCTTCGTCGTCGCGGCCAACCGCGTCGGGACGTCGGCGGTCGGGCGCAGGCGGCGCGAGCTCGTCTTCGCGGGCGGCTCGCTCGTCGTGAGCCCGCACGGCGAGGTGCTCGCCGAGGGCGGCGCGGGAGAGGAGCTCGTCGCGGCGGAGATCGAGCCGGGCGACGCGCGGCGCATGCGCGTGCGGGTGCCGGTCGGCAAGGACCGGCGGCCCGGGCTGTACGCGCGCTGGCGAGCCCGGAAGTCCTTTCCGGCTCGGACGCCGGGCGCGGCGCGAGAAGCCGACTCGGCTCAAGATGCCGACCCGCGGCGCGTCGACAAGTCCGACTGAACTCCTCGCCGCGGACGCGCCGCGCGGAGCCCCACGTGCATTCCCGACGAGGATCCCCGCCGCCCCGGCCCGACCCCCGCGCCCCGGGCCTACGCTCCCCGCACGCTTCCCGTCTCCCGGGTCGCGACCGGGAGCTCCGTCGCCGCGCCGCGCGCCCGGGAGGCGCGCCTTGAGCGGCCGCGGCCGGGGCTCGCTGCGGCGCGGCCTCACGCGCATCGCGATGGCGAGCAGCGCGGCGGCGGTGATCGTCGCAGGCGTCGCGTGGACGCTCATCGGCGCGCAGCTCGACCGCAACGCGCTCGTGCGCACCATCGCCGAGCGCGCGACCGAGACCGGCGCCGCGGCCGCGCGCGCCCTCGCGGACGGGCGCGAGCACGACGCCGTCGCCGAGCTCGCCCGGCTCTCCGCCGAAGGGTCGATCCGCTGGGTCGGTCTCTTCGACGTCGACGGCGTCCTCGCGGTCAGCGCGCCCGCGTCCGCGACGGGCGAGCTGCCGCCGCCGGCGCTGCACGTCGCCGGGGAGGCGTTCGCGCGCGAGGGGCTCGTCGTCTTCCGCGCGGTGCGGCTCGACGGCGGGCGCGCCGGCACGATCGGCGTCGTCGTCGAGGCGCCGACGCTCGTCGGATCCCTCGACGTGCGCGACTGGGGCGTGCTCGCGGGGCTCGGCGCGCTCTTCATCGCTTTCCTGGTCGCCGTGCGGCTGCGGCGCGACGTGCTCGGGCCGCTCCAGGACCTCGTCGAGACCGCGCGCTCCTCGCTGGGCGAGCGCGGCTTCCGCGTCTCGTCGGTGCGCAACGACGAAGTCGAGCAGGTGCGCCTCGCGTTCGAGCAGCTCCTCGAGCAGCTCCGCCGCCAGGACGTGCAGATCGCGGGCTTCTGGAACCAGCTCGAGGATCAGGTCCGCAAGCGGACGGCCGAGCTGACGGGGCTCAACGAGGAGCTCAAGGTCTCGATGGAGCGCGCGGAAGCGGCGACCGTCGCGAAGTCCGAGTTCCTCGCGAACATGAGCCACGAGATCCGCACGCCGATGAACGGCGTGATCGGGATGACCGAGCTCCTGCTCGGGACGCGGCTCTCGCCCGAGCAGCGCAACTACGCGGAGATCGTCAAGACGTCCGCGGACGCGCTGCTCGAGATCATCGACGACATCCTCGACTTCTCCAAGATCGAGGCGGGCAAGCTGCGCATCGAGCAGATCGACTTCGACCTGCACAAGACGGTCGAGGAGGCGGTCGAGCTGTTCACCGAGCCGTGCCGCAAGAAGCGGCTCGAGCTCGTGTGCAAGATCGAGCCCGACGTGCCCGCGGCCGTGGTCGGCGATCCGACGCGGCTGCGCCAGGTCCTGACGAACTTGATCGGCAACGCCGTCAAGTTCACGGAGCGCGGCTCGGTCTCCGTGCTCATCGGCATCGCGCAGGACGAGGACGACAACCCGCTCGTGCGCATCGAGGTGCGCGACACGGGCATCGGCATCCCGCGCGACGCGCGCGGCCGGCTGTTCCAGTCGTTCTCGCAGGTCGACGCGTCGACGACGCGCCGCTACGGCGGCACCGGCCTCGGACTCGCGATCTCCAAGCAGCTCGCCGAGCTGCTCGGGGGCGAGATCGGCGTCGAGAGCACGGTCGGCATGGGCTCGACGTTCTGGTTCACCGCGCGCTTCTCCCGCCAGCGGTTCCAGCTCCAGGGCTTCCGCATGCCGACCGACCTGCCGCGGCCGCGCGTGCTCGTCGCCGACAGCGGCGCGGCGCACCGCGAGATGGTCGGACAGCTCCTCGACGCGTGGGGCTTCGAGCACGCGACGACGCACGACGTGCGCGAGGGGCGCCGGCTCATGGAACGCCACCGCGCCGCCGGAAGGGCGTTCGGCGTGCTCCTGCTCGACTTGCACCTGCTCGAGCGCGTCGACACGGTCGCGGTCGCGCGTCTGCGCTCGGAGATCGAGAGCTCCGGCGTGACGGTCGTGCTCGTCTCCCCGCCCGGCATCCCGGACGCCGAGCTGCGCCGGATCGGGCTCGCCTGGCGGCGCCTCGTGCGCAAGCCGGTCATGCCGTCCGAGCTGTACAACACGCTCGTCGAGATCGGCGCGAAGCTCGCGGGGGTGACGATCGCGGCCGAGGAGCCCCGGGCGCCCGAGCCGGTCGCCGTCGAGGAGCACGAGGCGATCCGCAAGGACGAGCTGCGCATCCTGCTCGCCGAGGACAACCGCATCAACTGCGTCGTCGCGTCGCGCATCCTCGAGCGCGCCGGCTTCTCGTGCCGCATCGTCGGCGACGGGCTCGAGGCGCTCGACGCGCTCGAGCACCAGCACTACGACATCGTGCTGATGGATTGCCAGATGCCGCGCATGGACGGCTTCGAGGCGACGCGCGCGATCCGCCGGCGCGAGAGCGAGCAGGACTGGCCCGACGGGGCGCGCGAGCGCGTGCACGTGATCGCGCTCACCGCCAACGCGATGAAGGGCGACCGCGAGCGCTGCCTCGAGGCCGGCATGGACGATTACCTGACGAAGCCGGTGTCGCCCGCGGCGCTGACCGAGAAGATCGAGGCGCGCCTCGCCCTGGGCGTGCGCCGCGCCGGCTGACGCGCGCCGCTCCGGCTGACGTGCGCCGCTACGCGGAGATCATCCGCTTCCACAGCGGCTCGCGCTTCGCCCGCGCCTCGAAGTACTCGCAGTCGCCGCGGCGGTTGAGCACGTGGTGATCGCCCGGCGCCATCTGCTCGTCGTTGAACGCCTGCTTCTGGAAGGCCTTCGCGAGCTTGGGGTGGTAGCAGCCCTCGCGCTTGGCCTCGAAGGGGGCGGAGCGGAAGTGGACGCAGTCGTTGCAGAAGACCTTGGTCACGGCGGCGGCAGGGGGGGTCGGAGCGGAAGGGTCGGGCGCGCGGCGCGCCCCTGAGTCTGGCGTGAGTCTGGCGTGAGTCTGGCGTGGACGAGGGCCTCGGAGCAAGGGGGCGCGTCGGCGGGCTCGGCTCGGGCAGCCCGCGCCGCTATACTGCTCGCCCGAATTCCGGGAGGCGCGCCGCGAGCCGTCCGGACGCCCCCCTCGGTCCCGTCCCACCACGAGGCTTCACTTGAAGGACGTCGTCATCGCCAGCGCGTGCCGCACGCCGATCGGATCCTTCCTCGGCTCGCTGTCCGGCTTGCGCGCGCCCGAGCTCGGCGCGCTCGCGATCCGCGAGGCGCTGCGCCGGGCCGAGCTCGAGGCGGACGCCGTCGAGGAGGTGATCCTCGGCAACGTGCTGACCGCGGGGCTCGGCCAGAACCCCGCTCGCCAGGCCGCGATCGCCGCCGGGATCCCGACGTCGGTCGGCTCGTTCACGGTGAACAAGGTCTGCGGCTCGGGCCTCAAGGCGGTGATGCTCGCCGCGCAGGCGATCCGCGCGGGCGACGCCGACGTCGTCGTCGCGGGCGGGATGGAGAGCATGTCGAACGCGCCGTACCTCGTGCCGGCGGCGCGGCGCGGGGCGCGGCTCGGCCACGCCGAGATGATCGACTCGATGATCCACGACGGGCTGTGGGACATCTACAACGACTTCCACATGGGCATCACGGCCGAGAAAGTCGCCGAGAAGTACGAGGTGTCGCGCAAGGCGCAGGACGATTACGCCGTGCGCAGCCACGCGCGCGCCGCGGCGGCCGAGCAGGCCGGGCGGTTCGCACCGGAGCGCTTCGCGGTCGAGATCCCGCAGCGCAAGGGCGAACCCGTCCGCTTCGAGACCGACGAGAACGTGCGGCCCGGCACGAGCGTCGACGCGCTCGCGAAGCTGCGGCCCGCGTTCCAGAAGGACGGCAGCGTGACCGCGGGCAACGCGTCGGCGATCAACGACGGCGCCGCGGCGCTCGTCGTGATGAGCGCGGAGCGCGCGCAGGAGCTGGGCGTGAAGCCGCTCGCGCGCGTCACGGGCTACGCGACCGGCGGAGTCGACCCCGAGTGGGTGATGATGGCGCCCGAGGTGTCGATCAAGCGCTGCGCCGAGCGCGTCGGCACGAAACCGGGCGACTTCGAGCTGCACGAGATCAACGAGGCCTTCTCGGTCGCGGCGTGCGCGCTGACGCGCGTGCTCGACCTCGACGCGGAGCGCGTCAACGTGAACGGTGGCGCGGTCGCGCTCGGCCACCCGATCGGCGCGTCGGGCGCGCGCGTGCTGACGACGCTGCTCTACGCGATGAAGCAGAAGGGCGCGAAGACCGGCATGGCGTCGCTGTGCCTGGGCGGCGGGAACGCGGTCTCGATGGCGGTGGAGGCGGTGTGACCGCGCCCTTCCACGAGCGCGTCGCCGTCGTCGGCGCCGGGACGATGGGCAACGGCATCGCCCAGACGTTCGCCGCGCACGGGAGCCGCGTCACGATGATCGACCTCGAGCCCGCGGCGCTCGAGCGCGGGCGGGGCGCGATCGAGAAGAGCCTCGCGCGCTTCGTGAAGAAGGAGCAGCTCGCGCAGGCGGACGCGGACGCGATCCTGGGTCGGATCGAGACGTCGACGTCGCTGGCGTCGGCGGCCGGCGCGGAGCTCGTCGTCGAGGCGGTCGTCGAGCGCGCGGACGTCAAGCGCTCCGTCTTCGCCGAGCTCGACGCGACGTGTGGGCCCGGCACGATCCTCGCGACGAACACGAGCTCGATCTCGATCACGGAGATCGCGGCGGCGACGCAGCGGCCCGACCACGTGATCGGGATGCACTTCATGAACCCGGTGCCGCTGATGAAGCTCGTCGAGATCATCCGCGGCCAGGAGACGTCCGACGACACGGTGGCGCGCGTCGTCGCGTGCTCGGAGGCGATCGGCAAGGTGCCGGTCGAAGCGAGCGACTACCCGGGCTTCGTGTCGAACCGCGTGCTGATGCCGATGATCAACGAGGCGGTCTACTGCCTCATGGAAGGCGTCTCCACGCGCGAGGGCGTCGACACGGTCATGAAGCTCGGGATGAACCACCCGATGGGGCCGCTCACGCTCGCCGACCTGATCGGCCTGGACGTGTGCTTGCACGTCATGGAGGTCCTGCACGAGGGCCTGGGGGACTCGAAGTACCGCCCGTGCCCGCTGCTGCGCCGGATGGTCGCGGCCGGCCGTCTCGGCCGCAAGGTCGGCAAGGGCTTCTACGACTACGAGAGCTAGGGCACGAACATGGACTTCGAGCTGGGTGAAGATCTGACAATGGTGCGCGACATGGCGCGCGAGTTCGCCGACAAGGAGCTCGCTCCGCGCGCCGCCAAGCACGACCGCGAGGAGACGATCGATCCGGCGGTGTTCGCCGGGCTCGCGGAGCTCGGGCTGTGGGGCCTGACGATCCCCGAGGAGCACGGCGGCGCCGGGATGGGCAACCTCGCTCTCGCGGTGGTGCTCGAGGAGATCAACCGCGCGTGCGCGTCGACGGGCGTCACGGTCTCGGTGCACAACAGCCTCGTCGGCGCGCCGCTGCGGCTGTACGGCACCGACGAGCAGAAGCGGCGCTGGCTGCCGGCGATGGCGCAAGGCGATTGCATCGGCGCGTACGGACTGACCGAGGCGAACGCGGGCTCGGACGCCGCAGCGCTGGAGACGAGCGCGCGGCTCGACGGCGACGAGTGGGTGCTGAACGGCACGAAGCTGTTCGTGACGAACGGCGACTGGGCCGGGCTCTTCGTCGTGTACGCGCGCACCGACCCCGAGCAGTCGAAGTCGCGCGGGATCACCGCGTTCCTCGTGCCGCGCGAAGCGCCGGGGCTGCGCGTCGGCAAGAAGGAGCTGAAGGCCGGCATCCGCGGCTCGTCGACGACCGAAGTCGTGATGGAGGACTGCCGCATCCCCGTCGGGAGCGTGCTGGGCGAGGAGAACCGCGGGTTCCACCTCGCGATGGACACGCTCGACGGCGGCCGCATCGGCATCGCCGCGCAGGCGATCGGCGTCGCGCAGGCGTGCCTCGACGAGGCGGTGAAGTACGCGGGCGAGCGCGAGCAGTTCGGGAAGCCGATCGGCGCGTTCCAGGCCATCCAGTGGAAGATCGCCGACATGACGACGCGGCTCGACGCGTCGCGCCTCTTGATGTACCGCGCGGCGTGGCTGCGCGACCGGGGCGAGCCGTGCAGCGATGCGGCGGCGAAGGCGAAGCTCTTCTCCTCGATGACCGCGAACTTCTGCGCCGACGAGTGCCTGCAGATCCACGGCGGCGCCGGCTACACCGACGAGTTCCCCGTCGAGCGTTTGTTCCGCGACGCGCGCATCACCGAGATCTACGAGGGCGCGTCGGACATCCAGCGCCTCGTCATCGCGCGCGCGGCCCTGACCTCTTGAGGACGCGGATCGCCCGCTCGATGGACGCGCCGGACATCGCCGAACGCCTCTTGAGCGGCGAGCGCTTCGCGCTTGCGCGGCTGATCTCGTGGGCCGAGGACGGCGATCCGCGCTTCCCGGCCGCGCTCGCGCGCATCTGGGACCGCGTCGGCTCCGCGTGGCGCGTCGGCGTCACCGGCCCGCCCGGCGCCGGCAAGAGCACGCTCGTCAATGCGCTCACGATGGCGCTGCGCGCCGAGGAGCGCACGGTCGGCGTGCTCGCGATCGACCCGTCGAGCCCGTACACGGGCGGAGCGCTGCTCGGCGATCGCATCCGCATGGAGGATCGCACCGCGGACGCCGGCGTGTTCATCCGCTCGATGGCGAGCCGCGGCAGCCACGGCGGGCTCGCGCGCGCGGCGTCGGACGCGACGGACGTGATGGACGCGTTCGGGTTCGATCGGATCCTGATCGAGACGGTCGGGGTCGGCCAGGCGGAGTACGCGGTCGTCAGCGCGGCCGACACGGTGCTCGTCGTGCTGTGCCCCGGCGCGGGCGACGGGATCCAGGCGATGAAGGCCGGGATCCTCGAGGTCGCGGACGTGCTCGCCGTCAACAAGGCGGATCTGGCGGGCGCGGACCGGCTCGTGCTCGACCTCGAGGAGGCGGTGCACACGCGCAGCGTGCGCCGCGACGGTTGGCAGGTGCCGGTCGTGCCGTGCAGCGCGTCCCGGGGCGAGGGGATCCTCGACCTGCGGGCCGCGGTCGGGCGCCACCGCGACCATCTCGCGGGCGATCTGGCGGCCGTGCGCGCGCGAAAGCGCATCGAGCAGGTGAAGCGGGTCGCGGCGGAGCGGCTCGACGAGGAGCTCTGGGGCCCGCGCGGCTACAGCGAGCGCGTGGAGACCGCTCTGCGGGAGGGGTCGACACCGTACGATGTAGCGGCTCGGGTCGTCGCGGCGGTCCTCGGCGACGAGCATCAGGCGGTGTGTCCATGAGCGAGACGAGAACGACGACAGGTACGCCGATCCGCAGCGTCGACGCGCGCGCGCTGTGGGAGGAAGCCCACGAGGCGTCCCGGCTGCTCGACCGCGAGTTCACGACGATCTCCGGGCACTCCGTGCAGGCGCTGTACGGACCCGAGGACGTCCAACTCGACTACGAGCGCGACCTCGGCTACCCCGGCCGCTTCCCGTACACGCGCGGCGTGCACGCGAGCATGTACCGCGGGCGCCTGTGGACGATGCGGCAGTTCGCGGGCTTCGGCTCGGCGCGGCAGACGAACGAGCGCTTCAAGTTCCTGCTCGGCCACGGCCAGACCGGCCTGTCGGTCGCGTTCGACTTCCCGACGCTCATGGGCTACGACTCCGACCACGCGCGCAGCCGCGGCGAGGTCGGCAAGGTCGGCGTCGCGATCGCGAGCTTGGCGGACATGGAGGTGCTGCTCGACGGCATCCCGACCGACCAGGTGTCGACGTCGATGACGATCAACGGCCCGGCGCCGGTGCTGCTCGCGTTCTACATCGCGTGCGCGCAGAACCAGGGCGTCGACCCCGCGCGTATCCGCGGCACCGTCCAGAACGACATCCTCAAGGAGTACCAGGCGCAGCACGCGTGGCTCGTTCCGGCCGAGCCGGCGCTGCGCATGATCACCGACGTGATGGCGTACTGCTGCGAGCGCGTCCCGCAGTGGAACACGATCTCGATCAGCGGCTACCACATCCGCGAGGCGGGCTCGACGGCCGCGCAGGAGCTCGCGTTCACGCTCGCGAACGGGATCGAGTACGTGAAGCGCGGCATCGCGGCCGGGCTCGACGTCGACGCGTTCGCGCCGCGGCTGTCGTTCTTCTTCGACAGCCACATGGACTTCTTCGAGGAGATCTGCAAGTTCCGCGCGGCGCGCCGCATCTGGGCGCGCAAGATGAAGGACGAGTTCGGAGCGCAGGACCCGCGCTCGTGGATGGTGCGCTTCCACACGCAGACCGCGGGCGTCTCGCTCACCGCGCAGCAGCCGGAGAACAACATCGTGCGCACCGCGTACGAGGCGCTCGCGGCGGTGCTCGGCGGGACGCAGTCGCTGCACACGAACTCGATGGACGAGACGCTCGCGCTGCCGACGGAGAAGGCGGTCAAGATCGCGCTCCGCACGCAGCAGGTGCTCGCCGAGGAGACCGAGGTCGTGAACGTGATCGACCCGCTCGCGGGCGCGTACTACGTCGAGGCGGAGACGAACCGGCTCGAGCGCGAGGCGGAAGCGTACTTCCGCGAGATCGAGAAGCGCGGCGGCGTCGTGCCGTGCATCGAGTCGGGCTACATCCAGCGCGAGATCCACCGCTCGGCCGTCCAGTACACGCGGGCGGTGGACGCCGGCACCAAGAAGATCGTCGGCGTGAACTGCTACGTCGAGGGTCGCGACGCGAAGCCGGAGATCGACGTCCTGAAGATCGATCCCGCCGTCGAGCGCGAGCAGTGCGAGCGGCTCGCGAAGGTGCGCGCCGAGCGCGACGCGGCGCGGGCCGAGAGCGCGCTCGAGGCGATCCGCACGGCGTGCCACGACGGCGGCAACCTGCTCGAGCGCTTCGTCGCCGCGGCGCACGCGTACTGCACGCTGGGCGAGATCTGCGGCGTTCTGCGCGACGAGTTCGGCGAGTACAAGGAACCGAAGATCCTCTAGGCCGCGCCCCCCCCGACCGAAGCGATGGTGCAACGAAAGATCCGCGTGCTGGTGGCCAAGCCGGGCCTCGACGGGCACGACCGCGGCGCGAAGACCGTCGCGAGCGTGCTGCGCGACCACGGCATGGAGGTCGTCTACACCGGTCTGCACCAGACGCCCGAGATGATCGCGGAGGCCGCGGTGCAGGAGGACGTCGACGTCGTCGGGCTCTCGATCCTGTCGGGCGCGCACATGTCGCTCTTTCCGCGCGTGCGCGAGGAGCTCGCGAAGCGCGGCCTGCACGACGTGCTGCTGACCGGCGGCGGGATCATCCCGGCCGACGACATGCGCGAGCTCGAGAAGGACGGGTTCGCCAAGCTCTTCGGGCCCGGCACCCCGACCGAGGAGATCGCGAAATGGATCCAGGCCGAGATGGAGAGACGCTGGGCCGTGGAGGGAGCGGAGGCATGAGCGAGAGCAACGACCGCGAGATCCTCAACATCGAGGAGGCCGCGCAACTGCTCGGGGTCAGCGTGAAGACCTTCAACAAGGTGCTCCACTCGCAGAGCATCCCCGCGCGCAAGATCGGCCGCGAATGGAAGTTCTCGCGCCAGGCGCTGATCGACTGGGTCGGCTCCGGGCGCAGCGACAATTTCTACAAGGAATCGGCGAACGCCGGCCACGCCAACGCCGGCCCAGCCAACGTCGGCCAAGCCAACGACATGCGGAGCCGCGAGACGTCCGCGGCGCGCCGCCGTACGAGCGGATGGCGGCTCGAGCACGATTGACACCGATGACCATCACCCAGACCCGCTACCGGCTTCCCGAGATCAAGCACTCCTTCGACCTGACGGAGGAGCAGCGGATGGTCCGTGAGATGGTCGCGGAGTTCGCGGACCGCGAGGTCGCTCCGCTCGCGCACGAGATCGACGAGAACCACCGCTTCCCGCTCGAGACGTGGAAGAAGATCGTCGAGCTCGGAGTGCCCGGCATCCCGTTCTCCGAGGATGTCGGCGGTTCGAACGGGGGCACGCTCGCCTACGCGATCGCCGTCGAGGAGATCAGCCGCGTGTGCGGCTCGACCGGGCTCACGCTCGCCGCCCACGTCAGCCTCGGCACGTACCCGATCTACGCGTGGGGCGGCGACGCGCTGCGCTCGAAGTACGTGCCCGCGCTGATCGCCGGTGAGTACATGGGCGCGTACGGCCTGACCGAGCCGGGCGCCGGCTCCGACGCGAGCGCCACGCGCACGACCGCCGTGCTCGACGGCGACTCGTGGGTGCTCAACGGCCGCAAGTGCTTCTGCACGAACGCGAGCCACTCGGGCGTGTTCATCGTCACGGCGGTGACGGACAAGTCGCTCGGCCCCAAGGGCATCAGCGCGTTCGTCGTTCCGCGCGAGACGCCGGGCTTCTCGCTGGAGAAGGGCGAAACGAAGCTCGGCATGCGCGGCTCCGACTGGGCGAGCCTCGTGTTCGAGGATGCGCGCATCCCGCGCGATCACTTGCTCGGCCCCGAAGGCGAGGGCTTCGCGACGTTCATGAAGACGCTCGAGGGCGGGCGCATCTCGATCGGAGCGCTCGCGCTAGGCATCGCCCAGGGAGCGTTCGACGAGGCTCGCAAGCACGCGAAGGAGCGCATCGCGTTCGGCAAGCCGCTCGCGGCGCAGCAGGCGGTCTCGTTCAAGCTCGCGAACATGGCGGTCGAGATCGAGGCGGCGCGCCACCTGATCTACCACGCCGCGCGCCTCAAGGACCTGGGCGAGGAGTACGGCACCCAGGCGTCGATGGCGAAGCTGTACTCGTCCGAGGTCTCGATGCGCGTCACGTACGACGCGATCCAGATCTTCGGCGGCTACGGCTACAGCCGCGAGTACCCCGTCGAGCGGATGTGGCGCGACGCGAAGCTGTGCACGATCGGCGAGGGCACCAGCGAGGTGCAGCGCATGATCATCGGCCGCGACGTGCTGAAGTGAGCACGGAACGCGCAGCGTTCGAGGAGCACGCGGAACGCGCAGCGTTCGAGCCGCGTTCGGTCCGCGCGGGCGCTTGGAAGATCACCGCGCTCTCGGACGGCTTCTTCCGGCTGGACGGCGGTTCGATGTGGGGCGTCGTGCCCAAGGCGCTCTGGCAGCGCATGACGCCCGCGGACGAGGACAACACGATCCGGCTCGCGGTGCGCCCGTTCCTCGCCGAGCGCGACGGCGTGCGCGCGGTGATCGAGGTCGGCCTCGGCGAGCGTTGGGAAGCGAAGTGGCGCGGGATCTACCACATCGAGCAGGACCGCACGCTCGTGGGCACGCTGCGCGCCTGCGGCGTGGCGCCCGAGGACGTGACGCACGTCGTCGCGTCGCACTGCCACTTCGACCACATCGGCGCGCAGGTCGTCGAGCGTGCCGGTGCGCTCGTGCCGCAGTTCCCGAACGCGCGCCACTATGCGCCCGCGATCGAGATCGAGATGGCGCGCCACGCCGACCACGCGCGGCGCGCGTCCTACCGCGCCGAGGACGTGGAGCCGCTGCTCGAGCGCGGGATGCTCGAGCCGCTCGGGGGCACGACCGAGGTGCTGCCGGGCCTGACGGTGCACGTGCTCGGCGGCCATTCGGACGGCGTCAGCGTCGTGACGCTCGAGGACGCCGGCGAGACGGCGATCTTCTGGTCCGACGTCGTGCCGACGACGCACCACGTGCAGCCGCCGTACATCATGGCGTACGACATCGACGTCGTGCGCTCGTTCGAGGTGCGCTCGGAGTGGCTGGCGCGCGCGGCGGACGGCGCTTGGACGGGCCTGTTCTATCACGACGAGGAGCACGCGTTCGGCCGCGTGCGGCGCGACGGGGAGCGCTATCGGGTCGACGTGCTCGCGGGCGAGCGCGCCGCATGAGGATCGTCTCGCTCTGCCCGAGCCTGACCGAGCTCGTGTTCGCGCTCGGCGCGGGCGACGAGCTCGTCGGCATCACCGAGTACTGCGTGCACCCGCGCGAGCGCGTCGGCGCGGTCGAGAAGATCGGCGGCACGAAGACGCCGAAGGTCGAGCGCATCGCCGCGTTGCGGCCCGACGTCGTGCTGATGAATGCGGAGGAGAACCGGCGCGAGGACGCGGACGCGCTCGCCGCCGCCGGTCTCGCGTGCCACGCGACGATGCCGCGCGACCCGGCGGAGACGGCGGAGATGGTGCGCTCGATCGGCGCCGCGCTCGGCCGCGCGGACGCCGCCGAGCCGATCGCCGCGGACATCGAGCAACGCGCCGAGCGCGTGCGCCGCGCGGCGAGCGGCGCGCCGCCCGTACGCTGGGCGTATCTCATCTGGCGCAAGCCGTGGATGAGCGTGAACCGCGACACGTTCGCGCACGCGCTGCTCGCGCTCCCCGGCGGCGTGAACGTGTTCGCCGACCGCGCCGAGCGCTATCCCGA
>CAZGTQ010000406.1:0-36810 GCA_964528575.1 uncultured Planctomycetaceae bacterium | reverse complement strand
CCGGCAGCGGTCGCCTCGGGCTCCCCCGAGGCCGTGGTCGCTCGATTCGCGACCATTCCTACAACTCCTACAACCCCTGGCGGCCTCGCACGAGCGCTGCTTCCCCCTCGAGAGGACCCTCATGAGCTTCCGAGTGAGTCGGCCCGCAGGAACGCGTCGCTGGTGGCGTGCTGCGGCAATCCTCCTGCCGGCGCTGTTGTTCGCCGGATGCAACGACGACGACGATGACGGCTTCGTCGCGCCGACGTTCGCCGTCCCCCAAGCGCCCACGCTGAGCCCCGGCGACGGGACGGTCACCGTGATGTGGCCCGCGCTCGCGAAAGCCATCAATTACAACGTCCACTGGTCGAAGAATCCCGGCGGCACGGCGAACCTGCCGCCCGAAGCCAAGAACGTGCAAGGCACGTCGTTCACCGCGACCGGGCTCGAGAACGGCGAGACGTATCACTTCGCCGTCTCGGCACGCTTTCCCAAGGGCAAGAGCCAACGTTCGCCCGAGACTACGACCACGCTACCCCCCGGTCGCGTCGACGTGCTGACGCTCACCGCCGACGCGGACATGGTCACGCTCGACTGGACGGAGCCGAGCGGAGCGACGTCCTACAACGTGTACCGCGACACGCTCGACCCGGTCGACACGCAAACAGCGATGCTGACGAACGTCGGTGGGCCGCCCTTCGTCGACTCGACCGTAGCGCTCGGCCAGAGGTACTACTACGTCGTCGAGCCCGTCGGTGCCGGTGGCGCCGGGTTGCTCTCGTCGCAGGCCGGCGCGACCGTGTTCACGCCGACGCCCCAGACGCCGACGAGCCCCGCGATCACGCTCGCGGAGCAGTCGTCGCGCTCGTCGCTCGTCTCGTGGGCGGCGCCGAGCGGCGGCGCTCCCGACTCCTACAACATCTACTGGGACACGCTGCCCGGCGTCACCGTCGGGACCAATCCGATCCTCGACGTCGACTCGCCGTTCCTGCACTCCGGCCTCGACGGGCAGACGACCCATTACTACGTCGTGACCGCGGTGTTCGACGGCACCGAGAGCGCGGCATCGGCGGAGTTGTCCGGCGTGCCGCGCGGCGAAGGCGTAGGCGGGTTCGGCAACAACCTCTCCTTCCCGCTCGTGTTCGCCAACGCGTTCGGCCTGGAAGGCATGCCGATCGCGGGCACCGATCCGCCCCATCTCGACCCGGGGACGGGGCTGCGTCCGACGCCCTTGGACACGGTGACCCCGTTCCCCTTCTGGGACTCGGTCTCCGAGGTCGAGCTCAACGGCACGACGTACTTCCCGCAGCAGACGGAGAGCACGTGGCAGGCCGAGTGGGTCGACGGCTCGATGCAGCTCCAGCAGGTCGTCGCCGACTGGAACGACGACTTGACGAGCGCGTCGTACGGGCCCGACTCCGTGATCCTCGTCGAGACGGAGCTCTACCAGGACGATCTGGCGAATCCGCTCGAGGCGTTCGAGTCGACGCTGCTCTCCGGCCAGGGCTCGACCGAGGTGCGCGGCACCGACCAGAGCGTGTTCCAGTCGAGCGTCCGCAACGTGTTCGCGCTCAACGGCCGGCTCACGATCGACAAGCTCGATGGCCCCGGCGGTGCGATCGACCCGTCGGTCGCGGGCTTCGACAGGGCGATCTACGAGAACTTCGGCGCGGCCGATCCCGGAGCGTTCCGGGCCGTGGTCGACGACGACGGGAAGCTCGTCTACAGGTATCTGTGGTTCCTGGACCAGTGGGACCTCACCGACCAGCAGAAGCTCGGGTGGTGGAGGATCACGTTCTCGCTCGATCCCCAATCGACCTTCGACACGCCGCCGGTGATGGTGCCGAACAACGTGATGATCGTCGCGGTGGATTCGAGCGATCCGAGCGCGACGATCGGCCCGATCGGTGAGTCGACCTCGATCGAGCTCGAGATCACCGAGTAACGGTTGCTACGGGCGGCGCCGCGGCTCTGTCGCGCGGCGCCGCTCGTGCTGTATCAGCACACTCACCGGATCGGCTCGCGCGCTGCGCGGACCCGCTGCAGGAGCTCCGCCGCGCGCTCGCGGTCCGCGGCCCCGACGCCGCGCGTCGTCTGCGCGAGCTCGGCGGCGCGCTGCGCGTGCTCTGCGGCCCGCTCGAGCTCGCCCGCGTCGAGGCACAATTGCGCCAGAGCGAGCCGCGCGAGCGTCTCGGCCTCGGGCAGCTCCGCGACGTCGTCCTCGAGGGCGCGGGGGAGGTGGGGGGGCCCGTCGGCCGCGAGCCGCGGGTCGCGCAGCGCCGCGGCGGCGACGAAGCGCTCGAGCACGCCCGCGAATGCGCGCGCCTGCGCGTGCGCGCCCCAGCCGACGCCGGCTTCGCGCTCCGCGCGCCGCCGGTCGAGCTCCGCGCCGACCCAGCCGGCGGCGAGCGCCGCGACGACCGCCCCCGCGAGCACGAGCGCGGAGCGGTTGCGCCGCGCGCCGAGCGCCGCGCGGTAGAGCCACGTCCCCGGCCGCGCGGAGACGGGCTCGTGCGCGAGCCAGCGGCGCAGGTCGTCCGCCATCCGGTCGGCCGAGCGGTAGCGCCGCGCCGCGTCGGGCTCGAGCGCCTTGCGCGCGATCGCGTCGAGGTCGCCGCCGCTCGGAACGCCGTCCGCCGAGACGAGCTCGCGCAGCAGCGCGCCGAGCGCGTACACGTCGCTCGCCGTCGTCACCGGCTCGCCGCGCAGTTGCTCGGGGCTCGCGTACGCCGGCGTCAGCGGCGCGCGCGCGTCGGCGTGGCTCCCGCCGCTCGCGCGTCCCGCCAGCACGGTCGCGACCCCGAAGTCGAGCAGCTTCGGCGCGCCCTCGCGCGTGACGAGCACGTTCGACGGCTTGAGGTCGCGGTGCACGACGAGCGCGCGGTGCGCGTACTGCACCGCGGCGAGCACTTGCAGGAACAGCTCGACGCGCCGGCGCAGCGCGACGCCGCGGCCCCAGCGCACGAGCGGCTCGCCCTCGACGTACTCCATGACGAGGTACGGCCGCCCGTCGGGCAGCGCGCCCGCGTCGATGAACGCGACGACGTGCTCGTGCTCGAGCGACGCGAGCGTCTCGCGCTCGCGCCGGAACCGCGCGACGAGCGCGTCCGTGCCGAGCCCGTGGCGCAGCACCTTGAGCGCGACGCGCCGCTCGGTGCCGGCGCTGCGGCGCGTGGCGCGGTAGACGTGCGCCATGCCGCCGGACGCGACGTGCGCGTCGACGTGGTAGGGGCCGAACGTCGCGCCGCACAGCGCCTCGGGCGGCGGCTCGTCGCGCAAGGCGCCGAGCAGCTCGGCGGCGGAGCGGTCGAGCGCGTCCGGCGCCGCCGCGGCCGCGGCGACGAGCGTCTCGACCTCGGCCGCGAGCCCGGCATCGCCGCGCACGCGCCGCGCGAGCACGCGCGCACGGCTCGCCGCATCGAGCGCCACGGTCGCGTCGAACAGCTCCTGGACCAGCTCCCAACGGTTCGTCACGCCCGCTCCTCGTGCTCCGCGATCCAGCGCCGCAGCCACGCCCGCGCGAAGCTCCAGCGCCGCTTGACGGTGCGCGGCGACGTGCCGAGGGCGGCGGCGACGTCCTCGGTCGAGCAACCGCCGAAGAAGCGCAGCTCGACGAGGCGCGCGAGCTCGGGGTCGAGGTCCTCGAGCGCGGCGAGCGCGGCGTCGAGGTCGAGCGCGACGTCGTGCGGCTCGGGCGCGGCGGCGCGCTCCTCGAGCGCGGTCGGCCGCGCGCCGCCGCCGCGCTTCGCCGCCGCGCGCCGGCGCGCGTGATCGACGAGGATGCGCCGCATCGCCTGGGCCGCGACGCCGAGGAAGGCGGCGCGGTCGAGCGACCCCGCCTCGCGGCTCGCGCACAGGCGCAGCCACACCTCGTGCGCGAGCGCGGTCGGCTCGAGCGTGTGGCTCGTGCGCTCGCCGGCCATCGCGGCGTCGGCGAGCCGCCGCAGCTCGCCGTACACGGTCGGCGTCCAGGCGATCGAGGGGTCCATCGAACGAGAAGTCTCCGCCAGAGAGCGCGCGAGCGGCGGGGCCGGGGCCAGAAAAGCGCTCGATCGGGCGAGGAGCCGGGACGATCGGCGAACGACCGGCGAACGACCGGGGAACGACCGGGGAACGTGGCCCCGTTCGACCGCGGTCCGCGCTCGTGGGGCGGAGGTTTCGCATGCACCCGACCCGCCGCCGCGCGCTCGCGTCCCTGGGCGCGCTCCTGTCCCTGCCCCTGCTGCCGTGGCCGCCCATCCGCGTCGGCCGCTCGCCGTCCGCGTTCCTCGACGCGGTCCGGCGCGGCGAGCTCGAGCGGGTCCGCGCGCTCCTCGCCGCCGACCCGGGGCTGGCCAGCGCGTGTGACGAGCGCGGCCGCTCGGCGTTCGTCCTCGCGCACCTGCACGGCCACGAAGCGGTCGCCGCGCTGTTGCGCGCGAGCGGCATCGAGCTCGACCTCGTCGAGTCGGTGCTGGCCCAGGACTGGGAGCGCGTTCGGGCGCTCGCGGCGGAGCGGCCCGAGCGGCTCGCGAGCGCGCACCCGATCGGCGGGACGCCGCTCTACGCCGCCGCGCTCGTCGGCTGCCTCGACCTGTCGCGCCTGCGCTCGCTCGGCTGCGCGCCGGACGCGGCGCCCGAAGGCGGCACGGGGTTCACGCCGGCGCGCGGCGCGCTGGAGAGCGCGCGCGCGGCCTGGGCGCGGATTGCGCTCTCGGACCTGTGCGGCAACGGCGCCGACCCGAACGCGCGGCAGCGCGGCGGCAGCTCGGTGCTCCACGGCGCGGTCGCGCGGCGCGACGAGATGCTCGTGCGGCTCGCGATCCGCAAGGGCGCGGACGTCGGCCGGGTCGACGACGCGGGACGCACGGCTGAGGCGCTCGCCTCGGAGCTCGGATGGGAGGCGGGAGCCGCGCTGCTCGCCGCCCACGAGCGGCTGCCGCGCGACCACCGCGCGTCGCGTTGCGTGCTCGACGCGAATCGCGCGCCGATCGAAGTCCCGGATCTGTCGGACCTCTCGGCGGATCTGCGCCGCCGCGTCGCGGGTCCGGCGCACTTCGACCTCGACGGCGTGCGCGCGCTCGTCGATGCCGAGCCGCGGCTCGTGTTCGCGCTCTCGGCCGACGACGAGTTGCCGATCGAGGCGTGCGCGCACACCGGCGCGCGGCCGATCGTGCGCTACCTGCTCGAGCGCGGCGCGCCGCTCTCGCTGCCGACGGCCGTGTCGCTCGGCGACCGGGACGCGGTGACGTTCTGGCTCGAGCGCGACCGGCGCCTCGTCCATGAGCGCGGCGCGCACGACTTCCCGCTCCTGTGGTACGCGGTGCTCGGCGGCGGAGGCGTCGAGATGGCGGAGTTGCTGGCGCGCCACGGCGTCGGCGTCGACCAGGAGAGCATGGGGACGACCGCGCTGCACTGGTGCGCGAAGCGCGGCGAGCACGACCTCGCGCGCTGGCTCCTCGAGCGCGGCGCGGACCTCGACGCGGTGGGGCACAAGTGGAGCCGCGCCGGCGAGACGCCGCTCGCGATCGCCCGGGCGCGGGGGGACGCGCGGATGGCGGCGCTCCTGGCGGACGCGGGAGCGCGGGCGGTGCGTTGAAGCGCGGGCCGGCGTCTGGTACGCAGTCCGCGCGATGGACACCGACCTCGCGGACACCGACCTCGCGCTGCACGACGCGTACCCGCCGCCCGAGATCGCGCGCAACGTCGAGCGCATCGGGGTGGCGAAGGCGCGGCTCGACGCGCTGACGCTGCTCGCGCTCGCGGTGCTGGCCGGCGCGTTCGTCGCGCTCGGCGCGCTCTTGTTCGCCGTCGTCATCACCGGCTCGACGCTCGGCTTCGGGTTGACGCGGCTCGTCGGCGGTCTGAGCTTCTGCCTCGGCCTAGTCCTCGTCGTCGTCGCAGGCGCGGAGCTCTTCACCGGCAACAACCTGATCGCGATGGCGTGGGCGAGCCGGCTCCTGCGCACGCGCGAGGTCGCGCGGAGCTGGTTGCTCGCGTACGCGGGCAACGTCGCCGGTTGCCTCGGGACCGTCGCGCTCGTCCTGTGGGCCGACGTCGCGGCGCTCGGCGGGGGCGCGGTGGGCGAGAGCGCGGTCGCGATCGCGCGCGCCAAGGCGGAGCTCTCCGTCGGCGAGGCGTTCGCGCGCGGGATCCTGTGCAACGCGCTCGTGTGCTTGGCGGTCTGGCTCGCGCTCGGCGGCCGCAGCGTGACGGACAAGGTGCTCGCAATCGTGTTCCCGATCACCGCGTTCGTCGCGATGGGGCTCGAGCACTCGATTGCGAATTGGTTCTTCCTGCCGTGGGCGCTCGTGCTCGACCCGGACGGAGTCGTTCCGCTCGCCGGAGCCGCGCGCAACCTGGCGGCGGTGACGGCGGGCAACGTCGTCGGCGGCACGGTGCTCGTCGCGGCGGTTTACTGGGTCGCGTACCTGCGGCGCGGGCGGCCTCCTCAGGGTTAGTATGTCGCGGGAGGCCCCCCGATGAGGAAGATCGCTCGCGTGAAGAAGCCCGGCGCCGACGCGCGCTGGGTGATCCTCCACGAGACGGAGCAAGGCGTGTATCTGTTCCCGTTCGCGACCGACGAGGACGGCTCCGGCACGGGAGACGACTGGTACCGGACCCTCGCCGACGCGGAGGCCGCGTGCGCCCAGCAGTACGGCATCGGTCCGAGCGACTGGCGGACGATCGCGGACCCGTTGCCGGGCTGCCAGCAGGACTGGATCACCCCGGTGCGCGTCCCGGGTCGGTCGGGCGGCCGTCCGTCCAGGGGCAGGCTCGAGCGGCTCGAGGGCGGCGAGTGGGTGCCGCTACGGCACAACGACCCGCGTCCGTCGATCGAGACCGCGATCCGGCGCGCGGAGGAGTGCGGATGAGCGCGGGCACGCGCCCCTGGTCGCTGACGCCCTGTCTCAGAACGCCGCGTCGAGGACGTGCAGCGTCGAGCCGGGTCCGAGCGTGAGCCCCCTCGTCGCGTCGAACAGGAGCGACTGCGTGAAGATCCGCACGATGTCGTTGCCGGCCGCGAGGCTCGGGATCGCGAACGCGAGCGGGAGGGCGCCGCTCGCGTCGGTCGGGCCGAGCGGCAGGATCGCGAGGCCGACCGGGCTCACGACGATCGCGCCGAGCAGCGCCGGCACCTCGACGTAGAAGGCGTCGACGGAGACGAGCAGGAACGCGAGCGCTCCCGGCGGCGCCGCCTGGATCGAGCCCGTCGCGGTCAGGCCCTCGCGCACGGGCGAGGAGAGCGAGAACGAGTGTGCGGCGCCCGAGAGTGCGATCTGCGTCGACGTTGGGGCGAGTGCGAGAGGCGCGCCGTCGGGGCCGTCGGGACAGGGACCGAACAGCCCCGCTCCGCCCGTGCCACCGGCGCCGCCAGCGAACGTCGTCGCGATGTGCGTGAACAGGGCGCCCTCGGCCGCCGAGAGACCTGCGCCGCCGGCCATGCCGGGCGAGCAGTTGGCCCCGACGAACGTGCCGTCGCGGCCGCGCCCGCCGGTCACCGAGCACGCGTACAGGAACGCGGAGCCGCTCGACAAGCTCACCGCATCGCGGCCCGGCCACGTGGCGACGACCTGGAGCCCGGGGCTCGAGCCGCCCTCGACGGTGCAGGACAGCAGCAGGACGCGCGCTTCGTCGATGCGGATGGCGTCGCATCCGGCGCCTCCGAACCCGAGGGCGCCGCCGCGGAGCGTGCAGCGCTGGAACGCGACGTCCGGGCACTGCACGACGTCGACGAGGGTGCCGAGAGGCTCGGGTGCCGCGGACACGCCGTCGATCGCGCAGTCCTCGATCCAGATGCGGCCGACGCTGTCGCGCAGGGACAGCACCGGCGGGAGCAACGGCCAGTCCTGGAGCGAGAGCCCGCGCAGCTCGACCGTCTGCTGGAACCCGAGGTTGCGCACGACGACCGTCCCCTGGACCGTGACGTTCGCACCCGCGTCGGCGACGACGGCCACGGCCTTCGCGTCGACGGCGAAGCTCGCGTACGTTCCGCCGCGCACGAGCACGACGTCGCCGTCGGCCGCCGCCTGGACCGCTGGGTCGATCGCGGTGAAGTCGGCGCCCGGGCCGGCGCCGACGTCGACGACCCAGACCTGATTCTGCGCGGCGAGCGCGGGGGCGAGCAGCAGAGCGAACGAGAACGCTGAGAACGACTTCGACACGACGTCACCTCGAGCCGGAAGGCCTGGGGGCGCTCCCGATCGTACCGTAGCCGCCCGATCCGCCACGCGCGCCCGCGAAGGGAAGCCTCAGAGCGATGCGTCGAGTACGTGGAGCGTCGAGCCCGGGCCGAGGGAGAGGCCGGCGCCCGGGGCATAGTACAGCGCCTGCGTGAACAGGCGCACCGCTTCGATCCCGCCGCCGAGGAGCGGCATCGGGAAGGCGAGCAAGAGATCGCCGTTCGCGTCGGTCGTTCCGACCGGGAGCACGATCAGACCCCCCGGGCTCACGCACGACGCGCCGAAGAGGCTCGTGAAGATCTGGTGCGCCGGTTCGAGCGACACGAGGAGGAACACCTCGACGTTCGCCGCCGTTCCGTCGACGATGCCCGTCGCGGTCTGCCCCCCGCGCACGGGCGTGTCGACGCCGTACCAACGGGTCCCTCCCGACATCGGCACGATCGTCGCCGTCGGGTGGATCGACGTGGGCGGTCCCAGCGGGCCGGAGGCGCAGGAGCCGCCTCCCCCGGTCAGTCCGCCCGGTCCTCCCGCTCCGCCGAGGAAGAATGCGCCGATGCGCGCGAGGTACGCTCCCGGCCCGACGAACAGGCCCGGACCGCCTTGCGCGCCCTTCTCGCACGACTGGCCGAACGGGCCGCCGTTCGCTCCCGCGCCGCCCGGCCCGCCGACATACACGCCCCCGTAGAGGAACACGGTTCCGTTCTGGAGGCTGAGGCCCGCGCCGCCCGGGCTGGAGAAGAAGCTGCCGTCCGAGCCTTTCCCTCCCGAGGCCGTCGTCAGGTAGAGGTAGACCTTCGACGCGTCGACGCGCACGCCGTGGGTGCCGCCGCTCGAGAGCTGGCTGAAGAACTGGCTTATCGTGCACCGTTGCAGCCCGACCTCCGCACAGCCGGTGACGTCGACGATGCCGATGCTCGCCGAGCTGCTCGCGAAGCATTCGATCTTCACGTCCTCGATCCACACCCGTCCCTGATTGTTCTCGAGACGGAGCACCGGGCCGAAGTCGAACAGGAACAGTCCACGCAGCTCGACCGTCTGCGAAGCTGCGAGGTTGCGGACGATGGTTGCGCCGATCGTCGATTCGGCGCCGACGTCCTCGACGACGGTGAGCGCCTTCCCGTCGATCACCATCTCCTGGTAGACCCCGGAGCGAACGAGCACGAGGTCCCCGTCGGCCGCCGCGTCGACCGCCGCCTGGACCGTCGTGAAGTCGACGCCCGGGCCGCCGCCGTCGTCGACGACCCAGACCTGCGCCTGCGCCGCGAGCGGGAGGGGCAGGAGCAGCGCGAGCGCGACGAGCAAGAGCGATTTCGGCATCGCGTCACATCGGGTGGGTAGGCCTGGGGGGCACGCCCGATCCTACTGCCGGCCGCTCACCGCGACAGGCGCGTCACGATTTCCTTCTCGCCCTTCAGCGTCCGGTGGACCGGGCAGCGCTCGGCGATCTCGAGGAGCCGGGCGCGCTGCTCGTCGCTCAGGGCCTCGCCCTCGATCGTGACGTCGCACGTGATGCGGTCGACGCGCTCCTGGTCGCTCTCGCACGACGCGCACTCGTCGACGTGGATCTTCGAGTGCGTCAGATCGACGCGCAGCCGCTCGACCGGCCACTGCTTCCGCTCGGCGTACATGCGCAGCGTCATCGACGTGCACGCGCCCAGGCCCGCGAGCAGCAGCTCGAACGGCGTCGGGCCCGCGTCGAGCGCGCCTTTCACGCGCGGCGGCTCGTCCGCGAGCAGCACGTGGTGGCGCGCCAGCACGCGCTGCGTGTACGGCCGCTCGTACTCCTCGACGCGCACCGTGCCTTCGGGCACCGTCGTCTCGTCGGTCTCGAACGTGACGTAGCGCTCGGCCCACGCCGCGAGGATCGACGCCGCGTACTCCGCGTCGCCGCGCTTGCCGAGCACGTGGTCGGCGTCGGCGAGCGAGACGAAGCTCTTGTACCCGCGCGCGGCGCGATAGATCAGCTCCGCGTTCTCGATCGAGACGACGTCGTCGAGCGGCGCGTGCATGACGAGCAGCGCCGCGCGCAGCGCGCCGAGGTGCTCGCCGAGCCGGTCCTTGTCGATGTCCTCGAGAAAGCGCTTCGAGAGCGTGAACGGCCGGCCGCCGATCGTCACGTCGGCGCGCCCCTCGCGCTCGATGCGCGCGACCGCGTCGGGGAAGTGCCGCTTCAGGTGCAGCGGGTCCGCCGGCGCTCCGATCGTCGCGACCGCCTCGACGCCCTCGATGCGGCGCGCGGCGGCGAGCACGGCGGCGCCGCCGAGGCTGTGGCCGACGAGCAGCCGCGGCGGCCCGTGCTCCGCGCGCAGCCACTCGGCCGCGGCGACGAGGTCGTCGACGTCGGACGAGAAGGTCGCGCTCTCGAAGTCGCCCTCGCTCGCGCCGAGCCCCGTGAAGTCGAAGCGCAGCACCGCGAACCCGTGCTCGGCGAGCGCGCGCCCGAGCCGCACCGCCGCGGGGAAGTCCTTCGAGCACGTGAAGCAGTGCGCGAAGAGCGCCCACGCGCGCGGCTTGCCGAGCGGCAGGTCGAAGAGGCCCGCGAGCCGGTGGCCGGCACCGTTCTCGAACGACACGCTCTGCGTTCTGGCCATGACGCGGCTAGGCTCCGAGGGCGACGAGCTCGCCGGTCGTGCGGACGAGGAGCAGGTCGCGCGACAGCGCGGGCGTCGCCATGCACGGCGCGCCCATCGCATTGCGCGCGAGGAGCTCGTACTGGGGCCCGGTCGAGACGACGAGCACGTCGCCGCCTTCGCTCGCGAGGTAGAGGCGCCCGTCGGCGGCGACCGGCGACGCGCTGAAGTCCTCGCCGAGCCGCTCGCGCCAGAGTCGCTCGCCCGTGTCCGCGTCGTAGCAGCCGAGCGTCCCGTCGTCGGTGCACGTGAAGAAGCGGCCGTCGACGACGATCGGCGTGACCGTGTAGGGCCCGCCGGACGCGACGCGCCACGCGAGGTGCTCGGACGACGGCTCGCCCTCCTGCGGCGAGAGGTCGCCGCTCGCGCCCAGTCGCAGAGCGAGCATCGAGCGCCCGCGCGGCGAGCCCCCCGCGAGGTAGACGAGGTCGCCCGCCACGAACGGCGTCGGCACCTTGACCTCGGCACGGTCGGCGTAGCGCCACAGCTCCGCCCCGGTCCGCAGGTCGTACGAGCGCGCGTAGTGGCCGCCGTTCGTGATCAGCTCGACGCGCTCGGCGCCGGCGTGCACCGTCGGAGTGCTCCACGTCGGCAGGTCGCCGCGCTCGACGCGCCACGCGAGCTCGCCGCTCTCCGCGCGGAACGCGGCGAGGTACGACTGCGTCGCTCCGTCGATCTGCACGATCACGAGCCCGTCGTGGATCACCGGCGAGCTGCCGTGGCCCCACTGGTACTCGGGATGACCGACGTAGCCGCCGTCGAGGAGCCCGAGGTCGTGCGACCAGCGCGGCTCGCCGTCCGTCCCGAGGACGTGGAGCTTCGAACCGAAGATCGTCGCGATGAGCCGGCCGTCGCTCGCGGGCGTCGCGTTGCACAAGCTCGACTTCTCATGGCGCGCGGTCGACGGCACGTCCTCGACGATCTCGTGCTTCCACGCGAGCGCGCCGCTCGCGCGCTCGAGCGCGACGAGGCCCCACGTCACCTGGCCGGCGTCCTTCGTCACGGCGGCGCCGCCCTCGGCGAGCTCGAACGGAGCGTCCTGCGAGGGGACCGCCGTCGCGACGTAGATGCGCTCGCCCGCGACGATCGGGCTGGAGTGCGCGAGCCCGGGCAGAGCGCGCCGCCAGCGGACGTTCTCGGGCGGATCGAGCGACCAGCTCGCCGGCGGGTGGGCGCCGGGAGCGACGCCGCGCGCACCCGGCCCGCGGAACGAGGGCCAGTCGCCGTCTCCGGGCAGGAGCGAGAGCGTGGAGATCGCCGCGGCCGCGAGCAGGAGCGAGGTTTGCATGCGGCCATCGTAGCGTCGACGATGAGGGTGCCGGTTCGCCGGAGGAAGGACGCGAGAGGCATGAGCGTCAACTCGAACATCTATCCCGCGCTCACGTACGACGACGCTGCGGGCGCGATCGACTGGCTCTGCCGCGTGTTCGGCTTCGAGAAGCGCCTCGTCGTGCCGGGTCCGAACGGCACGATCGTGCACTCCGAGCTCAGCTTCGGCCCGGGCGTCGTGATGGTCAGCTCGCCCAAGCCCGACCAGAATCGCGTCGGGCCGCGGAGCTGCTCCGGGACGAGCTTCGCGCTCAGCGTCCGGGTCGACGACCCCGACGCACACTTCGAGCGCGCGCGCCGAGCCGGGGCGCGAATCCTGCGGGAGCTGCGCGACGAGGAGCACGGCTCGCGCGGCTACTCCGTCGCCGACCCCGAGGGCAACTCCTGGTACTTCGGCACGTACCGGCCCGGCGCGTACTGGCGCGAAGCCTGAGCGCCGCCGTCACTCCTTGCGCTCGGTGACCTCGACGAGGTGATAGCCGAACTGCGTCTTGACCGGCCCCTGGACCTCACCGACGTCGGCGCTGAACACGACGCGATCGAACTCGGGCACCATCTGCCCGGGCTTGAACGTCCCGAGATCGCCGCCGGACTTGCCCGAAGGGCAGCTCGAGTGCTTCTTCGCGAGCTCGGCGAAGCTCGCGCCGTCCTCGATCTGTTGCTTGAGGTCGAGGCACTTCGTTTCGCTGTCGACGAGGATGTGGCGGGCGCTTGCGCTGGCCATGGGTTCGGCTCCTGGGGTTGGCTCCGCGGCGGAGCTGTGTGTGTGGCTCCGCCGCGGAGATGTTGTGGAAGTTGAGCGAGCGTGGCGTACGCGCCCGAGCATAAACCGCGCCCGAGCGTCCCCGGCTCCTCGAAGGGGGGTAGAGTCGTCGGCATGCTCGTCGCAGTGCTCCCGCTGCTCGTCTGCGCCGCACAGGAGCCGGCGCGCGACCCGCTCGCCGAGGCGCTGCGCATCGGGCGCGCGTTCGTCGCGCTGGGCGACGAGGGCCTCGCGGTCGAGCGCTGGACCGCGGATCGAAGCGAGACCGAGCAGGTCGTGCGCGCGCGCGAGCTGCGCATCCGCGCCGAGCTCGAGGAGCTCGACAGCCATCCGTGGGCGGGCGCGTACGTGACGAGCAACCTCGGCGGTCCCGCGCTCGTCGTGGCGCCGCAGGGCGGCGCGGTCTACTACACCTGGGGCTGCGTGGGGCCGCGGACGGACTTCAACCACGGCGACGTCGTCGAGCACGGGCCCAGCCACTTGCGCATCGAGCTCCAGGTCGATCCCGTCGTGAACCAGCGGACCGACGTCGCGCTGCAGCCGCGCCGTTTCGTCTGCGAGGAGTGGCTCGTCGTCCCATGGGGTAGCCGGCGCTATCTCGTCCCGGCGACCCAGATGGTCGCGTTCTGCAACGCGTTCAATGCGTCGACGGCGCCGTCGCCGTACTTCCCGCACCGCGACCGGGCGACGGCGCGCGGGCTGGCCGACGTCAAGGCCGATGGAGCGCGACCGATCGGTCTCCCCGAGCTCCCGCCGCAGTACCGGCCGTTCCTCTTGCGCGCGCCGATCGAGGCGACGGTCACGCGCGCGACCGCGCCCGAGCGGATCCGCGGCCTCGAGACCGGCGTCGCGCGCTACGACGTGCTCGCCGAGGTCGACCGCGGCTACGCCGACGGGCTGCTCCCCGGCATGCTCGTGTTCACGGACGCCGAGGACGGCCGCACCGGCGAGGTCGTCGACGCGCGCGAGCGCGACGCGACGGTCGCGTTCCGCTTCCGCGTCGACGTGATGCACGAGCGCCCGCGCGCGATCGAGCCCGGCCGCAAGCTCTCGACGCGCGGCCCGTCGGGCACGTAGCTCGGCTCCGCTCCGCCGCTTGACGCGGTCGGAGGCGCCTCCTACCGTCGAGCTCATGGATTACCGGGAGCGCATCGTCCTCGACCCCGAGATCCGGTTCGGAAAGCCGACGATTCGGGGCACGCGGATCACCGTGGGCGACGTGCTCTCGTACCTCGCGAGCGGGATGAGCGAGGACGCGATCCTCTCCGACTTTCCGCAGTTGTCGCGCGAAGACATCCGCGCCAGTCTTGCCTTCGCTGCCGAGCGCGAACGCCGACTGACGAGCTTGCCCGGCGCCTGAGGGTCCGCAGACGTGGCTGCGACGGAGCCGATGAAGCTCCTGTTCGACGAGAACCTGTCCGCGCGCCTGGTCGATCAGCTCGCGGACCTCTTTCCAGGCTCCGCTCATGTCCGTCCCCTCGACCTCGGGGGGAAGTCCGATCGCTCGATCTGGAATCGCGCCGCGCGCGACGGCTTCGTCCTCGTGACGAAGGACGAGGACTTCCATCGGATGAGCGTCTTCGAGGGACCACCTCCGAAGGTCATCTGGATCCGCCTGGGCAACTGTTCGACTGCTGACGTCGCCCGTGTGCTCCGTCAGCAGGCGGACGTGAGCAGGGCGTTCGTCGAGCACGCCGACGCCGCGTTCGTGGCGCTCGGGTGACGCGCTAGCCGTCCTCGTCCTCGTCGTCGCCGCCGTAGCCGAGCTCGTGGAGCCGCTCCTCGATCTCGCGGGGGACCTCGACGCGATTCGCCGGGTCGCGGCGCGTCCTCACGCGCTTCCACCACAGGTCGAGCCACTCGTAGAGCTCGCGCGCGTCGGTTTGGCGGCTCGCGCGCAGGTTGCGGCGCTCGTGCGGATCCGCAGCGAGGTCGTAGAGCGCGAGGCCGCCCGTCTGCGCGCCGTGGATCAGCTTCAGGTCGCCGAGGCGGATCGCGGTCAACGGGCCCGGCCCCGCGGTGCGCGTGACGATCGGCATGCGACGCGTGAGCTGCTCTCCGGCGAGCGCGGGCACGAGCGAGACGCCCGAGAGCGTCGCCGGCGCGCCCAGGTCGCACAGCTCGACGAGCGTGGGGACGAGGTCGACGAGCGCGGCCGGCGCGGCGATCGTCGTGCCGCCGAGGTGCGCGCCGGGGAGCCGGATCAGCAGCGGTACGCGCACCATCTCCTCGTACACCGTGCCCGCGTGCTGGTAGACGCCGTGCTCGCCGAACGCTTCGCCGTGGTCGGACGTGACGATCCAGATCGTTTCGTCGAGCAGGTCCTCGCTCTCCAGCCAACCGCGCACGTCGCGCAGCACGGAGTCGACGTAGTGCAGCGACGAGTCGTACAGGTCGACGATCGCCCGCCGCTCGTCGGCGGACGGGACGTACGCGCCGCGCGCGAGCGGCGTCAGATGGGGGATGCTCCCGACCGACAGGTCGCGCACGTGCGCCGCGAACGCCTCCGCGTGCGGCGGCGGCGGAGCGTACGGAGCGTGCGGCGGCATCACGTGCCAGTACGCGAAGAACGGCGCCGCGCGCGACGCGGCGAGGAACGCGCGCAGCGCCTCGAGCGCCTCGGGCGGGACCGCGTGCGGCGCGCCCGCGGCGAGCTGGGGCCACACGTGCACGAACGTCTCGAAGCCGCGGTCGAAGCCGAACCGGCCGTGCACGTGCGCGTTCGTCGACACCGCGTGCGTCGCGTAGCCGGCGCGCGCGAACCGCTCCGCGAGCAGCGGGAGCCCGGGGGGCAGCGCGTCGCCCGCCTCGAGCACGCGGTGCACGTCGGAATGCTCGCCGGTGAAGAGCGAGGCGACCGACGCCAGCGTGTACGGCGCCGACGCGGTCACGTCCGCGAAGCGCACGCTCTCGGCCGCGAGCTCGTCGAGGAACGGCGTCGTCTCGCGCTCGTAGCCGTACGAGGCGAGGTGTCCCGCCGCGGCCGCGTCGATCAGCGTGACGAGCACGTTCGTCCCCGCGTACGCGCCGCGCAGCTCGGCGGCCGACTTCGGCGCCGGCGGCGGAGCGGGCCCGCACGCGAGCGCCGCGAGGATGAGCACGACGAGCGCCGGGAGGATCGCGCCCGCCTTCGGTCCGGCTGTGCGTTTCAGAGCGAGGAGTCGATGACGTGCAGCGTCGAGCCGCCCGCCAGGTAGAGGTTCGCGGTCGGGGTGAGGTAGAGCGCCTGCGTGAAGAGGCGGAACGCCTCCAGCGGCGGGGCGAGCTGCGGCATCGGAAACGCGAGCTGGAGGACGCCCGAGGCGTCCAGCGCGCCGGCCGGCACGATCAGCAGGTCGAAGGGGCTGACGCAGGACGCGCCGGAGAGGCCGAGCTGCGTGGCGTGCGTCGCGCCGAGCGACACGAGCAGGAAGACCTGGCTCCCCGGCGCTCCCTGGACGAGGCCCGTCGCGACCTGCCCGCCGCGCACCGGGGAGTCGATCGCGTAGTGGATCGTGCCGCCGCTCAGTTGCAGCACGGCCGCGCCGGGAGCGATCGACCAGGTCGGCCCGAAGCCGCCCGCGGGACAGCCGGGCCCGCCGCCGGCGCCAGGCAGGCCTCCGGTGAACGTCGCGCCGACGAGCGTCATCGCCGAGCCCGCCGCGGCGGAGACGGCCGGTCCGCCCGAGCCGCCGGGCCCACACGTCCCGGAGGTGCCGAAGGTCGCTCCCTCGCCTCCGGTGCCGCCGCGGAACACGCCGCCGTAGAGGAACGCCTCGCTCGTCCCGTCGACGAGCAGGCCGGCTCCACCCGGGCTGCCCGAGCCGGACACGAATTGCCCACCCGTGCCGCCGCTCGCAACGCACCGGAAGAGCGTGACGCGCGAGGAAGACGCGACGCGCATGCCGCTCATACCGCCGTTGTGAGGGAAGAAGGCGGACGCGAAGTCGATCTCGCACCGCTGCAGCCCCACGTCCGTGCACCCGACCACGTCGATCGCGCCCTCGGTGCTCGGCGCGACGTCGCCCTGGCTGGCGACCCGCACGTCCTCGACCCACACCGGCCCCTGGTTGTTCTGGAGCCGCAGGACGCGCTCGAACCAGATCAGGTTCAAGCCCCGCAGCTCGACCGCTTGCCCGGGCGCGGTTCCCTCGACGGTGCACCACCCGCCGACGTCCACCGTCGCCCCAGCGTCGGCGAGCAGCGACAGCCCCTTCGCCGAGATCGTGAAGCCGCCGTATGTGCCGGAGCGCACGAGCACGAGGTCTCCGTCGGCGGCGGCGTCGATCGCCGGTTGGAGCTGGACGAAGTCGACTCCCGGTCCGCCGTCGTCGTCGACGACCCAGACCTGCGTCTGCGCCGCGAGCGAGGACACGAGCAGCAGAACGAGCGACACCGCAGAGAACGACTTGGGCACGACGTGACCTTGCGTCAGGGGAGTTGCGGGGCGTTCGAGATCCTAGGTCGGAACGCTCGATCTGCCAGCGGCGCTCTCGACGCGGCGGGTCAGAGAGACGCGTCGATCACGTGGAGCGCCGAGCCCGAGCCGAGGGTGAGCGCGCCCCACTTCAGGTACAGCGTCTGCGTGAACAGATGAATCGCTTCGACGCCGCCGCCGAGGAACGGCATCGGGAAGGCGAGCGCGAGATCGCCGTTCAGGTCGGTCGTGCCGACCGGGAGGACGATCAAGCCGTTCGGGCTCACGCACGCCGCGCCGAGGAGGCTCGTGAAGATCTCGTGCGCCGGCTCGGGCGAAACGAGCAAGAACACCTCGACGGCCCCAACGCCGTCGACGCGCCCCGTCGCGACCTGTCCGCCGCGCACGGGGGAATCGATCTCGTACGACTGGCTCAGCACGTTCAGCGGGAAGACCGTCGCCGTCGGGTCGATCGACGTCGGCGGCCCGGGCGGGCCGTTCGCGCACACGAATCCGCCCCACAGGTCGACGCCGCCGGGACCGCCGGCGCCGCCCAAGAAGAAGCCGCCGGCGCGCGTGAGCTGGGCTCCCGCCGCGAGGAAAAGGCCCGGCCCTCCGGCCGATCCCGGATCGCACGAGCCAAAGGGGCCCATGCCCGCCCCCGCTCCGCCGGCTCCGCCGACGTAAGCGCCGCCGTACAGGTACACCGCCCCGGACTCGACGCGCAGGCCCGCACCACCAACGCTGCCGAAAAGGGCGAAGTCGGCGCCCTTCCCGCCGGTCGCCGTGGTCAGGTACAGGTGCACTTCGGAAGTTTGGATTCGCACGCCGTGCTTGCCCGGCGAGAACGGGTTCTCGAGCACCGAGATCGTGCAGCGCTGCAGACCGACGTCTCTGCAGCCAATGATGTCCACCGCGCCTCCGAAGCCTGCGCCGCCGACGGCGGGTCTCTCGACCGTGACGTCCTCGATCCACACCGGTCCCAGGCTGTTCTCGAGCCGGAGCGCGGTCAGGAAGAGCCCCCGTAGCTCGACCGTCTGCGAGGGAGCGAGGTCGCGCACCACGCACAGCTGGGCTCGAGCATCGGCGCCGGCGTCCGCGACCACGGCGAGCTCCTTCGCGTCGACCGTGACGCCCGCGTAGCTTCCCGACCGCACGAGGACGACGTCGCCGTCCGCGGCCGCGTTCACCGCCGCCTGGATCGTCGTGAAGTGGACGCCCGCGCCGCCGTCGTCGTCGACGACCCAGACCTGTGCCTGAGCGTCGAGCGGGAGCGGGGCGAGCAGAGCGAGCAACACCAGTGAGGAAGACTTCGGCACGGCGTCACCTCGGGTCGGGGGCCTGGGGGCGCTCCCGATCCTACCGCGGTCCGCTCAACGCGCCAGGCGCGTCAGGAGTTCCTTCTCGCCTTTCAGCATCCGATGTACCAGGCAGCGCTCGGCGATCTCTAGGAGCCGCGCGCGCGGCTCGTCGCTGAGCGCGTCGCCCTCGATCGTGACGTCGCACGTGATGCGGTCGACGCGCGCCTGGTCGCTCTCGCACGAGGCACACTCGTCGACGTGGATCTTCGAGTGCACGAGATCGACGCTCAGCCGTTTCGAACGTGACGTAGCGTTCGGCCTACGCCGCGAGCATCGACGCCGGGTGTCCTCGAGGAAGCGCTGCGAGAGCGTCGCCCGCTCGGCAAGCCTCGCGCCTGGGCGCTCTTCGCCCACTGCTTCACGTGCTCGAAGGTAGCTGAGGAACGGTAGCGCCGCGCGGCTCAACGCTCGAACAGCTCGCCCTGGCGCACGACCTCGCGCGCTCCCGCTGCCCGTCGCGGCTCGGCCGTGCCGGGCGCGCCGCGCAGGCCGAGCTTCTTGCAGTGCAGCGCGAACAGGTCGCACACGAGCTGCCAGCGCGGACCGTGGCCGCGCATGCGGTCGCCGAAGCGCGACTCGTTCGGCCGGCCGTCGCGCATCTCCGACAGCGCCGAGAAGATCTTCGCCGCGCGCTCGGGGAACGCCTGCTCGATGCGCTCGCGGAAGACGTGCTCGACCGGGCCGGGCAAGCGCAGGAGCGTCAGGAACGCGCTCGTCGCGCCCGCCGCGGCCGCGCGGCCGAGCACCTCGGGCACGCACGCGTCGTTCAGGCCCGGGACGAGCGGGGACACGGCGACTCCCGTCTCGACGCCCGCGTCCGTCAGCACCCGCAGCGCCTCGAACCTCCGCTCGATCGGGCTCGCCGCCGGCTCGATGCGCGCGGCCGTGCGCTCGTCGGTGAAGGCGATGCTGAGGTACACGGTCGCGCCCGCGCGCCGGGCGAGCCGCGCGAGCAGGTCCGCGTCGCGCCGCACGAGCGCGCTCTTCGTGATCACGACGACGGGCGTCGAGAACTCGAGGCACGCCTGGATGCAGCCGCGCGTCAGCTCGTACGCCGCCTCGAGCGGCTGGTAGCAGTCGGTGTTGCCCGAGAGCGTGATCGGCTCGCGCCGCCACGACTTCTTCGCGAGCTCGCGCCGCAGAACGTCGGGTGCGTTGCGCTTGACGACGATCTTGCGGTCGAAGTCCGTGCCCGCGCCGAAGCCGAGGTACTCGTGCGTCGGCCGCGCGTAGCAGTACGCGCACGCGTGGTAACAGCCGCGGTAGGGGTTGAGGCTCCAGCGGAACGGCAGGTCGGGGCTGTCGTTCTTCGAGAGCACCGACCGCGCGTCCTCCTCGAACACCTCGAGCCGCACCTCGGGCGCCGGCCCGAGCCACTCGACGTGCGTCCGCTCCCACGGGTTCGGCGGGTTCGACACGCGCCGCGGAACGCGCGACCGGGGGATGGCGGCCATGCGCTCGCTCAGTACGCCGCGTGGAGCACGTGCAGCGTCGAGCCCGAGCCGAGCCGTGGACCGAGCGACGCATCGAAGAGCAGCGCCTGCGTGAACACGCGCACGAAACCGAAGCCCGGCGCCGGGTGCGGCATCGGGAGCGAGAGCTGCAGGACGCCGTTCGCGTCCGTCGCGCCGACGAGGAGCACGACGAGCGCCGCCGGGTCCACGCACGACGCGCCCGCCAGGCTCGGGAACACGGCGAACGACGTCCCGACGGAGGCGAGCGCGAAGACGGGCGTGCTCGGCAGCCCGTCGACGACGAGCGTCGCGGGCTGGCCGCCGCGCACCGGCGAGTCGACCCGCCACGCCTGCACGGAGCCTGCGAGCTCTACGTCGATCGCGCCCGCGAAGATCTGCAGCGCCGGGCCATCCGGTCCGGCGGCGCACGCGAAGCCGGAGAAGGGATCGGTGCCGCCGGGTCCGCCGGGGCCGCCCTCGAACCGCGCGCCCAGGCGCGTCACCTGCGCGCCGGGCTCGAGCCACAGCCCGAACCCGCCCGGCGAGCCGTTGTCGCAGAACAGGAACTCGCCCAGGTCCTCTCCCGTCGCTCCCTCGCCGCCGCGGAACACGCCGCCGTACAGGAACGCGGAGCCGCTCGCGACGAGCAGCCCGGCTCCGCCGATCGTCGAGTCGGTCGATCCCGGCTTGCCCTTGCCGCCCGTCGCGGTGACCAGGTGCAGGAACACGCTCGACGAAGCGACCCGTACGCCGTGCATGCCGCCGTTGCCGACCGCGGGCGACGAGGGGATCGCGACCGCGACCGTGCAGCGTTGGAGGGTCACGCCGGCGCAGCCCGCGACGTCCACCGCGCCCAGGCTCGCGCTCCCGCCCGGCCCGAGCTGCGCGACGTCGACGTCCTCGATCCACACCGACCCCATGTTGGAGTCGAGCCGGAGCGCGGGGACGGACGCGGTCGACGCGATGTCGAGCGCGCGCAGCTCGACCGTCTGGGACGCGGCGAGGCCCGACACGACGCAGCCGCCGCTCACGAAGACGTCCGCGCCGAGGTCGCCGACGACGGCGAGCCCCTTCGCGACGATCGAGAAGCCCGCGTACGCGCCGGGTCGCACCAGCACGAGGTCGCCGTCGGAGGCGGCATCGACCGCCGCCTGGACGTCGGTGAACGCGACGCCCGGGCCGCCGTCGTCGTCGACGACCCAGACCTGGCCTTGCGCGGCCGCGCCCGACGCGAGCACGAGCAGCGAGAGCGTGGAGGAAGGAAGTGCGCGCATGGCCGACCATGCTAACCGCGCGCGGCCCGTAGCGTCGGGCCCGGGGCGTCGTCAGGCGCGGTGGAGCGGCACCCCGAGGAGCCCGGCGATGCGCGCCGCGTCCTGCCGCGCGGCCCGCTCGCCCGCCTGGTCGACGAGGCACGTGCGCGACCCGTCGTCGAGCACGAGGTTGATCTCCCAGCTCGTGAACGAGGAGTCGCTGCCGCCGTCGCTCGAGCTCGACTCGATCTCCTCGCCGAGCAACTGGACCGCGCGCACGCGCGAGAGCTTCACGGCGCCCCGGCGCCGCGCGACGTCCCGCTCGCGCTCGGAGCCGATCCAGAACCAGCCGACGTCGGCGTCGAGCACGCGCGGCCGGCGCGCCCACACGAGCATCGCGACGCCGGCGCCGCCGAACACGAGCGCGCCGAGCGACGGGAAGAGGGCCCCGAACGCGACTTCGGGCATCCCGGCGAAGAACACAGCCCCCACCCCGAGCAGCGCGCCGGCCGCGACGAAGGCGCCGGCGAACACGTGGAACTGGAGCGTCGGACGCAGCTCGAGCCGGCGCGGGCCCGCTTCCACGAGCTCGTGGCCGCGGAAGTTCATGCCGGCTCCCGGTCGCGCCGGACCGGCTCGAAGGGGGACGAAGCCGCTCATCGGACGTTGCCGAGCCCCGTATCGGACGCCAGGCCGGCTCCGCGCGACGGTTTCTGCGAGTTCGAGGTCCGGCGCGCGCCCTCCGCCGCCCGAGGTATCCTACGAGCCCGTGATGTCCCGCCGTCCGCTCCCGTCCGCCGTGCTCGTGCTCGTCGCGCTCGCGCACCTCGTCCTGCAGCCGCTCGCCGCGGCCGCGTGGTGCGGGGGCGAGCCGGTGGGCGGCGCGCCGTGCTGTTGCACGCCGCACGAGGACGACGCGTCCACCGGAGCGGACGCCGGCGAGCACGCCGCCGCGCCGCGCGGCTGCTGTGCGGACGATGCGGCGGGCGCGAGCGAGGCCGCCGCGAGCGCGCGTTCGAGCGCGCCCGCGCCGGACAACCGCTTCGCTCCCGCGCCGGCGCGGTGCGCGTGCAGCGCGCGTCCCGCTGCGCCGCTCGGCCCGGTCGAAGGCAAGCCCGACGCGCCCCGCGAGCGCGGCACGATCCCCGATCCGGTCGCTCCCGTCGCCGTCGCCGCCCTCGCGCCGTGCGCGCGTCCGGTGGCGTGCGCGACGCCGCGGAGCCGCGCCCCAGGCGCGCCCCGCGTCGCCCTGCACGTGCTGCACGGAAACCTGCGGCTCTGAGAGTCGTGCGCCCCTTCGTCGGAGCGTTCGCCGCGCGCGAATGCTCCGGGGCGTCCGCTCTCCGACCCACGACTCCGTTCCAGCATGGCTCGAGATCCCTGGCCCGCGGCCGTACTCGCCGCCGCCGTGCTCCCCTTCCTCGGTTGCGCATCCGCTCCCGACGAGCCGGCGCGCCCGCCGCGTCTCGCTCCTCCGCCGCCGCGCGACGAGCTGCCGGCCGCGCCCGGCGCCGCCGCGCTGCCCGAGCTCGCCGACCTCGATGCGTACGTCGCGCTGGCGCTCGCCTCGAGCGCGCGTCTGCGCGCGGCATTCGAGGACCAGGCGGCGGCGCACGAGCGCGTCGCGCAGGCGAGCGCGCTGCCCGACCCGCGACTGACGTACGCCGAGTTCATCGAGGAGGTGCAGACGCGCACCGGACCGCAGGAGCGCCGCGTCTCGCTCGCGCAGATGTTCCCGTGGCCGGGGACGCTCGACGCGCGCGGTCGCGCCGCCGAGCACCGCGCCGCGGCGGCGGCCGAGCGCGCGGACGACGAGGCGCTGCGCGTCGCGCGCGACGTCGCGCTCGCGTACCACGAGTACGCGTTCCTCGGTCGCGAGCTCGACCTCGCGCGCGAGCAGCTCGAGCTCTTGCGCGGCCTCGAGCCCGTCGTGCGCGCGCGCGTGCGCGCCGGCGGCGTCCAGGAGGATCTCTTGCGCCTGCAGGTCGAGGCCGGCCGGCTCGAGGACGACGTCGCGAGCCTCGAGCGCCGCGCGCCGGCGCTGTCGGCCGTGCTCGCCGATGCGCTCACGCTGCGCGGGCTCGACGCGCCGCTGCCGGTGCCGCTGCTGACGGTGCCGGAGGCGCCCGAGCTCGACGTCGCGAACCTGCGGGCGCGCGCGCTCGAGACGAGCCCGCGGCTGCGCGCGCTGCGCGCGGAGGCGCTGGCGCACGAGGCGACGGAGGAGCTCGCGGAGCTGCGCGCGCGGCCCGAGCTCGGCGTCGGCGTCGACTGGATCTCGACCGGCGACGCTCTCGACCCGAGCATGCCCGGCAGCGGCGACGACCCGCTCGCGGTCAGCCTGACCCTGTCGCTGCCAGTGTGGACCGACAGCTACGCCGCGGGCGAGCGCGAGGCGCGGCACCGTTCGCGCGCGTCGCGCCAGCGGCTCGAGGCGGAAGCCTCCGCGCTCGAGGCCGAGGTCGCCGAGCACGCGTACCGCATCGACGACGCGGCGCGGCGGATCGGGCTCTACCGCGACTCGCTCGTCCCGCGCGCGGACGAGGCGCTGCAGCTCACGCTCGCGTCGTACCGCGCCGGCGCGGCGTCGTTGCTCGACGTGATCGACGCGGAGCGCGCGCTGCTCGAGCTCGCGCTCTCGTCGTGGCGCGCGTGCCGGGATCTCTTGCAGGCCGAGGCGCGCCTCGGCGCGCTCGTCGGAGGGGACGTGTGATGAAGTCGATTGCGAAGTGGATCGTCGTTCTCGCCGCCGCCGTCGCGCTCGTCGCGCTCGGCCGCTGCACGGCCGACCGCACGGCCGGACACACGGCCGAGCCGGCGTCCGAGGGCGCGCGCACCGATGCCGGCGCCCAGATCGTGTGGTCGTGCCCGATGCACCCGCAGGTGCGCCTGCCCGAGTTCGGGCCGTGCCCGATCTGCGGGATGGACCTCGTCCTGCTCGACGGGGCCGAGGACGCGCACCCGCGGCGCATCGAGCTCTCGGAGGCGGCGCGCGCGCTCGCGCACGTCGAGACCGCGCCGGTCGTGCGCCGCGCCGTCACGCGGCCCGTGCGCATGGTCGGCAAGCTCGCGCTCGACCAGACCGCGGTGCGCACGATCTCGGCCTGGGTGCCGGGGCGGCTCGAGCGGCTCTACGTCGACTACGAGGGCGTGCGCGTCGCGCAGGGCGAGCACCTCGTGCGGCTCTACAGCCCCGACCTGCTCACGGCGCAGCAGGAGCTCTTGTCCGCGCGCGAGCGGCTCGAGGCGACCGCCGCCGAGAAGAGCGAGTTCCTCGCGGACAGCAGCAGGGGCGCGTACGAGGCGGCGCGCGAGAAGCTGCTCCTGTGGGGGCTGACCGAGGCGCAGGTCGAGGCGATCGTCGAGCGCGGCTCGGCGGAGGACCACGTGCTGCTCACGTCGCCGGCTTCGGGCGTCGTCGTCGACAAGCTGCTCGACGAGGGCGCGTACGTCCAGACGGGCACGCACATCTACCGCATCGCGGACCTCGGGCGGCTGTGGGTGCTGCTCGACGCGTACGAGCAGGACCTCGCGTGGCTGCGGCACGGCCAGGAAATCGTGATCGAGGCCGAGGCGCTGCCCGGCGAGCGCTTCGAGGGCCGCATCGCGTTCATCGATCCCGTCGTGCACGAGCGCACGCGCACGGCGAAGGTGCGCGTGAACCTGGACAACGAGAGCGGTCGACTCAAGCCGGGGATGTTCGTGCGCGCCGTCGCGCGCGCGCGGCTCGGCGCCGGCGGCGCCGTGCTCGAGGACTGGCTCGCCGGCAAGTGGGTCAGCCCGATGCACCCCGAGATCGTCAAGGAGGGGCCGGGGCAGTGCGACGTGTGCGGCATGGATCTCGTGCGGGCCGAGGAGCTCGGCCTCGTGTCGCGCGCGCCCGAGGGCGAGCGCGCGCTCGTCGTGCCCGCGAGCGCCGTGCTGCTCACCGGCCGGCGCGCCGTCGTCTATGTCGAGGTGCCCGACGCCGAGCGGCCGACGTACGAGGGTCGCGAGATCGTCGTCGGACCGCGGGCGGGCGACTGGTACCTCGTGCTCGAGGGCCTCGCGGAGGGCGAGCGCGTCGTCGTGAACGGCGCGTTCCGTCTCGACAGCGCGATGCAGATCCGCGCGCAGCCCAGCATGATGTCGGTCGAGGGCGAGGCGGGCGCGCTGCGCGGCCCGCTCGCGAGCTTCGTGCGCGCGTCGCTGCGGCCGCTGTACGACGCGTACGGCGACGCCCACGCGGCGCTCGCGCGCGACGACGCGGCGGCGGCGCGCGACGCGCTCGCGCGGCTCGCCGCGGCGGTCGAGGCGGTCGCCGCCGAGGCGTTGCCGGCGGCGTACCGCGAGCGCTGGAGCGAGGCGCGCCGCATGCTCGACGTCGCGCTCGCGAACGCGCGCGAGGCGGACGACCTGGCGACGCTGCGCGCGGCGTTCGAGCCGACGTCGCGGGCGGTGCTCGCGCTCGAGCGCTCGTTCGGCCACGACGCGGACGAGGTGCGCCGCGAGGTGCATTGCCCGACGGCGTTCGACGGCGCGGGCGCGAGCTGGCTGCAAACCGACGGCCCGGTCGCGAACCCGTACCTCGGCGCATCGATGCTGCGCTGCGGCGAGGCGCGCGAGCGCTTCGCGCCGGCGCCCGCGGCGCGGGCGGCGGACGAGCGCGCGGGCGCGCCGGCCGCGGACCCGCGCGAGAGCGGACACGAGGCGGGCCAGCACGAGGCGGGCCAGCACGAGGCGGACGTGGACGAGGCGGACGTGGACGAGGGCGCGGACGAACGCGCGCTCGCGCCCGTGTTCGAGCGCTACCTCGAGCTCGGCCGCGCGCTCGCCGCCGACGACGACGCGGCCGCGCGCGAGGCGCTCCTCGCGCTGAACGAGGCGGCGCAGCGCGCGGCGCCTGAGAGCGCGGTCGCGCGCGCCGCGCTCGAGGGCATCGAGTCGAGCGGCGGGATCGATGCGCGGCGGCGGACGTTCGAGCGCATCTCGGACGCCCTGATCGCGCGCGCCGAGGAGCGTGGCAACCCGCTCGACGTGCCGCTGCGCGTCGTGCACTGCCCGATGGCGTTCGGGAACGCGGGCGCGGACTGGCTCCAGAGCGAGCCCGCGGTGGCGAACCCCTACTTCGGCGCGTCGATGCTGCGCTGCGGGACGGTGCGGCGCGTTCTGGCGCCGCGGGTGGGGCCGCGGGAGGAGCCGCGATGACCGCGCTCCTGCGCTTCTTCCTCGAGAACAAGCTCGTCGTCGCGCTGACGGCGCTGCTCCTCGCCGCGTGGGGCGTGCGCGTCGCTCCGTTCGACTGGGACGTCCCCGGCGTGCCCCGCGACCCGGTGCCGGTCGACGCGATCCCCGACACGGGCGAGAACCAGCAGATCGTCTTCACGACCTGGCCAGGCCGCTCGCCGCAGGACGTCGAGGACCAGATCACGTACCCGCTGACGGTCGCGCTGCTCGGCGTCGCGGGCGTCGAGAGCATCCGCAGCACGTCGATGTTCGGCTTCTCGACGATCTTCGTGATCTTCGACGAGGACGTCGACTTCTACTGGTCGCGCAGCCGGCTCCTCGAGAAGCTCTCGAGCCTGCCCGATGGCGCGCTCCCGCCCGGGGTGCAGCCGGCGCTCGGCCCCGACGCGACGGCGCTCGGCCAGGTGTTCTGGTACACGCTCGAGGGGCGCACGCAGGGCGGCGCGCCGGCGGGCGGCTGGGACCTCGCGGAGCTGCGCTCGGTCCAGGACTGGACGGTGCGTTACGCGTTGTCGGGCGTCGAGGGCGTCGCGGAGGTCGCGTCGATCGGCGGCTACGTGCGCGAGTACCAGATCGACGTCGACCCCGACGCGATGCGCGCGTACGGAGTGACGCTCGGCGACGTGTTCGGCGCCGTCGCCGCGTCCAACGTCGACGTCGGCGCGCGGACGATCGAGGTCAACCGCGCCGAGTACGTCGTGCGCGGGCTCGGGCTGATCGAGTCGACGGACGACGTCGAGGCGACGGTCGTCGGCGTCGCGGACAACGTGCCGGTGACGATCGGGCACATCGCGAACGTGTCGATGGGCCCGGCGCTGCGGCGGGGAGCGCTCGACAAGGGCGGCGTGGAGGCGGCGGGCGGCGTGGTGGTCGTGCGCTTTGGCGCGAACCCGCTCGAGGTGATCGAGCGAGTGAAGGCGAAGATCGCGGAGATCGAGCCGGGCCTGCCGTCGAAGGTCCTCTCCGACGGGACGACGTCCAAGCTGACCGTCGTGCCGTTCTACGACCGCTCCGGGCTGATCCGCGAGACGCTCGGCACGCTCGAGAGCGCGCTCCTGCTCCAGATCCTCGTGACGATCGTGGTCGTCGTCGCGATGGTCGCGCACCTGCGCAGCGCGCTGCTCGTCTCGGGGCTCGTTCCGCTCGCGGTGCTCGGCACGTTCGTCGCGATGCGTTGGGCGGACGTCGACGCGAACGTCGTCGCGCTCGCGGGCATTGCGATCGCGATCGGCACGATGGTCGACGTCGGCATCGTGATGACGGAGAACGTGCTGAACCACGTCGCGCCGGGCCAGACGGTGCGCGAGCGGTTCGACGCGATCCTGCGCGCGTCGAGCGAGGTCGGCAGCGCGGTGGTCACGGCGGTCGCGACGACGGTCGTCGGCTTCCTGCCGGTGTTCACCATGGAGGGGGCCGAGGGGAAGCTCTTCAAGCCGCTCGCGTACACCAAGACGTTCGCGCTCCTCGCGTCGATCGTCGTCGGGATCGTGATCATTCCGCCGGCGGCGCACGTCCTGCTCGGCCGCGGTCGCGACGGGCGCCGGCGGCGCCGCTTCCTGCCGCGCGTCGGCGAGCGGACGGGCCGGCTCCTCTCGCGCGGGACGAACGCCGCGGTCGCGATCGCCGTCGCGCTCGTGCTCGCCGACCTGTGGGAGCCGCTCGGCCCCGAGCGAGACCTCGGGAACGTCGTCTTCACGGCGATCGTCGTCGGCGGCGTCCTGCTCGGCTTCGCGCTCCTGTTGCGCGTCTACGAGCCGATGCTGCGCTGGTGCCTCGCGCACAAGGCGCTGTTCCTCGCGGGACCGACCGTGCTGACCGCGCTCGGACTCGTGATCTGGCTCGGCTGGGAGCGGGTCGCGGGCACCGTCGGCCTCGAAGAGCGGTGGGCGGCCGCCGAGCGCGCGTTCCCCGGCCTGGGGCGCGAGTTCATGCCGCCGCTCGACGAGGGCTCGTTCCTGCTCATGCCGGTGACGATGGCGCACGCGTCGATCGGCGAGGCGCTCGACATGCTCCAGGAGCAGGACGCGCGCATCGCGGCGATCCCCGAGGTCGAGGACGTCGTCGGCAAGATCGGCCGCGTCGAGAGCGCGCTCGATCCCGCGCCGATCTCGATGGTCGAGACGGTGATCACGTACGTGCCCGAGTACGCATCGGACGCGTCGGGCCGGCGGCTCCTGTTCGCGTACGACGACGAGCGCGGCGCGCACGTCCGCGACGCGCGCGGCCTGCTCGTGCCCGACGAGGACGGCCGGCCGTTCCGCCAGTGGCGCGACGCGATCGAGACGCCGCGCGACATCTGGAACGAGGTCGAGCGCGCGGCGCGCATGCCGGGGATGACGACGGCGTCGATGCTCCAGCCGATCGAGACGCGGCGGATCATGCTGCAGACCGGCATGCGCGCGCCGATGGGGATCAAGGTCTTCGGTCCCGACCTGGAGACGATCGAGCGGGTCGCGCTCGACTTCGAGCGCTTCCTCGGGGACGTCCCGTCCGTGCGGCCCGAGACGGTGCTCGCCGACCGCGTGATCGGCAAGCCGTACCTCGAGATCGACATCGACCGCGACGCGATCGCGCGCTACGGGCTGTCGGTGCGCGCGGTGCAGGACGTGATCGAGGTCGCGGTCGGCGGCCGGACCCTGACGACGACGATCGAGGGACGCGAGCGCTATCCCGTGCGCGTGCGCTATCAGCGCGAGCTGCGCGACCGCGTCGAGGAGCTCGACCGGATCCTGGTCGGCACGCGCGACGGCGTGCAGGTGCCGCTCGGCCAGCTCGCCGAGGTGCGCTACACGCGCGGCCCGCAGGCGATCAAGAGCGAGGGCACGTTCCTCGTCGCGCACGTCCTGTTCGACGGGCGTCCGGACGTCGCGGAGGTCGAGGTCGTCGAGCAGGCTCGCGCGCACCTCGAGCACCTCGTCGAGAGCGGCGCGTACGAGCTGCCGCCGGGCGTCTCGTACCGCTTCGCCGGCGAGTACGAGAACCAGGTGCGCGCGACGGAGACGCTGCGGGTCGTGCTCCCGCTCTCGCTGTTCGTGATCTTCGTCATCCTGTACCTGCAGTTCCGCTCGACGCTGACGACGGCGATGGTGTTCTCGGCGGTGCTGGTCGCGTGGTCCGGCGGCTTCCTCATGCTCTGGCTCTACGGCGAGCCTTGGTTCCTCGACGCGCATCCGTTCGGCGTCGACCTGCGCGAGCTCCTCGGCGTGCGCCCGACGAACCTGTCGGTCGCCGTCTGGGTCGGCTTCCTCGCGCTCTTCGGCATCGCGACCGACGACGGCGTGCTGATGGCGACGTACTTGCGCCAGCGCTTCGACGCCGACCAGCCGCGCACGCGTCACGACGTGCGCGAAGCGGTGGTCGCGGCCGGGCTGCGCCGCATCCGTCCGTGCCTGATGACGACGGCGACGACGCTGCTCGCGCTGCTGCCCGTGCTGACCTCGCGCGGCCGCGGCGCGGACGTGCTCGTCCCGATGGCGATCCCCGTCTTCGGCGGCATGGTCGTCGCGCTCCTGACGATCTTCGTCGTCCCCACGCTGTGGAGCGCGGTGGAGGAGCGTCGCGCGCGGGTCCTAACGCGGGAACACGTGCACGAGGCGGGGAGCGCATAGCTCGACGCGCACGCTCGTTCCCGGCTCGGCCGCGTCGACCGCGGGGTGGCGCACGTCGACGCACGCGCCGTCCGCGAGCCGCAGCCGCGTCAGCCGCCGGCCGCCGGCGAGACGCGTGTCGACGATGCGCGCCTCCACGCCGGAGCCGTCCGCGCGCGCGACGCGCAGCGCCTCGTGGCGCACGACGGCGAGCGCAGGACCCTGGAACGCCGGCGGAGGATCCAGCGCGAGCGCGCCGAGCGGCGTGTGCGCGGCGCCGTCCGCCACCGTCGCGTCGAGCACGTTGGCGTCGCCGAAGAACGTCGCGACGAAGACGCCGGCGGGCCGGAAGTAGACGTCGCTCGGCGTACCGATCTGCTCGACCGCCCCGGCGCGCAGCACGCACACGCGCTCGCCGAGCTGGAGCGCCTCCTCTCCGTCGTGCGTGACGAGCACCGCCGCCGCGCCGCTCGCGCGCAGGATCGCGCGCGTCTCTTCGCGAACGCGGCCCCGCTCGGTCGCGTCGAGGCTCGAGAACGGCTCGTCGAGGAGCAGGATCGACGGCGCGGGTGCGAGCGCCCGCGCGAGGGCGACGCGCTGCTGCTCGCCGCCCGAGAGCTCGTGCGGATGACGCGCGGCGCGCTCCTCGAGACCGACGAGCGCGAGCATCTCGGCGACGCGCCGCGCGCGCTCGGCTCGCCGCCGCCGGCGCAGGCCGTACGCGACGTTGCGCGCGACGTCGAGGTGGGGGAACAGCGCGTAGTCCTGGAACACCATGCCGATGCCGCGCTTCTCGGGCGGGACGTGGACCCGCTCGCCCTCGACGAGACGGCCTGCGACGCGCACCGCGCCCGCGGCCGGCCGCTCGAGCCCCGCGGCGACGCGCAGCAGCGTCGTCTTGCCGCACCCGGACGGCCCGACGAGGCAGACGAGCTCGCCGGGCCCGACCGCGAGGCTCACGCCGCGCAGCGCGGGCACGCCGTCGTACGCGTGCACGACCGCGTCGAGCTCGAGCGCGCTCACGCCGCCGCGCGTCGCTCCCCGACGCGCTCGATCGCCCGGCTGAGCAGCGCGACCGGCACGAGCCCGACAGCGACGATCATCAGCGCCGGCGCCGCGGCCTCGGCGAGCCGCTCGTCGGACGCGTACCTGTGCACGTGCACCGCGAGCGTCTCGAAATCGAACGGCCGCACGATCATCGTCGCCGGCAGCTCCTTCATCACCTCGACGAAGACGAGCAGGAGCGCGGTCAACAGGCTCCCCGACACGAGCGGCGCGTGCACGCGCGCGAGCACGCCGCCGGGGCCGCTGCCGAGCGTGCGCGCCGCGTCGTCCATCGACGGCCGCACCTTCGCGAGCCCCGCTTCGAGCGCGTGCAGCGACAGCGCCTGGAAGCGCACGGCGTACGCGTACAGGAGCGCCGCGATCGTCCCGCTCGCCCAGAGGCCGGTCCAGCGGTCGAAGTGGCCGACCGCGACGAGCACGCCGACGGCGACGACCGAGCCCGGGAGCGCGTAGCCGCTCGCCGAGACGCGCGCTCCGACACGGACCGCGAGGCGTGGATCGAGCCGCCGCCCGTACGCGACGAGCAGCCCGACGAGTGCGACGAGCGCCGCCGCGGCCGCGGCGACGAACGCTGTGTTGCCCGCGAGCTGGGGAACGTCGAGCCAGCGGGTCGCGGGGTCCGCGGCGAGAGCGTTCGTCGCGAGCGTCGCGGCGGGCACGACGAAGCCGAGGCAGACCGGCGCGAGACAGAGCGCGACGGCGAGCGCGGCGCGCGCTCCCGCAAGCCGGCGGCGATGCGCCGTGCGCGCCCGGCCGGTCGGCGCAGCGTAGCGCGCTCGTCCGCGCGCGATCCGCTCGCCCGCGAGCACGACGAGCACGAACGCGAGGAGGGCCGCGGCGAGCTGGCAGGCGGCCGCGGGCGAGCCGAGAGCGCTCCACGCTCGGTAGATGCCGGTCGTGAACGTGTCGACGGCGAAGTAGTCGACCGCTCCGTACTCCGCGAGCGTCTCCATCAGGACGAGCGCGAGTCCCGCGACGATCGCCGGCCGCGCCATCGGCAGCGCCACGGTGAAGAACGAGCGCCACGGCCCGGCGCCGAGCGTGCGGCTCACGTCGAGCGCGCAAGCGGACTGCTCGAGGAAAGCCGCGCGCGCGAGCAGGAAGACGTACGGGTAGAGGACGAACGAGAACGTGAAGATCGCTCCGCCGAGCGAGCGGATCGGGATCGGCCCGAGTTGGAGCAGATCGGTGTAGGCGTACGCCATCAAGTACGTCGGCACGCTCAGCGGCAGGAGCAGCGCGACGAGCAGCACCCGCCGCAGCGGGAACGCGCACGTCGTGACGACCCACGCGGTCGGGACGCCGAGGAGCAGCGCGCCGGCGCCGACGCCGAGTACGAGCCCGAGGGTGTTGCGGACGTAGCCGCCCAGCACGGTGCTCGCCATGTGCGCCCACAGCCCTTCGCTGTCGGCACCGACGTGACTCACGACGACGAGCGCGGGAAGCGCCGTGAGCGCCGCGAGGCCGAGCGCGAGCGCGGACCAGCGGCTGAGGCCTCTCAGCGCCACCCGGCGCGATCCATCAGCAGGATCGCTTCGCGGTTGCGCCGGCCCATCTCGGCGACCGACGTCTGCGCGTCGAGCTTCTTCGTCTTCCACGGCTCGAGCGCGGGCGCGAGCGGCACGCCCTGCGCCGCGGGGAACTCGTTGTTGCCCAGCGCGAAGATGCGCTGCGCGGCGTCACCGCTGAGATACTCGAGGAAGCGCACCGCCGCGCCGACGTCGGCGCAAGTCTTCAGGACGCCCGCGCCGCTCACGTTGACGTGCGTGCCGCGGCCGTCCTGGTTGGGGAAGAAGAGCGCGACCTGGGCGACGACCTCGCGATCCTTCGGATCGTCGGACGAGAGCAGGCGCGCGAAGTAGTAGCTGTTGACGAGCGCGACGTCGCCCTCGCCGGCCGCGACCGCGCGGATCTGGTCCGTGTCGCCGCCCTGCGGCTTGCGCGCGAAGTTCGCGACGAGCCCGCGGGCCCACTTCTCGGTCTGTTCCTCGCCGTTGCGCGCGATCAGCGACGCGACCAGCGACTGGTTGTAGACGTTCGACGACGAGCGCACGAGCACGCGCCCGCGCCAGCGCTCGGCCGCGAGGTCCGCGTAGGTCGACAGCTCCGACTCCTGCACGCGCTCCTTCGCGTACACGATGCACCGCGCGCGCGTCGAGAGGCCGAACCACAGCCCGTCGGGGTGGCGCAGGTGCGCGGGGATGCGCTCTTCGAGCACGTCCGAGCGCACCGGCTGGAACAGACCGGCCTCCTCGGCGAGCCACAGCCGCGCGGCGTCGACGGTGACGAACACGTCCGCGGGCGAGCGCTGGCCCTCGCTCGCGAGCCGCGCGAGCAGCGCGTCGTCCTTGCCCTCGACCAGCTCGATGCGGATGCCGCTCGCTTGCTCGAAGCCCTCGTAGAGCGCGCGATCGACGTCGTAGTGGCGCGCGGAGTAGACGTGGAGCACCGCAACGTCGCTCTGCCGCGCGCCGAGGGGCGCGGCGAGGGACAGCAGGGCGAGCGGGAGGAGCGATCGGAGAGCTCGAGTGCGCATGGGAGGCGGCGGGGAACCGGGTCGCGGGACGGTCACGGGCCGCGAGCCTAGCTGAGACTCGTTCTCAAGACCAGGCGGCGAGGGCCGAGTTGCCCGGCCGCCTTTGCGCGGAATCCGCGTACAACGCCCCGCGCGTGGTCCTCCCGACGGTGAGCGCGATGGGGAACGGGTCCCCGAGAGTGCTCCTACCCGGAAGGAGAATGATCATGAAGCGGTTCTCGATCCTCGCAGTGACGCTCGTCCTCGCCGCCGCCTCGGCCCCCGCGCACGCCCGGGCGCTCGCCCACGACCCCGTCGCAGAGCCGGCGCGCCACGACGCCGACGCGAGAGGCCGGAGCGACGCGGTGCGCGAGCGCTCGCGCGCGATGCGTGCGCGATCCGCAGCGCAACGCGAGCGCGCCGGTGCCGAGCGCGAGCGCGCGGACGAGCAGCGCGAGCGTCCCGAAGCCCAGCGCGAGCGCGCCGACGCGGTGCGGCCGCGGCCGGGCTCGGAGCGCGAGCGCTCTGGCGCGGGCGGCAGCCGTCGCGTCGTCGCGGCGCGGCTGGCGGACGTCGCTCGCGGAGCGGGGACGAGCGGCAGGCGCTGGCACGGCGTCCGTCCGTTCGAAGAGCCGACGCTGCTCGAGGCGAGCCTCGACCTCGTCTCGGCGGTCGAGGGCGGCGTCCAGCGGCTCGCGCTCGACGCCGGCCTGGAGCACGGCCGCAAGCTGTACTGGTTCGTCGGCTCCGCCTCGGGCGCGAGCGGCAGCACGCTGATCGGCGGCTTCCGCGCACCGCTGGTCGAGGATGCGTACACGCAGTTGACCCTGACCGCCGACCTCCTGCCGTGGTTCCCGCACCGCATCGGCTTCCTCGACGGCTACGGCCGGGCCGAGGCCGCCGTGGTGGTGCCCGCCGGCGACCGCAGCGTCTACGCCGCCGCGCCGCTGACCCTGCACCACCTGTACCTCGTCATCGACCCGCTCACCTTCGCGGTCGACACGCTGAGCAACCCGGTCGCGCTCGATCTCCGCTGAAGAGCGCAGCCGGCTCCGGGGGGAGAGGCCCCGCCCGTCCTCGCCGACGGGCGGGGCTTTCGTTCGTCCGCGCCCGCCCGGTAGCCTGGCGCGCACCATGGCGGGTCCCTTCTCGCGCTCTTTGCGCTCGATCGAGAGCGACGGCCACGGCCGCGCGCTCGGCTGGATCGCCGTCGCCGTCGTGCTGCTCGCGCTGTGGGCGCTGTGGTTCGCGCGCGCGCGCGTGACGCTGCGCGCGACCACCGGCGAAGGGCGCGTCGTCGTCGACCGCGCCGTGTTCGGCGTGCACGCCGGGGCGAGCGGTCGCGTCGTCGCCGCGCCCGGGCTCGTGCTGGGCGCGCGCGTGCGCGCCGGCGACGCGCTCGTCGAGCTCGACGCGCGCGCGGAGCGGCTGCGGCTCGACGAGGAGCGCGCGCGCGCGGACGGGCTCGCGCGGGAGCGCGTCGCGCTCGAGCGGCGCATCGAGGCGCTCGAGAGCGCGCGCGCCGAGGGGGCCGAGGCCGACCGCGCCGCGCGCGACGCGGCGGCGCAGAGCGTGACGCAGCTCGAGCTCGCGGCGACGCTCGCCCACGAGGAGGAGACGCGGCTCGGGCGCCTGTTCGAGCTGGGCGGCCTGTCCGAGCTCGAGCTCTCGCGCGCGCGCAACGAGACGCTGCGCGCGAAGAGCGCGGTCGAGGAGCACCGCTTCTCGCTCGAGCGCCTCGAATTCGACCAGCGCCGTCTCGCGAGCGACCGCTCCGCCGAGCTCGAGGCGCTGCGCGGCGCGCTCGTCGCGCTCGACGGCCGCAGCGCCACGACGCGGGTCGCGCTCGAGCGCATCGAGCACGAGATCGCCGAGAAGACGCTGCGGGCGCCGGCGGACGGCGAGCTCGCCGACGTCGCGCCGATCGGACCGGGGACCTACGTCGAGAGCGGCGCGCGCGTCGCCGCGGTCGTCGCCGCCGCCGAGCTCGAGGTCGTGGCGCGGTTCGCCCCCGACGTCGCGCTCGGCCGGCTCGCGCCCGGCCAGCGCGCGCGGCTGCGCTTCGACGGCTTCCCCTGGAGCCGCTGGGGCGTCGTCCACGCCCGCGTCGCCAGCGTCGGGCGCGAGCTGCGCGACGGCCGCATCCAGGTCGAGCTCGCCGTCGACCGCGACGCGCCGACCGAGATCCCGTTGCAGCACGGCCTCGAGTGCGCGGTCGAGGTCGAGCTCGAGGACGTCTCGCCGGCCGAGCTCGTGCTGCTCTCCGCGGGCAAGACGCCATGACGCGCCGCGCGCTGCTCGCGCCCGAGGTCGTCCAGAGCTCCGTCATGGACTGCGGTCCGGCGGCGCTCGCGTGCCTGCTCGAGGGGCACCGCATCGCGGCGAGCTACGACCGCCTGCGCGAGGCGTGCCAGACCGACGTCGACGGCACGTCGATCGACACGCTCGAGGAGGTCGCGCGCGAGCTCGGGCTCGAGGCCGAGCAGGTGCTGCTCCCGGCGGACCACGTGCTGCGTCCCCAGAGCGGGAGCCTGCCCGCGCTCGTCGTCGTCACGCTGCCGCACGGCGCGACGCACTTCGCCGTCGCGTGGAGCCGCGCCGGACGGCGCGTGCAGGTGATGGACCCGAGCGTCGGCCGGCGCTGGCCGGAGCGCGACGCGCTCGCGCGCGATCTGTACCAGCACGCGATCGAGGTGCCCGAGCGGGCGTGGCGGACGTGGGCGGGGAGCGCGGAGATGCTCGCTCCGCTGCGCGCGCGCCTGGGCGAGCTCGGGCTCGCGCGGCGCCACGCGGGCGCGCACGTCGCGCGCGCGCTCGCCGACGAGACGTGGCACGGCCTCGCCGCGCTCGACGGCTGCTGCCGCATGGTCGAGTCGCTGGCGCGCGCCGGCGCCGTGCGTCGCGGCGGGCCGGCGGAGCGCCTCCTCGCGGGACTCGTGGAGCGCGTCGTCGCCGCGCCCGACGACGCGGGGGCGATCGTGCCTCCGGCGTACTGGTTCGCGCGGCCGGGGAGCGTGCCCGGCCGGCTGCGGCTGCGCGGCGCCGTGCTCGTGCGCGTGCGCGGGACGCGAGCGAGCGCCGCCGCGCCCC
>CAZGTQ010000405.1:0-15105 GCA_964528575.1 uncultured Planctomycetaceae bacterium | reverse complement strand
TGGAACGAGCAGAGGACGATCGCGTCCTGCGCGAACGGATTGAGGTTTCCGCCGCGAACAGCGACGTTGAAGCTGTGTGCGTCGAGAATGAAGGAGGGGAGGAAGAACTTCTCCTCGAGCTCCTGGCTCCACTGCTTGCGCAAGCTCGCGGGCAGGATCACGAGAAGGCGCCTCTTGCGCTCGGCCCACTTCTGTGCGAGCAGCAAGCCGGCCTCGATCGTCTTCCCCAGTCCGACCTCGTCGGCCAGGATCGCGCCTTTCGAGAAGGGGCTTCGGAATGCGAAGAGAGCGGCCTCGACCTGATGCGGATTCAGGTCCACCTGCGCATCGGCGAGCACAGGCGCCAGCTTCTCGACGCTGTCGGAGGCGCAGCGGCGCGTCAGCTCGTGCGCGAGATACCGCGCGTGGTAGTCGGTAGTCTCCACAGGGGAGACGAACGCTTCATCGGAGATCGTCTCGTTCCTCCACGTCGGGCGCATCCAGCATTGCCGCCTCTCCCGAGCCTCGGCCTGTATAGCAAAGGAGCATGGAAGGGACCATTCTGGCGCTCCTCGTGTGCGAGGACTGCCGGGGCAGCCGCCTCGGCGCGCCTCGCGCGCGACGACGCGTCGTGCGAGCGTCGGACGGGGGACGTGTGGCCGGTACGCGATGCGGGCACGGGTGCGGCAGCGAGCGCCCTCGGGTTCGGCATCCGAGCCCGGCGGAACTTGGCGAAGGCCCCTACTGGGCGACGCGGTTCCGACGCTAGACTCCCCGCGCAATGATCGAAGTGTCGAACTTCAAGAAGGGCGCGTGCCTCGTCTACAAGGGCGCGCCGATGGTCATCGTCGACGTCACGTTCACGACTCCGACCGCGCGGGGCGGGTCGACGATCGCGAAGACGAAGCTGCGCAACCTGCTGACGGGGCAGCTCCTCAGCGAGTCGATCCGGACCGGCGACAAGTACGAGGAGGTCGACGTCGAGAAGCGGCCGGTCTCGTTCCTGTACTCCGACGGGGCGCGGTGGCACTTCATGGACTCGGAAAGCTTCGAGCAGTTCGACCTCGGGCCCGACGAGCTCGGGGACGCGACGTATTACCTCAAGGACGGGGTCGAGGACCTGCGCGCCGTGCTCGTCGACGGGAAGGTCGTCAGCCTCGAGCTGCCGCACACCGTCACGCTCGTCGTCACCGAGACCGATCCCGCGATCAAGGGCGCCACCGCGACGGCGCAGCTCAAGCGCGCCGTGTGCGAGACCGGGCTCGAGCTCCAGGTGCCGCCCTACCTCGCGCAGGGCGAGACGATCCGCGTCGACACGCGCGACGGGCACTTCGTCGAGCGCGTCAAGTCGTAGCGATACGGTGTCGCACACCTTGTTGTCGTTCAGCGACAGGGAGGTGTGCGACACCGTATCGCTGTGCGGCACCGTATCACGGGGAGCTAGGCGGTCGGGACGCCGGCGCGCTCGCGCCAGAGGGCGTCGAGCTCGGTGATCTCCGGCCACTGGGTCGCGCACATCGCGAGGTAGGACGTGACGTCCTCGGGGTCGTGCTCCGTGTCGAGCTCGGCGACCGCGGGGGCGATCTTGTCGGGCGCCGGCTCGTGCTCGTCGAGATCCTCGATCATCCCGTCGTTGTGCTCGACGCCGGTCTTGTCGAGGAACGCGGTGATCAGCTCCTTGTCCTTCTTCATCAAGTAGCTGCCGAGCAGATCGTACGCGAGCTCGCCCTTGCCGCCCGCGAGCACGAGCGTGCGCGCCCGCTTCGCGCGCTGCGCCATCGGGAGCTTGCGGATCGCCTGCGGGCGGAACTTCAGCGAGACCGCGACCTGGCGGTCGAGGGGGCCGAAGCCCTGCTGGGCGAGGGACTCGTAGAGGGCGAGGAAGCGTTCCTCGCTCATCCGCTTCAGTTGCTCGACGACTTGCATGGGTGGGGGCCAACGGTACCGTCCCCGCATGACCCTCGCCAAGCCCGCGGCGGCGACGAGATCGCCGACGAGCGCGCCGACGCCGTTCGGGATGCCGCTCCCCGATGTCGTCTACGTGTTCCTGGCGGCGACGTTCGCCGTGGCGCTCGTGCTGACGAACATCATCGGCGTGAAGCTGTTCGAGCTGTTCCCGGGCGGGATCGGCTGGCTCGGGCTCGAGCAAGGGGTGACGCTGACGTCGGGGGTCCTGACCTACCCGGTCACGTTCCTGATCACCGACCTCGTGTCCGAGATGTGGGGCCGGCGCCGCGCGGACCTGATGGTCGTGCTGGGCTTCCTGCTGAGCTTCTTCATGCTCGGCGTCGTCTTGATGGCGCGCGCGCTCCCGCCGGACGCGCAGTGGGTCAACAAGGAGCTCGGTTTCCCCGCCGCCGCCGACATGCAACGCGCGTTCGACGCGAGCTTCTACTACCCCGGCGTCCTGCTCTTCGCGTCGATGCTCGCGTACCTCGTCGCGCAGCTCTTCGACGTGCGGCTGTACCACTTCTGGTGGCGCGTGACCGGCGGGCGCTGGATGTGGCTGCGCAACAACGGCTCGACGCTGATCAGCCAGCTCGTCGACACGATCATCGTCAACAGCATCTTCCTGCGCTGGGGGCTCGAGCTCGAGTGGCCCGAGGTCTGGTCGATCATCGCCGCGGTCTACGCGTGCAAGGTCGTGCTCGCGCTGCTCGACACGCCGCTGATCTACCTCGGCCGCTCGGTCCTGCGTCGCGCGTTCGGGCTGCCGTCCGAGGCCGCGCCCGCGCACGCGCCGCTGGCCTGAGATTCATCGGCCCCGACGCGAGAGCACGGCCCCGTGAAGAGGCCGTGCTCCCGGACGAGCGCTCACGACTCGCAGCGCAGGGCGTACTCGCGAGGAGACATCGTGCATGGCTAATCAGGCGCTCGCTCTTCGTGGTATCGCGAGCGCGCGGATCGCGCCAGGGGGAAAAGCGAGCTTCGCGCGGCAGCCCGTCAGCAACCGTGCTCGTCGCAGTCGTGCACGTGCGCGCGCTCGGCGAGCTCGTCGGGCGTCGCGCGGCGCACCGACAGCACCTGCACCTTGAACGTGACGTCCTGGCCGGCGAGCGGGTGGTTGGCGTCGAGGAAGATCGTGTCGGGACGGATCTCGATCACGCGCATCTCGAGCTCGTCGGGGTCCTCGGGGTCCGGCTCGCCCTCGCTGCGCTCGATGTCGACCGTGATCCAGTCGCCGGGGACGATCTCCGCGTTGGGCGGGAACTCGTCGCGCGCGATCGCGACGACGCCGTCGAGGTTGTAGGCGCCGAACGCGTCGTCCGGGCCGAGCCGGATCTCGAGGTCGGCACCGGCGGCCATGCCCTCGAGCGCGCGCTCGAGGCCCGGCACGATCTCGCCGTAACCGTGGAGGTAGGTGACGGGCTCGTCGCCGTCCGAGCTCTCGACCGGGTCGCCCTCCTTGTCGAAGAGCTCGTAGCGGATCTCGACGATCGTGTCCTTCGCGACTTGCATGGCAGCGGTCCCGGCCGCTAGCGGTCTCGGGTCAGATAGGTGTAGCCCGCGAGGCCGGAGACGTAGCGGCGCAGGATGCGCGCGGAGTCCTCCGACGTCAGACGGTCTTCCTCGATCGCGCGCTCGATGTTGCGGCGCAGGCTGGCGAGGAGGTCGTTCTCGAAGTACTCGACGTAGGAAAGGACGTCCTGGACGCGGTCGCCGCGGACGACGTGCGTGATGCGCGTGCGCTCGCTGTCGGAACGGTCGACGTGGACGACGTTCGTATCGCCGAACAGGTTGTGCATGTCGCCCAGGCTCTCCTGGTACGCGCCGACCAGGAAGAAGCCCAGGTAGTACGGCTCGCCCTTCTCCAGCGGGTGCAGCTCGAGCGTCTGCTTCACGTCGCGCAGGTCGATGAAGCGGTCGAACTTGCCGTCGGAGTCGCACGTGATGTCGGCGAGGACGGCCCGCCGCAGCGGCTCTTCGCCGTGACGGTGCAGCGGCACGATCGGGAAGAGCTGCGAGATCGCCCAGGAGTCGGGCAGCGACTGGAAGACCGAGCAGTTGACGAAGTACGTGTCGGCGAGGTCGCGCTCGAGCGACTCGAGCTCCTCCGGCACGTATTCGAGCTTGCGCGTGATCTGCTGGATCCGCTTGCACGTCGCCCAGAAGATCTCCTCGATGCGCGCGCGGTCGGTCACCGACATCTGCCCGACGTTGAACAGCATGAGCGCCTGGTCGCGCACCTGCGTCGCGTCGTGGTACGCCTCGTGGAACGTGCGCGCCGTGACGTCGTTGCACACCGCCGCGATCTCGCGCACCTTCTCGTGCTCGTCCTCGCCGACCGTGAGCGTCGTGTCGGTCGCCGCGACCTCCTCGACGCCGATCACCTCGGCGACGAGCAGCGCGTGGTGCGCGGTGAGCGCGCGCCCCGACTCCGACAGGATCGTCGGCTCCGGCAGATCCGCGTCGCGGCACGTCTCGGCGATCGCGTAGACGACGTCGTTCGCGTACTCCTGCAGCGAGTAGTTCTTCGACGACTCCGACGTCGTCGCCGAGCCGTCGTAGTCGATGCCGAGGCCGCCGCCGACGTCGAACCACTTGATCTCGACGCCCATCTCGTGGAGCCCGACGAACGTGCGCGTCGCCTCCTGCAGCGCCTTCTTGAGCGAGCGGATGTCCGTGATCTGGCTGCCGATGTGGTAGTGGAGGAGCTGCAGGCAGTCGAGCATGTCGCGCTCGCGCAGCGCCGCGATCAGGTCGACGACGCGCCGCATCGTCAGCCCGAACTTCGAGCGCAGCCCGCCCGAATCGCGCCAGCGCCCCGAGCCGGCGCCGCCGAGCTTCGTGCGCACGCCGAGCGCCGGCCGGATGCCGAGCTCGTCCGACGCCGCGAGGGCGGTCTCCAGCTCGCTGAACTTCTCGATGACGATGATCGGCGTCATGCCGAGCTTCGTCGCGAGCAGCGCCGTCTCGATGTACTCGCGGTCCTTGTAGCCGTTGCAGATCAGGAGCGCGTCAGGCCCGACGTCGAGGGCGAGCGAGGCGAGCAGCTCCGGCTTGCTGCCGACCTCGATCCCGAGCCCGTGCTGGCGGCCGCCCTCGAGCAGCGCCTCGACGACGTGCCGCTGCTGGTTGACCTTGATCGGCAGGACCGGCCGGTAGGCCGCGCGGTAGCCGAATTCCGCGCGGGCCTTGTCGAACGCGCCGGCGAGCTCCCGCACGCGCGCGCGCAGGATCCCGTCGAAGCGCAGGAGTAGCGGCGGATCGATCCCGCGGCTGTGGATGTCGCGGATGAGCTGGTGCAGATCGATGCCGGGGATGCCCTCGGCGCTGGTCCCCTCGGGATGGACCTCGACGTTGCCGCGCTCGTTGATCGCGAAGTATCCGCAGGACCACTGCGGGACGAGGTAGAGCTCTTCGCTGTCGCGATGCGTCCAGTCGGACATTCGTTTCGCCGGAGGGGCTCCCTTGAGTCGATCGAGCTAGGAGACTGCGCTCCCGAGGGGCGCGGGCAGGCGGATTGCTGTCGCCTCGGGTGAAGGCCGCGGAGTATGCGCCATCGAGGGGGCGCGGGAAGGGGGAAACCTCTGCTTTCGACGGGCGTCGAGCGTCACCGAACGGCGCGCGCGCCGGTCGACCCGGGTGGGTGGGGGCGGCGGTGGACCGAGAGCGGCTCGCGCGCCCCTGCCTCGCCGATGCGCTCGAGCAGCTCGCGCACGCTCGCCAGACGCAGCCACGAGCGGCGCTCGGCGCCCGCGAGGCCGCCCGCGGTCCAGTGGCCGAGGAGCTGCTTGAGGCGCCCCGCGACCATGCGCTCGCCGGCGCCGCGCTCGGCGCGCAGGCGCGCGGCGTACTCGAGCAGGAAGCGCGCCGCCTCGGCGGGCGTCGCGCGGTGGCCGCTGAAGATCCACGGGTCGGCGAGCGCGCCGCGGCCGACCATCGCATACGCGCAGCCCGTCGCGCGCCGCACCGCATCGAGGTCGGCGTGCGTGTCGATTCCGCCGTTCCCGCACACGGGGATCGCGACCGCGGCGGCGGCGCGCGCGAGCCGATCCCAGTCGGCGGTGTCGCGGTAGGCCTCCGCGCGCGTGCGGCAGTGGACCGTCAGCAGGCGCGCTCCGCCCGCCTCGGCCGCGCGCGCGAGGTCCTCGAGCAGCGCGTCGTCGTCGCCCCCGGCGCGGATCTTCGCCGTGACCGGCGTGCCCGGCACCGCCTCGGCGCACGCGCGCACGACGCGCTCGAGCGCCGGCGGGTCGTCGAGCAGCGCCGAGCCCGCGCACCCGCGCAGCGCGCCCTTCGACGGGCAGCCGAAGTTGAGGTCGACCAGCGGCGCGCCGACCTCGACCGCCCGCCGCGCCGTCTCCGCGAGCGCCGCGAGGTCCGCGCCCATGAGCTGGAGGCCCACCGGCGTGGCGTAGCGCCGCGGTCCGAGGTGCTCGCGCAGCGCCTGCCGCGGCACGGGGATGCGCAGGACGCGCACGAATTCGGTGAACGCGCCGCCCAGCGCGCCCTCGTTGCGCTCGATCACGAGGTCGCGGAAGCAGGGCTCGGTCACGCCCTCCATCGGCGCGAGCAGCGCGGGACCGGTGAAGGGGAGCGTGGGAGCGTGGGCGTGCATCTCGTACCGCGCGGGGCGCGCGCGACTATCCTACCGAGCGCCATGTTCGACTGGATCCGCCCCGACCAGGCCGCGGAACGCCTCTTCGGCGTCGTCCGCCGCACCCCGCTGCTGCCGTTCCCGACCGACGACCCGCGCGTCGAGCTGCGCGTCAAGCTCGAGTGCCTGCAGGAGACCGGCTCGTTCAAGGCGCGCGGGGCCTGGAACAACGTCTCCCAGCTCGACGAGCGCGAGCGTGCCGCCGGCGTCGTCGCGACGAGCTCGGGCAACCACGGCCGCGCCCTCGCCTGGGCCGCCGCGCGCGCCGGCGTGCCCGCGACGATCTTCATGCCCGCCGACGCGTACGCGAACAAGATCGAGGCGTGCCGGGCGGCGGGCGCCGAGGTCGTGCTCCTGCCGACGCGCCAGGCCGCCGAGGACGCGTGCGCCGAGCGCGTCGCCGGCGGCGCCGTGCTGATCCACCCGTACGACGCCGACCGCACGATCGAGGGCGCGGGCACGGTCGGGCTCGAGATCGCGCGCGAGTGGCCCGACGTCGAGGTCGTCGTGATCCCCGTCGGCGGCGGCGGGCTCATCGCCGGCTCGTCGATCGCGCTGTGGCGCGAGATCGGCGAGCTGCCGATCTTCGGCGCCGAGCCCGAGGGCGCGCCGACGCTCGCGAGCGCGCTCCAGGCCGGCCGCCCGGTCGTGCAGGCCGAGATCACGACGTCCGTCCAGGGCCTGTGCCCGCTGTCGCTCGGCGCGCGCAACTTCGACGTGTGCGAGGAGCTCGTCGAGGGCGCGATCACGCTCTCCGACGACGAGATCCTCGCGGCGCAACGCCGGCTCGTGCGCGAGGGCGGCTGGATCGTCGAGCCCGCGGGCGCGGCTGCGGTCGCGGCCGTGCTCGCGAGCGTGCTGCCCGACGAGCTGTTCACGCACCGCGACCGCGCCGACCCGGTGCGCGTGTGCTGCGTCGTCTCCGGCGGGAACCCCGACCCGGCCCAGCTCGAGGCGCTGCGTTGAGCGAGCCCGAGCGCAACGGCTCCGCGTCGCGGCGGGGCCGCGGGTGCGTCGTCGCCGTCGCGCTCGCGATCCTGCTCGTCGCTTGGCTCGGCGGGCGCGCGCTGGTCGAGCGGGTCACGCCGCCGGGCACCGAGGGCCGCGACACCGACACCGTCGTGCTCGTCGTCTTCGACCGCGCGCGAGCCGACCGCTTCGGGCCGTACCGCGCGGGCGGCGGCCCCGCGCCGACGCCCGCGCTCGACGCGCTCGCGGCGCACGCGATCACGTTCGACGACGCGCTCACCGGCTCGCTCGCGACGAACGCCGCGCTCGCGTCGATCCTGACCGGCCAGGCGGTCGCGGAGCACGGCGTCTTCTCCGTGCGCGACCCCGGCCGCCACGCGCTGCCCGAGGGCGCGCTCACGCTGGCCGAGGCGCTCGCGGCGGGCGGCTACCGCACGTTCGCCTCGGTCTCGCTGCGCCAGCTCGGCGGCGCGCTCAGCGGCTTCGGCCAGGGCTTCGAGGTCTACGCCGACGAGCACGCGCCCGCCGACGGCGCGCCGGCGACCGCGCGCGCGACGCTCGACGCGATCCGCGCGCCGCTGGACGCCGCGCTCGCGTCGGGCGACGCCGTCTTCGTGCTCGTGCACCTGGGCGACCTGCGCGCGGCGACCGAGCGCGTCGCCGCGGGCGCGGGACCGTTCCTGGACGCCGAGCTCGAGCCGCTGCGCGCGTCGGTCCCCGCGCTCGACGCCGCGCTCGCGCAGCCCGAGCTCGACGTCGCGGGCCGCGTCGCCGCGCTGCGCCGCGCGGTCGGCCGCCGGCGCGGGAGCGCGGAGCTGCTCGCGCTCGAGCGCGCACTCTACGACGCTGCGCTGCACGAGGCCGACGTCGCTCTCGGCGAGCTCTTCGACCTGCTGCGCGCGCACGAGCGCTACGACGACGCGTTGGTCGCCGTCGCGGGCCTGCAGGGCAGCGGCGCGGGCCATCCCGACCCCGATCCGCAGCTCGCGGGCTTCGAGCGCGACGCGGTGCGCGTGCCGCTCGTCGTCAAGCTCCCGCGCCAGGAGAGCGCGCTGCGCTACGCGTACCCCGTCGCGACGCGGCGCGTGTTCGATACCTTCGCGCGCCGGATCGGGCCGGAATCGCGCTCGGGGTTCGTCGACCACGACCTGGCGATCGTCGCGGAGCTCGAGGGCATCGACGCGCATCTGCACCAGTTCTACGGCGGCCCGATCGAGGCGGCCGACGGACGTCGCCGCGCGTGGGTGCCCGTGCCGCTGGCGGACGCCAAGGTCGTCGTCGCCGGCGGAGCGAACGAGGCGCCGCGAGTGTTCCGCCGGCCGACGGACGAGCCGTTGGACGAGGCCGCCGCGGCGGCCGCGATCGCGCGCGTGCAGTTGTACGACGCGCCCCGCGCCGAGCTCGTCGTGCAGATGCTCGGCCCGACCCAGCGGCCGCTCGAGGTGCGCGTCCGCTCGCTCGCCGGACGCCTGCGCGACGCGCGGTTCGAGGGGACGGTCTCGGACGCGTCGGCGGTGAGCGTGACTTCTAGCGGCGACGAGGCGCGCGCGACGCTGCTCTTCACGCCGGCGCCGGACGGCGCTGATCCGCTGCGCCTCGTCGTCGAGCCGCAGGACGCGCGCGCGCCGCTCGTCGTCGAGCTGGGCGACGACGAGCTCTCGACCGAGGGCCTGCGCGCCGGGCGCCTCCCGCTCGCGCAGGCGGAGCTGCTGTGGCTGCCCGACCCCGTCGGCGCCGAGTGGCAGGCCGAGCCGGGCGCCGCCGTGCCCTGGCGCGCCGAGTTCGCGCGCCGCGAGCGCGGGTGGATCGAGCTCGCCGTCGCCGAGCCCGCGGGCGCCGCGGTCGAGGCGCTGCTCGTGCGCTACCCGCCCGGCGACCCCGCAGCCGCGCTGGAGGTCGAGGCCGGGACCGAGGGCGATGCGACCGTCGAGCGCGTCCCCGGCCGCCTCGACGCGGTGCGCGTGCGCGGCACGGCGCCGCTCACCGCGCGCGTCGCGCTCTCGGCGAGCGAGCGCGTCGCCTACTCGATCGCCGTCGGCGCAGAGCGCTTGTCGCCGCGCGACGTGCGCTGGCTCGGGCGCCGCTCGACGCGCGGCGGGCTCGTCGTCTACGCCGCCGGGTGGTCGGACGCGCTCGCGATCTCCGCCGCCGACGCGCTCGCCGGGGTCGAGGGAACGCTCGCGCTCGGCCGCGTCCGCGCTGGCGGCGGGCCGGCGGGGCCGGTCGAGCTGTCGGCGGACCAACTGCGCTTCCTCGCGGGCCTGGGGGCCGAGGAATGAAGCGCGTCGTGCTGTGTCGCACCGCGGGCCCGCGCAACGCGGGCATGGCGCTGCGCGCGGCGGCGAATTTCGGGCCGGTCGAGCTCGTGCTCGTCGCGCCGGCGAAGCGCTCGCTCCTGATCCACCCGGACTTCGAGCAGATGTCGCACGGCGTGGAGGACCAGGCATCGCGCGTGCGCGTCGTCGACACGCTCGAGGACGCGCTCGCCGACGTGACGTGGTCGGTCGGCTTCACCGCGCGCGCCCGCGGCCACCGCGCGCTGCGCGACTGGAACGACCTCGCGCCCGAGATCGCCGAGCGCGCGAGCGCCGAGCGCGTCGCGCTCGTCTTCGGCAACGAGGAGCACGGGCTCACCAAGCCGGAGACGGAGCTCGTGCAGGAGCTCGCCCACATCGCGACGTCGGACGAGCACACGTCGCTGAACCTCGCGATGGCGGTCACCGTCGTGCTGTGCTCGCTGTTCGGAGCGCGCTCGACCAAGGCCGCGCGCACGCCCGGCTCGCCGCTCGTCGGCGCGAAGCGCGAGTTCCTGAAGGCGCACGTCGCGGACACGCTCGGCGCCGCGGCGACCTCGCCGCAGGTGCGGCTCGAGATCATGGCGTCCGCGCGGCGGGTGTTCGCGCACGCGCCGCTCGAGACGCGCGACGCGGGGGCGTGGCACGCGGTGATGCGCGCGCTCGGCAACGCGAAGACGCCGGAGGACTACGGGCTGTCGATCGACCCCGAGGGCGAGTGAGCCGGCCCGTTGCGGCGGGCCCGCCTCGCCCGCATGATGACCGGCCGCTCACGCGATGGTCCGGCTCAACAAGATCTACACGCGCACCGGCGACGACGGCACGACGGGGCTCGGCGACGGGTCGCGGCTGCCCAAGCACCACCTGCGCATCCAGGCGTACGGCACGGTCGACGAGCTGTCGTCCGTGCTCGGGCTCGTCCTCGCGCACGGAGCGGTCGACGAGCGGCTCGCGCAGCGGCTGCGGACGGTGCAGAACGAGCTGTTCGACGCGGGCGCCGAGCTGTGCATGCCCGACGACGCGTCGGCGACGCTGAAGCTGACGCCCGAGTACACCGCGCGGCTCGAGCGCTGGCTCGACGAGCTGAACGAGGGCCTCGAGCCCTTGACGTCGTTCATCCTGCCGGGCGGCCAGCCGCTCGCGGCCTGGCTGCACCTCGCGCGCACGGTCTGCCGCCGCGCCGAGCGCATCGTGGTCGCGCTCGTCGAGGCAGAGCCGGCGCGCCACGGCGAGGTCGTGCGCTACCTGAACCGCCTGTCGGACCTGTTCTTCCAGCTCGCGCGCCACGCGAACGACGGCGGCTCGCTCGACGTCCTGTGGAAGCCGGGCGCGAGCCGGGAAGGATGATCGCGCTCGGCTACCGCACGCCGGACGAGTGGGCGGCGCGCGTCGCCGCGCGGCCGGCGGCGCTGCTCTCCGACCACGCGCACTGCGAGCTGCGCGCCGCGACGGCGGCGCAGGCGCTGATCACGCGCAACCCACAGATGAGCGCGCTCGTCGAGCGGCTCGCCGCGGTCGCGACCGAAGAGCTGCGCCACTTCCGGCGCGTCGTGCGCGAGCTGCGCCGGCGCGGGGCGGAGCTCGCGCACGCGGACGCGAATCCGTACGTCGAGGGGCTGCTCCACGAGGCGGGCAAGACGCGGCGCGAGCCGCTGCTCGACCGCCTGCTCGTCGCGGGGCTCGTCGAGCGGCGCAGCCTCGAGCGCTTCGAGCTGCTCGCGCGCGGCGCGGCGGACGAGCGGCTGCGCGAGCTGTACGCGCGGCTCGTGCCGTCGGAGAGCGCGCACGCGGACCTGTTCTGGGAGCTCGCGGTCGACGCGTACGGCGAGCGCGTCGCCCGGCGCCGGCTCGACGCGCTGAGCGCGGTCGAGGCGGCGCTGGTGCGGAGCCTGCCCTTCGCGTACCGCGTGCACTCGGGCGCGGCCTGAGGCCGGGGGATGCTGTTCAGCTCGCCGGTCTTCCTGTTCCTCTTCCTGCCGCTCGTCCTCGGCGTCTACTTCGTGCTCTGGCTCGCCGCGCGCGGTGCCCCGTTGTGGCGCTGCCGCATCGCGAACGCGTGGCTGCTCGTCGCGAGCCTCTTCTTCTACGCGTGGGGCGAGCAGGAGATCGTGCTCGTCATGCTCGCGTCGATCGCGGGCAACTTCGGCCTGGGCCTGTGGGTCGACCGGGCGCGCGCGCGCGGCGGCGGGCGCGGCGTCGTCGCGCTCGCGCTCGTGTTCAACCTCGGCCTGCTCGTCTTCTACAAGTACGCGAGTTTCCTGGTCGCGAACTGGAACGGGCTGTTCGGCGAGCCGGGCGCCCCGGCGCTCGACTGGGAGCCGATCGCGCTGCCGATCGGCATCTCGTTCTTCACGTTCCAGGCGCTGTCGTACGTCGTCGACGTCTATCGCCGCCACGGGCCCGCGCAGACGAATCCGGTGAGCTTCGCGACGTACATCGCGCTCTTCCCGCAGCTCGTCGCCGGCCCGATCGTGCGTTACCGCGACGTGGCCGCGCAGCTCGCCGCGCGCACGATCCGCGGCACGGACTTCAGCGCCGGCGTCCGCCGCTTCGCGATCGGCCTGTGCAAGAAGATGCTCGTCGCGAACACGGTCGCGCTGCCGGCCGACCGCATCTTCGCGCTGCCCGAGAGCGAGCTCTCGCCCGCGCTCGCCTGGACCGGCGTCGTCTGCTACACGCTGCAGATCTACTTCGACTTCTCGGGCTACTCCGACATGGCGATCGGCCTCGGCCGCATGTTCGGGTTCCGCTTCCTCGAGAACTTCCGCTGGCCGTACGTCGCGCGCTCGATCACCGAGTTCTGGCGCCGCTGGCACATCTCGCTGTCGACGTGGTTCCGCGACTACCTGTACGTCCCGCTCGGCGGCAACCGCCGCGGCCGCGCGCGCACGTACGCGAACCTCGTCACGGTGTTCTTCTTGTGCGGCCTGTGGCACGGAGCGAGCTGGAGCTTCGTCGTCTGGGGCCTGTTCCACGGCGCGTTCCTCGTCGTCGAGCGCGTGGGTCCGGGGCGCGCGCTCGCGCGGCTGCCGCGGCCGCTCGCGCACGCGTACGTCGTGCTCGTCGTGATGGTCGGCTGGGTGTTCTTCCGCGCGTCGACGCTCGAGCACGCGGCGGGGTACCTGGGCGCGATGGCGGGGCTCGCGTCCGCGGGAGCGTCGCCCGCGACGCTGCCGGTCGCGGCGTACGTCGACCGCGTCGAGCTGCTCGCGATCGCCCTCGGCGTCGTCGGGAGCGTGCCGTGGGCGCCGGCGCTCGGCGCGTGGTGCGAGCGGCTGCGCGCGCGCGGCCGCTTCGCGCTCGACGGCGCGTTCGCGGTCGCGGCCGACGCCGCGCTCGCCGTCGGCCTCGTCGGCTCGGCGATGCTGCTCTCCGCCGACACGTACAACCCCTTCATCTACTTCCGCTTCTGATGGACGCGCCCCCCGGGACCGCACGGCGCCTCGCCGACGCCGCGCTCGCGCTGCTCTTCCTCGCGGGGATCTGTGCGCCGCTCTTGCTGCGGGTCGCGACGGGCGAGGTCGACGAGAGCGTGGCGCGCGAGCAGCGCGTCGCGGCGCCGCGGCCGCAGCCGCCGCGCGACCGCGCCTCGCTCGACGCCTTTCCCGCGGCGTACGACGCGTGGCTCGGCGACACGTTCCGGCTGCGGGGGACGCTGATCCGCTGGCACAACGCGGTGAAGCTGCTCGGCTTCGGCGTCTCGCCTGCGCCGAACCTGATCGTCGGCAAGGACGGCTGGCTCTTCCTCGACCAGTACCGCGCGATCGACTGCTGGCGCGGGATCGATCCGTTCACCGAGGCGGAGCTCGAGCGCTGGCGGCTCACGCTCGAGGGCCGGCGCGACTGGTGTGCTGCGCGCGACATGGAGTACCGCTTCCTCGTCGCGCCGAACAAGCACACGGTGTACCCGGAGTACCTGCCGGGCTGGCTCGAGCGTGCGCACCCGCTGACGCGGCTCGACCAGCTCACGGCGCACATGGACGCGCGCTCGGACTCGCGCGTGCTCGACGTGCGCGCGGAGCTCGAGGCGGCGAAGAGCGCGGCGGTCGTGTACTTCCCGCACGGCACGCATTGGAACGACCGCGGCGCGTACGTCGCGTACGTCGCGATCCTGGAAAGCCTCGGGCGCGCGCCGCTCCCGCTCGACGCGTTCGACGTCCAGCGGCCGATCGAGCGCATCCCGGACTGGACGGGCGACACGTGGGCAACGAGCCTGCACTTGGAGGACCTCGTGCGCCAGGAGGCGCCGGTGCTCGCGCCGCGCGCCCCGCGCCGCGCGAGGATCGCGGAGCACCACATGGCGCGCGCGGGGATGATCGACGGGACGCTCGAGCACCCGGACGCGACGTTGCCGAGCGCGCTGATGCTGCGCGACTCGTTCGCGAACTGGCTGTGGCCCTTTCTCGGCGAGCACTTCTCGCGGCTCACGCTCGACGCCGACCGCCGCTTCGAGGAGCGCTGGATCGAGGACGCGGGCGTCGACATCGTGCTCGAGGAGATGGTCGAGCGGCGCATCATGGAGGACCCGCCCGCGCCGCCGCCGGCGGACGAGCTGCGCCTCGCGCGCGCCTGGCTCGCGGCAGAGCCTGTCGGCGCTTCGGACGGCGGCCCGTTGCTCGTCCGCGCGCAACTCGCGTCGGAAGCGCCCGCGACGCTCGCGCTGCGTTGGCGCGGCGCGGAGGGAGCGGAGCGCTCGCTCGAGCTCGCCGTGCGCGCCGGCGTGTCGTGGCACTTCGTCCCGCTCGACGACGCGCAGGCGGCGGGGACGGTGTCGCTCGACGAGGGAGCGCGCGTCGAGGTGCGCGCGTTCGAGGTGCGCCGGGTGGGGGGGTGAGGGAGCGCGTCGTCGAGGACGTTCAGCGCGAAGAGCGGGAGCTCGGGCTGCGCGTCGTCCACGGTGCGCCGCGCAAGCCGGCCACGACGATGCTTCGGACGATCTACGTCCATCTGCTGGACGAGGGGACCGACGTGGTCGTGTGCGAGGAGCGCGAGCTGTCGGGCGGGCGCGTGCTCGTCGCCGTTCGCGCGGCCGCGGCTCCGTGAGTGCTCGCGCTGCACGCTCGACGGCTCCTCGCTCCGCGCGTACCGTCGGCGCGTGCGCGGGCGGACGATCTACATGCCGTTGGAGCGTGCTCGCTGGGCGAAGACGGACGAATGGCGGCCCGTGAAGGCGGTGCACGTCGAGGGCGACGTGTATCGCATCGTCTCGGAGAACCGCCGCTGCGAGCACTGGCGGTTCCAGGAACGTCAGGCGGTCGTGTG
>CAZGTQ010000404.1:0-10633 GCA_964528575.1 uncultured Planctomycetaceae bacterium | reverse complement strand
GGCTCGCTTGTTGCCAAGAGACTCGCAAGTCTCGAGCAGGCACCTGATTCATCACGTGAACAGCCGACGTCCCGTCCACCGCGAGACGTCCCGGGAGCTCCCCCCATGACGTCCTCGTTCCTCGTGCGACTGTCCGTCCTGACCTCGGCGTTGTTCCTCGCGGCGCCCGCCTCGGCTCAGTCGCCGCCCCGCTACACGGCCACCTTCCTCGGCGAGGCCACGGTCGTGAATGACCTGTCCGAGACCGGCACCGGCGTCGGTCAGGTGTACGTAGGCAACGCGACTCGCGGATGGGTGGCCTCGGCCACCGCGCCGATGCAGCTCTTGCCGCTGGCGCCAGGCGATGGGAGCAGTTGGGCGCTCGACGTGGCCGAGACGGGCACGATCGTCGGCTCGCTGAGCACGTCCACCACCTCGCCCGAGTTCGGCGGACGGGCCGTTGCCTGGCAGCCCGACGGTCTGGGCGGCTACACGATCGTCGAGCTCGGCAAGCTGCCGGGACACCTGGGCGCCGTGGCGACGGCGGTCAACAACCTCGGCGACATCCTCGGCTACTCGCGCACGGGCATGTTCCGCTACCCGGTCTGGTTCAACTCGCCTGGCGGCATCATGGACCTCAACCCGTTCGGCGTCTTCGATCCGCAGTCGATCAACGACCAGCGCCAGTTCTGCGACCGCACGGGCCGCCGCATGGATCTCGACACGCTGGTCGTCGAGGACCTCGGCCTGCCGAGCGGTCCCACGGGCTACGGCGCCACCACCGGCTACGCGATCAACTCCTTCGGGCAGGTGGCCGGCACGGCGGTGCTCGCCACGAGCACGAGCTGCGTGTACCAGGCGGCACGCTACGTCGACGGCGTGGGCTGGCAGATCCTGACCAACTGCAGCCCCCACGCGAACGCGCACGACATCAACGACCACGGCGACACGCTGTACCAGGCGACCCAGATCGAGGAGCGCGTTCGCTTCGAGGGCCTCGGCGAGCACGACCCCGAGTCGCTGCTCGCCCCCTCGGCCGCGCAATTCGACCTCCTCACGTCGTTCAGGATGGCGATCAACGACGCGCGCCAGTTGCTCGGCATCGCCACCGACACCCTGACGGGTCAGACCGGCGCCGTGCTGCTCGATCCGATCGGGGCGTACCAGGCCGACGTCGGCTTCGGTGGCCCCGGGCCGATGGAGCTCTCGGCCTTCGGCGGCGACCTCTCGTCCGGCACGACGGTCGACGTCACGCTCGTCGGCGCGCCGGCGTTCACAGACGTCTTCGTCGTGCTCGCAGTCGCGGGCAACCCGCTGCCCTTCAAGGGCGGCACGCTCGTCGCGCTGCCGTTCGCCCTGGCAACGTTTCCCACCGGCTCGGCAGGGACGTTCGTCGTTCCCGGGATCAAGGGCGGCGGCGGTCCGGCGTCGATCTGGGTGCAGTGCTTGCGTCCCGACGCGGATCAGCCGGAGGGCTTCTCGTTCTCGAACGCCGTTCGGCTCGACTTCCAACCGTAAGGGGACGACGGTGGCGGCGAGAGCGTCGTCCCGGCCCGGTCGGGAGCGTCGGCGGCGGATGAAAAAAAAATCACCGGGACGGCCCCAAAGGGGAGCGCGAGCCCGGCCGAGGGAGTAACTTGGGAGCGTGGGCCCTCGTCCGGGCCCACGACCCGGTCGCGGCCGTTCGGGCATGCCGTTCAAGTCGGTCGGCGGTCGCTCCGATGAGGTGCTCGGGGGTGCTTTGCCTCGGTCATGTCGTCGGGCTGCGTCGGCTCGCCGCGCTCGCGCGGAGGGACGGCGGACGAGATCCCCATCCCGTCACGAGTTTCGAAGAAGGTCCGCCATGCTCCAACTGCTCCCTTGGGTCCTGGTCCTCTTGGCAGGGGCGGTACCGGTCCAGGGCGCTCGCGCGCTTCACGAGCCGCTCGCCGACATCCTCGCGGAAGTCACCGGTTCGCTGGTCGAGGACGACAAAGGCTGGATCTGCGACGCCGCCGACAACATTTGCGGGCTGCGGGACAAGCGCAAGCTGTCGCTGCCCGCGCGGGTCGACTGGGACGCGCTGCTCGATGCCACGCCCGAGATCCAGGAGATGAAGAAGAACGGGGTCGATCCCGACACTCCGGAAGGCATCCGTCTGCGCCAGAAGGCCAAGGAACGCGTGACGAAGGCCTGCGAGGCCGAGCGGCTCGCCAGCGGCTACTGCAGCGTCTGGAAGGACATCAGCCACAAGGACGGGCGGTCGATCACCGACATCACCGCTCAGGTCAGCGCTCGCTTGTAGCGCGCCGCTCCTCCGTGGCCCCCTCGGACGCCGCCGTGCTCGCATGAGCCCGGCCGTTGCCACAGGACTGCGCACAGCGCCGACCCGCACCGCCTGGCTCGCGTGCGTTGCGCTCGGCGGCGCTTGCGGTTGCGCCGGCCCGCCCGAGCCCGCCGCCGAGCGCGGCTCGCTCGCCGACCTCGCCGCGCTGCTCGCCGGACCCGGCGCGACGAAGGTCGAGGGCGTCGTCGGCGAGGGCGACGCGGCCGATCTGCCGCCGATCACGATCGCCGGGGAGGAGCCCGAGAGCCCCGCGACGGCGCAGCAAGCGCTCGACGCCGGGACGCAAGAGCCGGCGGCCGAGGGCGGCCCGCCGCAGGCCGGGAGCGAGGAGGCCGGCGTCCCGACGTCCGCGCAGGAGCCGGCGCCGACCCCGGCTCCGGCAGGTCCGGCGCAAGAACCCGCGCTCGCCGAGCCGCAGGCCGTGCCGCCGGCCGAGGGCTCCGACGAGACGACCGGCGATCCGGCGGCCGCGCCGCAGGCCGAGCCGAGCCCCGACTTGCTCGGCGAGGCGCCCGACGAGCCTGCGGGTGCCGGCGCAGCCCAGGACGTGAAGCCCGACGAGCTGTCCTACAACCCCTATCTCGTCCACGGCGAGCGCATCCAGGTCCACCCGGACGGCCGCATCACGAAGCCCTTCCCGCTCACGCCCAACCGCGGGCGCAAGGTGCTGCAGGAGATGATCCTGTTCGCCGACTTCCCGATCAAATGGGACATCTACGGCGCGAACGAGCCCGACGTGCGGCCGCCGAAGCACGAGGAGGTGCTGCCGGACGAGGTCGAGGTGATCCTGCTGGAGGGCGCGGACCTCGAGTACTTCGACGACCTGCGCGCCTACCCGCCGATCAAGCCGCCGCTCGCTGTGCCGGTCGCCGACCGCCTCATGGTGACGGCGATGCCCGCGCTCCTGCGCGAGGTCGAGGACTGGATGAACACGTTCGTCGCGAGCATCCCGCAGATCGAGATCGAGGCGAAGATCGTCGAGCTGTCGGAGACCGACGAGCTCGACATCGGCCTGCGCTCGCCGGTGGGCGCGCCGGTCTTCGACTTCCCCGAGGGCGTGTTCGTCGACGCCTTCGACTACGACCTGCCGAACGCGGAGACGATGAACGAGGCGGTGCTCGCGCTCGGCGCCGTCCAGGACGAGACGATCTTCAACCTCGTGCTCGAGGCGATCGCGCGCTGGGAGAACGTCGCGATCATGTCGCAGCCGAAGATCGTCGTGCGCGAAGGCGTGCGCGCCGACATCGTCAACATCGACGAGGTGCCGTTCTACTCGTTCACCAACCTGCAGAACGACAACCCGACGGTCGCGCTGACGTTCAAGCCGGTCGGCATTCAGCTCTACGTGATCCCGCGCGTGCTCGGCACCGATACGGTGTCGCTGCACATCGACATCGAGGCCTCGACCCAGACCTCGACGGCGGCGACCGTCGCGTTCCAGGGGGGCCTGCTCAGCACCCCGGTCATCTCGAAGCGCTCCGCCCGCACCGTCGTGCACCTCGAGCCCGGCCAGGCGGTCATCCTCGGCGGGCTCACGACCGAGCGGACCCGCGACGCGGAGAACAAGGTGCCGCTCCTGGGGGACATCCCGCTTCTGGGGTACCTCTTCAAGAGCAAGTTCCAGCGCAAGGAGCGCGTCCACGTGCTCTTCTTCATCCGCCCCCGGATCCTCCAGGGGGCCGAATTCCAGCAGTCGGACGCGTTCACGACGGACTGGTAGGATCGGTCCCGAATCGGACGGTGCGGCGGGGGAAGAATTCCGGCCCCCGCCCGTCCAGGAGTAGCCATGAAGACCCTCCGCCCGACCGGAGCGGCCGCCGAGCGCCGCGGTGCCGCCCTCATGCTGGCCCTGCTCGTGCTCTTCGTGCTGGTGGCGGTCGTGTTCCAGATCCGCATCGGCACCGACACCGACGCCCGGGTGACGCGCAACAACAACGCGCTCACCCGGATGGACAACGCGATCGAAGCGTCCCTGCTGCAGATCATCGAGGACCTGAAGGCCGACGCGGAGTCCGACTCGGAGGCGGGCGGCGGCGCCGCCCCAGGAGCGGGTGGCGGCGGCGGCGGGCTGGGGGGGCTCGCGGACGGCCTCAGCGGACTGATGGACCAGGCCGGCGGCCTCGCGGGGGGTGGCGGCGGCGCCGGAGGGGCGCCCGGCGGCCCCGGAGGCGGGGAGTCGGGACCGACGGACTCGCGCCGTGACGTCTGGGCGAACCCGCAGCAGACCGAGATCAACCGCGTGCGCCTGCGCGTGCTCGTCCAGGACGAGGACAGCAAATACAACGTCCTGTGCATGCTGACCGAGGACGAGGACGAGGCCGAGAAGGCGTACGAGCGCGTCGTGCGTATCCTCGACAACGCCCGTGGCGAGACCGAAGCCGACATCGATCCGGGCCGGGCGCGGCGGATGGCGGACGAGATGCTCCAGCACATGCGCGAGTGGCGCAACGCCACCCTGCCACGGCCGGGGATGGCGACCGACACCCAGGACGACGACGAGCGCGTGCGCCTGCCCCTCTCGCTGCGCGAGTTCCTCGTGCTGCCCTCGTTCGAGGAGCACCACTTCCGCGACTTCCGCGACCTGAAGGGCGACGTCGTCCACTCGATCGGCTCGTTCCTCACCGTGTGGACGTCCGTCGCGACGCTGTCCGACGCCGGCACGGCCGGCGCCGGGGGCGGTGGGGCGGCCGGCGGCGGCGAGCAGCCCCCGGGGCAGGGCGACGGCGAGCCGCCGCCCGGTCAGGGCGGCGGCGGCCAGGGTCAGGGGCAGAGCGTCGGTCCGCAGGGCGCCGACCTGCGGAGCGCGAGCGGCGGCAACCAGAACCCCGGCGCTGGGGGCGGCGGCGAATCGGGCGGCGGCGCGGCGGGCGGCGGCGCGCCCGCGGCGGGCGCCGCGTCCCAGGTCGCCGTCAACGTGAACACCGCGCCGTTCGCCGTGCTCGTGGGCCTGTTCGATACGCGCGACGTGTCGATCGAGCTCTGGAAGGACGTGCTCCTGTACCGCAACAAGGAGGACGAGGAGGCGCGCGAGCGACGCGAGGACAGCGGCGAGGACCCGCAGCTCGACGAGCGCGGGCAGCCGATCGTCGAGACGCAGATCTTCGAGAACCTCGACACGCTCAAGGAGATGTACGGCTGGGAGAACCTCGAGCCGGTCCAGCAGGCCGAGGTGAAGAACCTGCTCAAGGTGACGAGCTCGGTGTTCTCGGTCTACGTGACGGCGAGCATCCCCACCGGCGAGGAAGCGGCGGGCGACGCCCTCGGCGCGTTCGGACGCGACAGCGAGGATCCGGATGCGAGCGCGCTCACGCGCACGGTGCGCTGCGTCTTCTGGCGCCGCGACGGCGCCGACGGGCCGGAGCTGATCCCGCTGCAGCGCTGGGAGGTGCTCGACTACATGCCGTACGAGGTGCTCGACCACGACGACGAGGATCGGTGAGCGCCAGCCGCCGCGACGCGTTGCGCGTCGAGGTCTTCCACCACCTGTTCGCGTCCGTCGCCGAGGAGATGGGCGCGACGCTCCTGCGCTCGTCGTTCTCACCGAACATCAAGGAGCGCCGCGACTTCTCGTGCGCGCTCTTCGACGCCGAGGGCCGCTCGATCGGCCAGGCGGCGCACCTGCCCGTCCACCTGGGCTCGACGCCGCTGTCGGTCGCCGCGGCGATGCGCGCGGTCGACATGCGTCCGGGCGACGCGGTCGTGCTCAACGACCCCTACCAGGGCGGCACGCACCTGCCCGACATCACGCTCGTCTCGCCGGTGTTCCTGACGGGCGGCCGGCGGCCGGACTTCTACTGCGCGAACCGCGCGCACCACGCCGACGTCGGCGGCGCCCATCCCGGCTCGATGGCGCCGGCGGCCGACGTGCACGGCGAGGGCCTGCGCATCCCGCCCGTGCGTCTCGTGCGCGGCGGAGCGGTCGACGCCGAGACGATGGCGCTCCTGCTCGCGAACATGCGCGTGCCGCGCGAGCGCGAGGGCGACCTGCTCGCTCAGAGCGCGGCGAATCGGCTCGGAGAGCGACGCCTGCGCGAGCTCGCCCAGGAGCACGGCACGGCCGAGCTCGCCCGCCGCGGCGCGCAGCTCATGGACTGGACCGAGGCGCTCGCGCGCGAGGTCGTGCGCGCGCTGCCCGACGGCGCGTACGCCTTCGAGGACGAGGTCGAGGTCCCGCGCGCCGGCGGCGGGGGGGAGAACGCGCGCGTGCGCCTCGTGCTCACCGTGCGCGGCGACCGGCTCGACTGCGACTTCACCGGCACCGACGACCAGGTCGACGCGCCCGTCAACACCGTGCACGCCGTCGCGGTCTCCGCGGCCTTCTACGCGTTGCGCCTCTTGCTCCCGTCCGGCACGCCGACGAACGACGGCGTGCTGCGGCCGGTGAGCGTGCGCACGCGGCCCGGCTCGCTCGTCGACGCGCGCTACCCCGCGAGCGTCGCGGCGGGCAACGTCGAGACGAGCCAGCGCTGCGTCGACGTGCTGCTCGGCGCGCTCGCGCAGGCCGCGCCCGAGCGCGTGCCCGCGGCGAGCGCGGGGACGATGAGCAACCTCACGTTCGGCGGGGGCGACTTCACGTACTACGAGACGATCGCCGGCGGCGCGGGCGCCGGGCCCGCTGGCGCCGGCGCGCACGCGGTGCAGACGCACATGACGAACACGCGCAACACGCCGATCGAGGCGCTCGAGGCGCACGTGCCCGCGCGCGTGACCGCGTACACCGTGCGGCGCCGCTCGGGCGGTCGCGGCGCGCGCCGCGGCGGCGATGGCGTGCGGCGCTCGCTCCTGGTCCTCGCGCCGGTGCGCGTCGGCTTCGTCGCCGAGCGCCAGGCCGCGGGTCCGTGGGGTCTCGCCGGCGGCGGGAGCGGCGCGCCGGGCCGTGCTCGACTGCGCCTCCCCGGCGCGCGCTCCGCGCGGCGTCTGGCGGGCAAGACGTCGTTCGACGCGCCCGCGGGCGCCGAGCTCGTGATCGAGACGCCCGGCGGCGGCGGACACGGGGCGGCGTAGCCCGCCTCGGAGCGCCGTCGAGTTTCCCCTTGTTCGCGTTCCGACCGAGGGTGAGAATCGCCCCTCGCGCCCAAGCGGCGAGCGACGCCGCCGGGCCGCTCCGCTCGACCTTCGCGGCGGCCTCCGGCCGTCCGACAGCCTCCCCTTCGACGCCAGATCCATGCCCTCGCTCAGCGTGTTCGGTGCCCAGTGGGGCGACGAGGGCAAAGGGAAGATCATCGACCGGCTCGCCGCCGACGCCGATTTCGTCGTGCGCTACCAGGGCGGCGCGAACGCCGGCCACACCGTCGTCGTCGAGAAGAAGAGCTACGTCCTGCACGTCGTTCCCTCGGGCATCCTGCACCCGGGCACGATCAACGTGATCGGCTGCGGCGTCGCGGTCGATCCGATCGCGCTGCTCGGCGAAATCGACGCGCTCACGCAGCGCGGCATCGCGGTCGGCCCGAAGAACCTGCGGCTGTCGGCGAGCGCGCACGTGATCTTCGAGCACCACAAGCGGCTCGACCACCTCGCCGAGCGCTGGCGCGGGCTCGGGCGCATCGGCACGACCGGCCGCGGCATCGGTCCGTGCTACGCCGACAAGGCCGCGCGCACCGGCCTGCGGATCGCGGATCTGCTCGACACGGACCTGTTGCGCGACCGGCTGCGCGCCGCGCTCGCCGAGAAGAACGCGCTGCTCGCCGAGGTGCATCAGGCGGACACGTTCGACCTCGACGTCGAGCTCGAGCGCTACGCCGCCGTCGCCGAGCGCCTGCGGCCCTTCAGCGGCGACACGGGCGCGCTCGTGCGCGACGCGTGGCGCGACGGCAAGCGCATCCTGTTCGAGGGCGCGCAGGGGGTCATGCTCGACCTCGACCACGGCACGTACCCGTTCGTCACGTCGTCGAGCACCGGCACGAACGGCATCGCGAGCGGCGCCGCGTTCCCCGCGCGTCGGGTCGACCGCGCGGTCGGCATCGCGAAGGCGTACTGCACGCGCGTCGGCGAGGGCCCGTTCCCGAGCGAGGCGCCCGGCGCGCAGGGCGAGAAGATCCGCGAGCGCGGCAACGAGTACGGAGCGACGACGGGCCGGCCGCGGCGCTGCGGATGGTTCGACGCGGTCGCGGCGCGCTACGCGCTGGAGCTGCACGCGGCGGACACGTGGATCATGACGAACCTCGACGTGCTGAGCAGCTTCGACGAGCTGCACGTCGCGGTCGCGTACGAGCGCGACGGCGAGCGCTTCGAGCGCTATCCCGCGCAGCTCGCCTCGCTCGACCGCGTCACGCCGGTGTACGAGACGCGGCCGGGCTGGAGCGAGGACATCGACGGCGCGCGGCGCTTCGAGGACCTGCCGCGGACGGCGCGCGGCTACGTCGACTGGATCGAGGAGCTCGTCGGGGTCCCGATCGGCATGCTGTCGGTCGGCCCGGGACGCGACGAGGTCGTGCCGCGCGCGGAGCTCTTCCCGCGGGAGCCATGACCTCCGCGTTCCCCGAGCACATCGCCGTCATCATGGACGGCAACGGTCGCTGGGCAGAGGAGCGCGGGATGGCGCGCATCCACGGCCACCGCGAGGGGATCGCGTCGGTGCGCGAGATCACGACCGAGTGTGCGCGGATCGGCGTGAAGAGCCTGACGCTGTACGCGTTCTCGGTCGAGAACTGGAAGCGGCCGGGCGCGGAGATCGGCTACTTGATGCACCTGTTGCGCGTGTTCATGGTGCGCGAGCGGCGCACGCTGATGGACAACGACGTGCGGCTGCGCTGCATCGGCCGCGTCGGCGACCTGCCCGAGGCCGCGCTCGTCGAGCTGCGCCGCACCGAGGAGATGACGCGCGCCAACCGCGGGCTCCTGCTGCGGCTCGCGCTCTCGTACGGGAGCCGCGCGGAGATCGCCGACGCGGTGCGGCGCCTGTCGTGCGACGTGCGCGACGGCCTCGTCGACCCCGCCTCGATCGACGACGAGACGCTGCGGCGCTACCTGTACGACCCCGAGACGCCCGATCCCGACCTCGTGATCCGCACGGCGGGCGAGATGCGGCTGTCGAACTTCTTGCTGTGGCAGGCGTCGTACTCCGAGCTCTACGTCACCGACGCCTGCTGGCCGGAGTTCCGCAAGGCGCAGCTCGAAGAGGCGCTGTGCGAGTACGCGCGCCGCGTGCGCAAGTTCGGCGCGCTGCCGGAGCGGGGCGCGCCGAGCGCGGCGCGCGGGCAGCGCACGTGACCGGCGGCGGCGTCGCGCGCCGCACCGCCGTCGGCGCGGCGACGATCGCCGCCGCGGCCGCGCTCGTGTGGGCCGCCGACGCGGCGGGGGAGCCGCGCGTCGTGCTCTTCATGGGCGCGCTGCTCGGCCTGGGCCTGGCGCTCGAGCTGGGGCGCATGGGCGCGCTCGCCGCGCGCGGCGCGGATCTCGTCGTCGCCACGGCGGCCCTGGGCGTGACGATCGCGATCGAGCGCGGCATGGGCGCGCTCGCGCGTCAGGCAGGAGCGGCGCGCATCGACCTCGTCTCGCTGTACGGCGTCGCCGCGTTCGGCGGCCTGCTCGCGTTCGCGGCGCTCGGCGTGCTGCGCCGCGGGCGCGTCGACGGAGCGCGCGGGCGCGCCGTCGCGTTCGTCGTCCTCGGCGCGGCGCAGCTCGTGCTGCTCGAAGCGCTCGCGCTCGCCGAGCGGCACCGGCTCGCGCTCGCGGGCGCGGTCGCCCTCGCCGCGGCGCTGGCGTGGCTCGCGGCGCCGCGCTGGGCGCCGCACCTGGGCTCGCGCCGGCGCGAGCTCGCGATCGCGCTCGGCCTCGCGCTCTGGGCCGCCGCGCCGATGCCGCTCTTGGGCGCGTTCTGGCTGCTGCACGGGACCGCGGGCCTCGTCGCGCTGCTCGTCGTCGCGAAGGTCGGCGACACCGCCGCGTACTACGTCGGCCGCGCGATCGGACGGCGCCGGCCGTTCCCGTCGATCAGCCCGGGCAAGACCGTCGCCGGGTTCGTGTCCTCGGCGCTCGCCGGCACGGCGGCGGGAGCGGGCGCCGCGGCGCTCGGCGCGATCGGCGCGGGCGTCGCCGCCGGCGCGGCGCTCGGCCTCGCGACCAACGTCGCCGCGCAGGCGGGCGACCTGGTCGAGAGCTGGGTCAAGCGGCGCGCAGGCGTGAAGGACTCGGCGCGCTGGCTCGGCCCGGCCGGTGGACTCGCCGACGCGCTCGACAGCCTCCTGGTCGCCGTCCCGATCGCGTGCCTGCTGTGGCCCGCCTCCGGCGTCGCTTGATCGACGCAACCCGTCCCAAGAGCGAGACTTGCGGCGTTCTCGCGGGCTCGCGGACGGGACCGGGCCGGCTCGGTCCGGCGATTGACGCGGG
>CAZGTQ010000403.1:0-7263 GCA_964528575.1 uncultured Planctomycetaceae bacterium | reverse complement strand
GCCGCTCTTCCTGGCCGTGAGCTTCGCGACGACGCCGCTCTTCGTCTCGGCGTTCCCCGGCCTCGTCGCGGTCGGGCTCGACCCGATCCTCGTTCCGATCGGCACGACGTCGGGGCTCGGCTCTCTCGACTTCGAGATCGGGATCCCGTCGCTGCCGCCGGGGTTCTCGACGTGGGACGTCACGCTCCAGATCGCCGCTGTCGTCGGCTCTGTCGTCGAGATCTCGAACCCGAGCATCGCGACCGTGGTGGACGACGCGTTCTAGTCAGCGCTCCTCGCGGCGCTCGGATCGCGGACGAAACGGCACGCCGTTCAAGGGACGAACGTCAGCGGCGCGGCGCTGCTCGCGACCTCCGCGACGCCCGTCCCGGGCACCGCGAGGACGACGTACGCGTGCGAGAGCGTGAGGCCGGCGAGCGCAGGGCTCAGACCGGGCGGCACGACGATCTGGGCGGCGCCGCGTCCGAGGCCGTTGAGCTGCCCGAACGTGCCGACGAGCGGCCCCGTGCTCGCGTTCAGGAGCGTGAAGTCGAAGTACATGTCCGGCACCGACAGCGGCAGGAACACGTCGTCGATCCGCAACGGCGGCGCGGTGCCGCTCGCGGAACCGAGCACGACGTACGGCTGGAACGCGAACGCCGTGGCCGTGGAGAGCATGAGCGACTGCGTGCCGCCCGAAGCGAGCGACACGGTCGGAACGTCCGTCACGACGCCCGTGAACGGCACGAGACGATAGATCTCGCCCGTGCCGGGTCCGCCGACGCTGTCGTCGCAGATGTAGAGCTCGCCGTCGTTGCCCTCGCCGAACGAGACGGGGCGGTCGAGCACCGCCGTCGACGGCATGACGAGCTCGGTCGTCAGCTCGAGCAGATCCGTCACGGCCGTCCCGTCGTGGCGCAGCGCCCGCAGCCAGGCCTTGCAGTGGTCGGTGAACACGTATGCGCCCTGGAGCCACGGCAGAGCCGACCCGCGGTAGACGTAGCCGCCGATCACGCAGCAGCCGTCGACGCCCGTCGTGTACTCGTAGATCGGTTGCGTCAGCGTTGCACTCCCGCACGGCGCCGCCGTGCACAGGCTCGTGAACGCACACGCGTTCCCCTCCATCACGCGCCAACCGAAGTTGACGCCTGACGAGGCCGCCGGAGCGAAGCTCACCTCCTCGCGAAGGAAGTCGCCGACGTCGGCGATGTACATGTCGCCGGTCGCGTCGTCGATCGTCAGGCGGTGCGGCTCGCGCAGGCCGAACCCCCAGATCTCGTCGCGCACCGTCGGATCGCCCACGAACGGGTTGTCGGCGGGGACGCTTCCGTCGTCCTCGAGCCGCACGAGCTTGCCGACGAGGACCGACGGATCCTGCGAGGTACAGTTCGTTCCCACGATCTCGACGCGCCGGTCCCCGAAGGCGATGTACAGCTTGCCGTCGAGACCGAATTCCATGCCGCCGCCGCGGTGGAACGTGAGCAACGGATCGGTGACGGTGATGATGTTGGTCCGACTGTTCACGTCGACCGCGTACGTGCTCGGCACAGGGACGCGGTAGCGGTCGACGGTCGCCGCGAGGACGTCCGACGCGTAGAAGACGTAGAACCAGCCGTTGGTCTCGTAGTCGGGATGGAACTCCAGCGTGAGAAGCCCGGTTTGCGCCGCGACCGTGACCATCGCACCGATGTCGAGAAACAACTGGTTCGGCTGGCCGGCCTGCACGATCCAGATGCGCCCGGTCTTCTCGGCGACGAACAGCCGTTGCGAGTCGCCGGGAGCCTCGACGGCGGTCAGCGGGGTGTCGAAACCGGTCGCGATCCTCTCGAGCAGGATCGACTGCGCCCCGGCTTGGCGCACCGCGACCGTGCCCAGAAAGATGAGCGCCAGCACGGCAATAGCTGGCGCGCGCAGTGCGTCTTGCATCGCGTTCCTGTCGTGTTCCGGGCCCGCAGGCGAGGCCGATCGCCAGCGTGTCCCAGCGTCTATCGATACTCGATCGAGCCGGAACTGGCCAGGCCGCGATGGCGATGGCGAGGTGCGGGCCCGCGGAGGCGCGACCACGGAGCGCGCCTCCGGGCGCCACCACTCGCGGCGGGAGGGAGGCTGCGGACGTCGGATTCCCGCTCGTCCACGCGGCCGCGCGGACACCGTGAGAGCGCCCTGGACACGTCTCGAACCCGCCCCCGCAAGGGATGCGTAAGTCGGTCATCCCAGGGAGCCGACGCCGACGAAGCCTTGGTGTACAAGGATGAGTCTGGGATCGCGACGTGGCCGCCGGGGCGGGCGCGTCCGCGCGCCCAACCACCACGACCGGGAAGACGGACGAAGGGGTGAATCGATGAACAAGTGGGTCCAGGTCGCCGCGGCGACGGCCGTCGTCGGTGCGGCGCTCGGCATGTCGACGCCGCGCACGGCGGAGGGCGTCGAAGTCGGCGACATCGTCAACTACACGTTCCGCGAGATGCCGATCAACGGCATGGGCATCCAGCACCTCGAGGAGCTCCGAGGCAAGCCTGTCTTCGTCGAGTTCTGGGGCACGCGATGAGGCCCCTGCGTCGGGGGTGCCGTGCCGCACGCCGTCAAGATGCAGGTAGAGCACGGTGACGATCTGCAAGTCGTCTTCGTCGAGAGCCAGCTAACGCCGCTCGACGAGATGCACGGCTTCGCGATCGATCACAAGTGGTTCGGGAACAACGCGATGTGGACGCTCGAGCGTCCCTTCGAATCCGGGATGGACGGGCTTCCCTCGTACGTCCTGCTCGGCGCCGACGGGAAGGTCATCGAGAAGGGCGGCCAACCGTCGTCGAAGACCGAGGAGCTGATCGCGAACGAGATCGAGCGCGCGAAGGAGGCGCCCGAGGGAACGCCGAAGAAGCTCGAGAGCGCCTGGAAGGCCTTCGCCAAGGGCGACGTCGCCAAGGCGATCGACTCCGCGAAGAAAGCGCTCGCGGATCCCGAGCTCGCGACGGCCGCGCAGGGGGCGATCGACACGTTCATCGCCCGCACGAACGCGCGCATCGACCGCGCGAAGTGGGCGCTGGACAACGGCCACATCGTCGCGGCGATCGAGCGGCTCGAGAGCATCGAGGGCGCCGTCAAGGGCTCCGAGGAGCTCGAGCCGCGCGTCGCCGAGCTGCTCGCGCGCGCCGAGGGCGACGAGCTGAAGGCCGAGCGCGAGGCGGACGAGAAGCTCGCGAAGTTCCTCGAGGGTCTCTACGAGGAAGGCTTCGACAGCAAAGGCAAGATGCGCAAGAAGCTCGAGAAGATCGCCGCGGATCTGGGCGACACGAAGGCGGGCGAGCGCGCGCGTCACATCCTGGCGATCGCGCCGGCGGACTGAGCCGAGCGCGGACAGTGCGACGAAGAGGGGGCGGCCAGAGCCGCCCCCTCTTTCGTTTCCTACGCGCTTTCGTTTCTTACGCGCTCAGAAGCGCGCGCCCATCGATCCCGCGTAGCCCGTCAGCTCCGCATAGCCCCGGCCGCGCGCGTCGCCGCTCACCTCGACCGGCCCCTCCCAGTAGACGACCCCAGTCGAGCCGCCGGTCGCGAGCTCCGCGTCCGCGACGAGCGGCACGACGACGAGCTCGAGCTCGCGCTCGCGCAGCTCGATCCGCCACCGCGCCGGGTAGCGCGCCCCCGTCCGCGGGCTCGTCCACGCCGCGAGCGCCTCGACGGCGAAGTCCTCGCGCCCCAGCGGCACCGCCGTCCCATCCGCCTCGACGAGCGTGCCGGCCGACGTCGGCGCGACGCCGCCGCCCTCCTCGCGCACGACGAAGAGCATCAGCTCGCGCCCCCCGTCGAGCTGCAATCCGAACCAGTCCCACCCGACGACGTCGTCGTCGAGCACGCTCGTGCCGAACTCGTGGTCGAACCACGCCTCGCCCCGCACCTCGCGCGCCTCGCCGCCGACCGTCAGCCGGCCCGCCGCCGCGAGCCGCGTCCACGAGACGTACGCCGAGGCGTTCCCCGGATCGCGCCCCTTGCGCGAATAGCCGCCGTCCCCGTGGAGCACGAGCGGCTTGTTCGGCTCGAGCTCGAGCGCGAGCCCCAGCCCGCGCGCGGGGTCCGCCGCACGCACGACGAGCAGCCCGTCGTCCGCGCGCGCGAACGACCAGTCCTCGAGCACGAGGTCGAGCTCCCCCACCGCCGCCGACGCGAGCGGCGAGCCCGCGCGCCGCAGCCGCTCGGCGAGCACCGTGCGCCCCGTCGCGACGTCGGTGACCGCGAGGTGCCCCGCGAGCACCTGCCGCGCGCGCAACGGCGACGCACCGGGCGCGGCCGGCGCGGGATCGAGCCCCCGCCGGAAGATCGTGAGCTGGAAGCCGAAGCGGCGCCCGTCCTCGTCGGCGACGTTGCCCGTCAGGTACCACCACTCGGTCTGGTACGCCGGATGCGCTCCGTGGTCGCGCGGGAACGCGAGCTCGAGCTCGGGCGTCACGCTCTTCCAGTCGTTCGCGACGCCGAGCGCGAGCGCGCCCGCGAGCACCAGCTCAATCGTTCTCACGCAGGTCCTCCTGGATGCTCTTGCGCGCCGCGGCGAGCGCCGGCACGAGGCCCGCCGCGAGGCACGCGGGCACGACGAGACCGACCGTGCCGAGGATCGAGCTCCACGGCGGCTGGAACGCGAGCGTCCAGCCGAACGACTGGACGTTGACGACCGCGACGAGCACCCAGCCGACGGCGAGCCCGACCGCGAGCCCGCCGAGCGCGCCCGCCGCGCCGAGCAGCAGCGCCTGCGCGAGCACGATCCCCGCGACCTGCGCGGCGGAGCCGCCGAGCGCGCGCACGACCGCGACGTCGCCGCGCCGCTCCTGGACGAGCGCGCCGAGCACCGTGACGACCGCGATGCACGCGACGACGACCGCGAGGAGCTGCAGCGCGACGGTGACGGCGAACGTCCGCTCGAACACGTCGAGCACCTCGCGCCGCACCTCGCGGTTCAGGAGCACGTCGAGCGCGAACCGGCCGGCGAGCGCTTCGGACAGCCGCGCGCGCGCCGCGCGCACGGAACCGTCGGAGGCGCTCTGGGGCAGGAACACCGCCAGGCTCTCGAGCCGCGCGTGCGGATCGAGCGCGAGCAGGTCGGCGCGATCGAGCACCGCGCGCCCCCTGTGCGCCGAGTAGTCGCGATACACGCCCTCGACGCGCCGCTCGATCGCTCCGCCCGCCGTGTCGAACGTCACGACGTCGCCCGCCTCGACGTGGAAACGCCGCGCGAACGGCTCGTTGACGACGACGCCGCCCGACGCGAGCGCGCGCGCGAACACCTCGCGGCTCTCGCCGCCCGCGAGGAACGGCGCGCCGCCCTCGCGCGCGCGCACGGCGAAGTCCCCGCCGGCGAGCTCGACCCGCGCGCCGCGCACGCGCGCCTCGCTCGCGTGGTATGCATCGACCGCACCGGCGCCGAAGAGCTCGCGCGCGAGGCTGGCGACCGCGGGATCGAGCCCGCCCGCCGAGGCTCCGCTCGCCGCCGGCATCGGCCGCACGAACAGGTCGGAGCGCATCGTCGCGTCGGTCCAATCGACGACCGTGCGCCGGAACGAACCGACCATCGTCACCATCGACACGGCGAGCGCGACGGCGACGCCGACCGCGCCGGCGGCCCACGCCGCGCGGCGCCGGCCCGCGGCGAGCGCGGCCTGCGCGAGCACGAGGGGAACGGACCAGCGGCTGCGGCCGAGGCGCACGCGCGCGCGCGCGGCGAGATCGACGAGCGGCCCCGCCAGCACGAGCAACGACGCGAGCAGGAGTAGCGCCGACACGAGCGCCCAGACGGGACGGTCCTCCCACGGCGGCATGCGCGCGCACAGCGCAGCGCCGGCGAGCAGCGCTGCGAGCAGGGTCCAGCGCGCGCGCGGACGCGCCGGCCGGACGTCGTCGCGCACGCGCCGCAGCCCCTGGATCGGCGGCACGTCGAGCGCCTCGCGCAACGGGAGCACGGCGGCGACGAGCGCAGCGACGAGCCCGACGACGAGGCCCGCGAGAGCGAGACTCGTCCCGCCCTCGACCGCGCCCGCGAGCGCGGACGGTGCGACGGTCGTCACGCTCGCCCGCACGCCGGCCAGGGCCCCGCGCGCCGCCAGCTCGCCGAGCACGACGCCGAGCGCGCCGCCCGCGAGCCCGAGCACCGCCGCTTCGCCGAGCACGGCCGCCGCGAGCTGCGCGCGCGACGCGCCTAGCGAGCGCAAGAGCGCGAGCACGTGCCGGCGCTGCACGACCGACGTAGCGAGCGTCGTCGCGACGAGGACGACGCCGACGAGCAGCGAGACGCCCGAGAGCGCCGTCAGATTGAACCGCAGCGCCGCGACCATGCGCTCGCCCTCCGCGCGCCGCACGGACGCCGGACCGACGAGCGCCCCGGCGGGCAGCGCGGCGAGCGCGCGCTCGCGCAGCGTCGCGACGTCGATCGCGGCCTCGCCCTCGCCGCGCGGCCGCAGCTCGACGCGGTCGAGCGTCGTGCGTCCGAAGAGCTCCTGCGCGAACGCGACGTCGACGAGGATCACGCGGTCCCACGCCGACGCGAAGCGCTCCGGCTCGAACAGCGCGACGAGCTCCAGCTCGACCAGCCGCGCGTCGACGAGCGCCTCGATCGCGTCGCCCGGCGCCGCGCCGAGCTCGTCGGCCAGCGCAGCCGAGACCGCCGCGCCGCGCCCGAGCAGCATCGCGTCGCGCGCGGCGTCGACGTCTGGCGCGTCGAGCTCGAGCGCGCGCACGTCCGCGTCGACGAGCAGGTCGACGCCAAGCACGCGCGCGAGGTCGCCGAGCGCCGGCACGTGCACGACGCCTTCGACGACCGGCACGACGAGCGCGTGCGCGCACAGCGGCCGCAGCTCCGCGAGCTCGTCGAGCGTCACGCCGCCGGGCCGCCGGATCTCGAGCGCCGCCGCGCCCGCGATCGTCTCGACGTCCGCGCCGAGCGACGCGACGGCCGCGCGGCTCGCGAGGACGGTGCTGACGATCGACGCGACGCCGAGCGCGACGCCGAGCGCCGTCGCGGCCGCGCGCAGCGGGCGCGCGACGAGCGGGCGGAACCACAGCGCGCGCAGGCTCACGCGAGGCTCGCCTCCACGACGCGGCCGTCGCGCAGCGCGACGACGCGGTCCGCGCTCGCGGCCGCGCGCGCGTCGTGCGTCGCGAGGATCAGCGCGACGCCCTCCTCGCGCCGCAACTCGGAGAGCAGCGCGAGCACGCTCGCTCCGCTCGCAGTTTCGTGTGTGCCCGTCTGCTCGTCCGCGAGTACGAGGCGCGGCCGGTGCGCGATCGCGCGGGCGATCGCGACGC
>CAZGTQ010000402.1:0-1999 GCA_964528575.1 uncultured Planctomycetaceae bacterium | reverse complement strand
CAGCCCGAGCGCGAGCGCCGCTTCCGCGAGCACGCGCCGCGACACGACCCAGGCCTTGAGCTCGGTCAGGTCGCCCTCGGAGAGGTCCGGATGGCAGTCGTACACCTCCTCGGCGACGATCAAGTCCAGGACCGCGTCGCCGAGGAACTCGAGCCGCTCGTTGTCGTCCTCCTCGCCGGTCGACGAGTGCGTGAGCGCCAGTCCCAGGCGCCCGGGATCGTCGAACTCGTACGGCAGGTCCATCCAGGCGGCCATGATAGCGACGCCCGGCCCGCCACTTGCAGGCCCCCGCCCGCCGCGCGATGCTCGGACCGCGCGAGACGTTTCGACACGATGCCGAGCGCCGACGACGACGACCGCCCGCGCGAGCACGACCATCTGATCGAGCCGCTCTTCGGCGGTCTGTGCGACGGTCCGCACCGGGGTTCGCACCGGGGTCCGCACCACGGCGATGCGCCGAGCGCGAGCGAGCGCTCGGCCGCCGCCGACGCGCGCGCCGCCGACGCGCCGGCCGACGCGCCCGATGCCACCGGCCCCGCGGCCGCCTGGCGCGCGCTCGCCCGCGCCGCGCGCCGGTCGGTCCGCGCGCTCGTCGCGCGCCTGCGCCGCCGCTGAGCCCGCGCAAGGGCCGCTCGAGCGCTCTCGCCGCGGCCCGCCAGCCCCCACCCTCCGCCCTGCCGGACCGAGGCTCGGGTCGATCGGTTGCGTTCGCCGCGCGCGTTCTTTCACCCGCGCGCGAGCACCGGGGGCTCCGCGTCGTCGCGCGAGCAGCCGGTCAGGCGTTGGAACTCGCGTTGGGCGAAGCGGTCGGTCATGCCGGCGAGGTAGTCGCAGACCGCGCGCTCGCGGCCGACCTCGTCGGCCCAGGCGCGGTACCACGGCGCCATCTCCTCGGGGCGCGCGCAGAGCGACTCGAAGAGGGCGCCGAGGACGCGCGCGGCGTACTCGGTCAGCGCTTGGAGATGATCGTGGCGGTAGAAGACGCGGTAGAGGAAGCGCTGCAGCTCGCCGACCTCGGCGCCGATCGCGGGCGTGTGGCGCAGGAGCGGCTCGCGCAGCGCGCGTGCGTCGTCGGCCGTCTCGATGCCCGCCGCCGCGATGCGCTCGCGGGAGCCGTGGATCAGGTCGTTGATGCAGACCTTCATCAGCTCGTTGACGAGGCGCTTGATGCGCAGGTTGCGGTCGCTCGTCGACGCGAGGAAGCCGGGATGGCGCTCCTCCACGCGCTCGCGCGCGCGGCGCCACAGCGCGCAGCTCGCGATCTCGTCCTCGTCGAACATGCCCGCGCGCAGGCCGTCCTCGGCGTCGTGCGCGTCGTAGGCGGTCGAGTCGGCGAGGTCGGTGACCTGCGCCTCGAGGTACGGCTGGCGCGGGCGGGGCTCGAGCTCGGCGGGCCAGTCGTCGGCGATCTCGTGCTTGAGGAGCGACTCGCGCACCTCGCGCGTCAGGTTGAGCCCGGCGTAGTCGGGGCTGCGGCGCTCCAACCTGTCGACGACGCGCAGGACCTGGGCGTTGTGGCGGAAACCGCCGTGGTCGCCCATCAGCCGGTCGAGCGCCCACTCGCCGCGGTGGCCGAACGGGGGGTGGCCGATGTCGTGCGCGAGCGCGAGCGCCTCGCACAGGTCCTCGTTGAGGCCGAGCGCGCTCCCGACGCTGCGCGCCACCTGCTGGACCTCGAGGCTGTGCGACAGGCGCGTGCGGTTGTGGTCGCCCTCGCGATTGACGAAGACCTGCGTCTTGTACATCAGGCGGCGGAACGCCGTGCAGTGCACGATGCGGTCGCGGTCGCGCTCCCAATCGGTGCGCAGCTCGTCGACGGGCTCGGGCCAGCGCCGGCCCTGCGAGCGCGCGCTGCGCATGCCGTACGGAGCGAGGCATTGTTCCTCGCGGGCCTCGCGGGCGCGGCGGTCGAACAGCGGGGCGCGGTCCATGGCGGATCGAAGATAGGGCCCCGCGGGCGGGGCACCAGATCGCAGGACCGGGTCCCCGGCCCGCGGTT
>CAZGTQ010000401.1:0-9384 GCA_964528575.1 uncultured Planctomycetaceae bacterium | reverse complement strand
CACGAGGTCGCGATCCACGACAGCGACGCGCTCGGGCTCGATCTCGAACGAGCGCACCGCGCGATCGTCGCCGAGAAGCCGGACTTCGTCTGCTTCGACTCGAGCAGCACCTCGCTCGACCTCGACCTCGAGCTCGCGCGGCGCGTGCGCGCCGATCTGGGCGTCCCCGTCGGGATCCTCGGGAGCCAGGTGACGTACACGCCGGGCGAGATCTTCGCGCGCGAGAGCGTCGACGTCGTCGTGCGCGGCGAGCCGGAGCACACCGTGCGCGACCTCGCGCGGCGCGTGGCCGAGAAGCGCGACTTCGCGGGCGTCGAAGGGACCACGCGGCGGGTGGACGGCGAGATCGTGCACGAGCCCGACCGCGACAAGATCGCCGACCTCGACGCGCTGCCGCTGCCGGCGCGGCACCTGCTCGACAACGAGCTCTATCGCTTCCCGGGCATCGACGGACCGGTCACGACGGTCAAGTCGTCGCGCGGGTGCCCGCTCAACTGCTCGTTCTGCGGCTACACGCTCGCCCAGGGGCTGCGCTTCCGCTTCCGCTCGCCCGAGCACGTCCTGCGCGAGCTCATCGACCTGCACCGCGTCCACGGGCTGCGGCACGTCGTCTTCCGCGACCCGATCTTCACGACGCGCAAGGACCGCGTGCACGCGATCTGCGACGGCATCCTGCGCGAGGAGCTCGACCTCGAGTGGCAGTGCGAGACCGCGGTCAAGGTGCTCGACCGGCCGCTGCTCGAGCGCATGGCGGCCGCGGGCTGCACGCACATCTCGCTCGGCGTCGAGTCGGGCAACGACGAGATCCAGCGCAAGCACTGCGGCTCCAAGCTGCTCGACCACGGCCAGGCGCAAGAGGTGTTCGACGCCTGCCGCGACGTCGGCATCGAGACGCGCGCGTTCTGCATGATCGGCTTTCCCGAGGAGACGCCTGCGATGGTCGAGGACACGCTGCGGCTCGTCGAGCGGCTCGATCCCGACCAGGTGCAGTTCTGCGCCGTCACCGCGTACCCCGGCACGCCGCTCTACGAGATGCTGCGCGGCGAGCGCGAGTTCGACTACGCGACGATGACCGGCTTCCAGGCGCTCGAGGGCAACGAGCACATGAGCGCGGCCGAGATCGAAGCGAAGATCCGCGAGGCCTACCGGCGCTTCTACCGTCGCCCGCACCGCATCGCCCGCGAGCTGCGCCACCCGATGCGCTTCGCGAGCCGCCTCGCGCGCTACCTGACGCTCTTCCGCCGCCGCGCCTGAGAGGGAGCGCCGAGCCCGTGCCCACGCACCGCGCGTTCTGGTTCGCCGCCGGTGCCGCGTGCGCACTCGTCGCGAGCGCGTTGCTCGTGCCGCGGCTGCGTCCGGCGGGCGCGCGCGACGCGCCCGAGGCCGCGACGCCCGCGCCCGCGCCGGCGTCCGACGAGCGGCTCGAGCGCCTGGAGGCGCTCGTCGACACGCTCACGACCGCGCTCGACGACGCGCCGGAGCCGCGCCGTGCCGCGCCCGAGCCCGCGCGACGAGAGGTCGTGCCCCAGCAGCCCACGTCCGACCTCGACGAGCGGCTGGAGCGTCTCGAGCTGCTCGTCGCGTCGCTCGAGAAGGTGAGCGAGCAACTCGGCGCGCGACTCGCCGTCGGGCCGCTCCCAACGCAGGAGCAGTTGCTGCGCGCGGGGATGCACCGCGACGAAGGGACGTTGAAGGCGCTGCGCGATGCTCTCGACGCGAAGCAGCATCACTCGGCGGCGGTCGACGAGCTGAGGTTCCTCTCGTACGACGAGATTCTCGTGCGCTACGGGCCACCCACGTCCATCCGCATCGGCGACGACGGCCTGAGGTGGTACTACTGCTGGACGCGCGAAGGCGCGCGGTATTGGTACGACCAGCAATGCGTGCGTTTCCTGTTCCTGGAGGGCTACGTGACGGAGGTCCAGACATCGGGGAAGCCCTAGTAGATCGGCGCTCCGCCTGCGCCGCGCGTCCCGAACCGCTACCTTGGGCGCGTCCCCGACCACGAGCCCCGATCCATGAAAGACATCGAGAGCGTCCTCATCGAATCGCGCACGTTCGAGCCGAGCGCGGAGTTCCGCTCGAAAGCACGCATCTCGAGCGTCGAGGAGTACGAGCGGCTCTACCGCGAGTCGATCGACGATCCCGAGTCGTTCTGGGGCCGCATGGGCCGCGAGATCCCCTGGATCGAGCCGTACGAGCGGGTGCTCGACTGGTCGGGCGCGCCGTTCGCGAAGTGGTTCGTCGGGGGCAAGCTCAACGCGTCCGCCGTCTGCCTCGACCAGCACCTCGCGACCGAGCGGCGCACGAAGACCGCGATCCTGTGGGAGGGCGAGCCGGGCGATCGGCGCGCGCTCACGTACGAGGAGCTCCACCGCGAGGTCTGCCGCTGCGCCAACGCGCTGAAGGCGCGCGGCGTGAAGAAGGGCGACCGCGTCGCGATCTACATGCCGATGATCCCCGAGATCGCGGTCGCGGTGCTCGCCTGCGCGCGCATCGGCGCGCCGCACTCGGTCGTGTTCGGCGGGTTCAGCGCGACCGCGCTGCGCGACCGCATCCAGGACGGCGGCTGCACCGCGGTCGTCACCGCCGACGGCGCGTGGCGGCGCGGCAAGGTGCTCGCGCTCAAGCAGGTCGTCGACGAGGCCGTCGCCGACTGCGAGGGCGTGCACACCGTCCTGGTCGTGCGCCGCACCGAGAACGAGGTCGCGTGGAACGACGGCGTCGACGTCTGGTACCACGAGGCCGTCGCGGCCGCCTCGGACGAGTGTCCGCCCGAGCCGATGGACAGCGAGGACGTGCTCTTCCTCTTGTACACGTCCGGCAGCACCGGCAAGCCCAAGGGCATCCAGCACACGACCGGCGGCTACCTCGTCGGGACGACGCTCACCGCGCGCTACGTCTTCGATCTGCAGGAGGACGACGTCTACTGGTGCACCGCCGACGTCGGCTGGGTCACCGGCCACAGCTACATCGTCTACGGCCCGATGTCGAACGGCGCGACGCAGCTCATGTACGAAGGCGCGCCGACGACGCCGCACCCCGGCCGCTTCTGGGAGCTCGTGCAGGAGCATCGCGTCACCGTGCTCTACACCGCGCCGACGGCGATCCGCACGTTCATGCGGCTGGGCGAGGAGCATCCGAACCGCTTCGATCTCTCGTCGCTGCGCCTGCTCGGCACGGTCGGCGAGCCGATCAACCCCGAAGCGTGGATGTGGTACCGGCGCGTGATCGGCGGCGAGCGTTGCCCGATCGTCGACACGTGGTGGCAGACCGAGACCGGCGGGATCATGATCACGCCGCTGCCGGGCGTGACGACGACGAAGCCGGGCTCGTGCACGCGGCCGTTCTTCGGCGTCGACGCGGCGATCGTCGACGAGGACGGCAACGACGTCGAGCGCGGCCACGGCGGGCTGCTCGTCATCAAGAAGCCCTGGCCGTCGATGCTGCGCGGCCTGTGGGGCGATCCGCAGCGCTACATCGACACGTATTGGGCGAAGTTCGGCGACAAGTACTTCGCCGGCGACGGCGCGCGCCAGGACGAGGACGGCTACTTCTGGGTGCTCGGGCGCGTCGACGACGTGCTCAACGTCAGCGGCCACCGCCTGTCGACGATGGAGATCGAGAGCGCGCTCGTCAGCCACGCGACGGTGTGCGAGGCGGCAGTCGTCGCGCGGCCGGACGAAGTGACGGGCGAGGCGATCTGCGCGTTCGTCACGGTCGGCGAGGACGTCGATCCCGACGACGGCTTGCGCAAGGCGCTCATCGAGCACGTCGCACACGAGATCGGCAAGCTCGCGCGGCCCGCGGAGATCCGCTTCACGCAATCGCTGCCGAAGACGCGCAGCGGCAAGATCATGCGGCGGCTCCTGCGCGACATCGCCTCGGGTCGCGCGACCGTCGAGGACACGAGCACGCTGGAGGACTACTCGGTGCTCGCGCGGCTGCGCGGCCACGACGAGTAGCTCAGCTCGCGACGGCCGCTTCCTCGCGCCACCAGTCGGTGCGCGTGACGTCCGCCAGCCCCTCGGCGTACGTGCGCGGCCGCCAGCCGAGCTCGTGCACCGCGTTCGAGATGTCGTGCTCGTGGTGCAGCGTGAAGTACGCCGAGGCGCGCCGATCCTCGGTGACGTCCGTGAAGAGCCCCTTGACGAAGATCAGGCGGTCGGACCACTTCTTGGGCACGTTGCGGCGGCGCACCCTGCCTCCGACGGCCGCGATCGTCATGTCGATGAAATCGTTGTACGCGATGCCCGCGGGACCGGCGAGCTCGTACACGCAGTCGATGCCGCGCTCGAAATCGAAATAGCGCAGCACTGCGTCGACCACGTCCTCGACGTGCACCGGGTTGATCTTCGAGAGCCCGTCGTGGGGGACCCAGAGGCGGCCCTTCTGCGCGGCGCAGCGTTGCAGCAGCGGAGCCGTGTGGCGGAAGTCGCCGACGCCGTAGACCAGCGTCGGCCGGAACGAGCACCACGAGATGCCCGAGCCGCGGATCATCTTCTCCTGCACGCGCTTCGAGTCGCGGTAGTAGCTGTAGACCGGCGAGCCGATCACCGCGGACGAGACGATCCAGAACTCGACCTTCGGATTCGAGCGCTTGGCTTCCTCGAGCAGGTGCTCGGTGCCGCCGATGTTGACGGCGCGCATCTGCTCCTCGCTGAAGTGGTCGTGGCAGCTCGCGAGGTGCACGAGCAGGTCGACGCCGGCGAGGAACCCCTTCAGCGACGACCCGTCGGTCAGATCGCCCAGGTGGATCTGCGCGCGCTTGCCGGGCGGGTGCTCGACCGCGTCCTCGCGGCCGGGCCGGCAGAGCACGCGCACGTCGTGCCCGGCGGCGGCCATGCCGCGGACCATGTAGCTGCCGATGAACCCGGTGGCTCCGGTGAGGGCGACGAGCATGGGACGGGGGGAAGAGCGCAGGCGCGGAGCCCGATATCCTAACCCGGGTCCGCGGCCGCTTGAAGCGCCGCGGCGCCGCCGTGCCCCCCCGTCCCGAACGTCGAGCTCACGTCCCTCGCGTCGGCGTCCTGTGCGCGCTGCCCGAGGAGCTCGGCTCGCTCGCCGAGCGCGCGGCGGGCTGCGGCCGGCGCCTGGGCCTCGAGCTGCTCGACGTGCCGCTCGAGGACGCCGGCGGAGCGCGCCTGGTCGCGTGCGTCGCGGGCATCGGCAAGGTGCGCGCGGCGGCGGGCGCCGCGGCGCTGCTCGTCGACGACGAGCTCGACGCGCTCGTCGTCGTCGGCGTGTGCGGCGGCCTCGTGCGCGCGCTCCCGCCCGGCGCGCTCGTGCACTGCGTGCGCGCGGTCCAGTTCGATCTCGCCGTGCGCGCCGATCGCGAGGTCGAGCCCGATCCCGCGCTGCTCGCCGCCTGGTCCGCCGCCGCGCCGGGCGAGCGGGCCTGGTTCCTGACGGGCGACCGGCCGGCGCTGACGCTCTGGCGCCGGGTGCGCCTCGCGCGCGCGTACCGCGCGGGCTGCGTCGCCGACATGGAGACGGCGGCCGCGGCGGCCGTCGCGCAGCGCGCGGGCGTGCCGTGGGCCGCGCTGCGCACGGTGACCGACGGCCTGGCGCCCGGCGGCGTGCGCGCATTCCGCGAGAACTACCCCCGGCTCGCCGGCCGGGCGGCCGACACGCTCCCCGCGCTCGTGCGAGCCCTCGCGTCAGGCTAGTCTGGAAGAGAGCGAGCGCCCTTCCCCCGGCCGGCGCGAGCGCCCCATGACCCAGCTCGGCACCTTGCTGCGGCGCCATTTCGAGCCGCTCCTGCTCTCGATCCAGGTCGTCGTCGACCTGGCGGTCGTGCTGTTCTCGTGCTGGCTGGGCTTCGCGGTGGGCGAGCACCTCGTCGGCGGCTCGTGGACCAAAGCGCCGCCGCGGGAGGTCTTCGTCCAGCTCTGGTCGCTGACCGCGGCGATCTGTCTCGTCGCGTTCCACGCGTTCGGGATGTACTCGCCGCGCAAGAGCCTCTTGAACGTCGAGGAGTACAAGGCGATCGCGAAGAGCACGGTCGTCGCGTTCTTCGTGCTGTTCACGATGATCGTGTTCCTGCGCACGTCGACGTCCGGCGCGCGCGAGCAGGACGGCACGGGCTTCGTCTGGCTGCTGCGCAAGGTCCACGACTTGGTCGGCATCGGCGACTCCCGGCTGAACCCCGACGCGTTCCCGCGCAGCGCGGCGTTGCTCTCGTTCGCCTTCATCCTCGTCCTGATGACGGCGAGCCGCTTCCTGTCGTTCAAGCTGATCCAGAGCCTGCACCGGCGCGGGATCGGCAACCGCAACGTGCTGATCTACGGCACGGGGGAGATCGCGCGCTGGCTCCAGCGCAAGTTCCTGCTCGTGCCGACGCTCGGGCTGCGCTTGGTCGGCTACGCGTCCGAGGACCCCGACGATGTCGGCCGGCGCATCGACCGCTCGCTCGTGCTCGGCACGTACGACGACCTGCCCGAGCTCGTGCGCTTGCACAAGCTGCACGAGGTCTTCATCGCGCTGCCGGAGGCGGACGAGCAGCGGCTCCTCGAGCTGATCCAGCGGGTCGAGGAGCTCGGCGCCTCGTTCCGGGTCGTGCCGCGCTTCTACCACCTGATGTCGCAGAACGTGCGGATCGAGAACATGGACTCGATCCCGCTGATCACGCGCCCCGTGCGGCGCGAGCGGATCGTCACCGGGTTCTTGAAGCGGCTGCTCGACATCTCGATCGCCCTCGCGACGCTGATCCTGACCGCGCCGCTGTTCGTCGCGGCGGCGATCCTGATCAAGCGCGACTCGCGCGGGCCGGTCTTCTTCCGCCAGGTCCGCATCGGCCGCGGCGGCAAGCCGTTCCCGATGTTCAAGTTCCGGACGATGTACGTCGACGCGAGCGGCGACGCCGTCAAGCCCGCCGACGCGGCCGACCCGCGCATCACGCGCATCGGCCGCCATCTGCGGCGCTACAGCCTCGACGAGCTCCCGCAGTTCTTCAACGTGCTGCGCGGCGAGATGAGCGTCGTCGGGCCGCGCCCCGAGATGCCGTTCCTCGTCGAGCAGTACGGCCCGTTCGAGCGCGAGCGGCTGCGCGCCAAGCCCGGCATCACCGGCCTGTGGCAGATCTCCTACCACCGCCAGGAAGCGATCCACGCCAACCTCGACTACGACGTCTACTACGTCGAGAACCAGTCGCTCCTGCTCGATCTCGTCATCATGTGCCTGACCGTCGTCGCGGTCGTGAAGGGCACCGGCGCCCACTGATCGCCGGCCGACGTTGCGCGTCGTCCAGGTGATGGAGTCCACGATCGGCGGGACGCGCCGCCATCTCGTGGACCTGTGCGGCGGTCTCTGCGAGCGCGGAGCCGACGTCCACGTCGTCGCCGCGACCCTGCGCGAGCCGGCGTTCGCGCGCGACCTCGACGCGCTCGCCGCGCGCGGCTGCACGGTCCATCCGCTGCAGATGGTGCGCGCCGTCCGCCCGCTCGTCGACGCGCGCCACGAGCGGGCGCTGCGCGCGATCCTGCGCTCGACGCGGCCCGCGATCGTCCACACGCACAGCAGCAAGGCGGGCGCGCTCGGCCGCTCGGCGTCGAGCGCGACCGGGATCGGCCGGCGCGTGCACACGCCGCACACGTTCGCGTTCCTGTTCGACGCGATGTTCTCGCCCGCCAAGCGCCGCCTGTTCCGCTGGGTCGAGACGCGCCTGGCGCGCCGCACCGACCGGCTCGTCGCGGTGAGCGAGTCCGAGGCGACGACGATCCGGGCGAGCGGCGTCGCGCCGCCCGGGATCGTGCGCGTCGTGCCGAACGGCATCGATCCGGCGCCCTGGCTGCGCGCGGCGGACGAGACCGACCGCGCGGCGCTGCGGGCCGCGCTCGGCGTGCCGGCGGGAGCGCCGCTCGCGGCCGTCGTCGGGCTGCTCAACGCCGCGAAGGGTCAGGACCTCGCGCTGCGCGCCCTCGCCGAGGTGCCCGGCGCGCACATGCTCGTCGTCGGCGACGGCGCGATGCGCCCCGAGCTGGCGCGGCTCGCGCGCGCGCCCGCCGTCGCCGGCCGCGCGCACGTGCTCGGCTGGCGCGACGACGTCCCGGCGCTCCTGGCGGCGAGCGACCTGCTCGTCCTGCCCTCGCGCTGGGAGGGCATGCCCTACGTCGCGCTCGAGGCGATGGCGGCGGGCCTGCCGGTCGTCGCGACGCGCGTCGACGGGGCGATCGACGCGGTCGTCGAGGGCGAGACCGGCCACGTCGTCGACGTCGAGTCGCCGGCCGCGCTGGCCGAGGGGATGCGCCGCGTGCTCGCGCTCGACGGCGCGGCGCGTCGCGCGATGGGGGCGGCGGGACGGGCACGCTGCCTCGCGCTCTTCACCCGCGACGCGATGGTCGCGCGCATGCTCGAGGTGTACGGCGAGCTGCTCGGGGGGGTCGCGTGAGGATCCTGCACGTGATCACGACGCTCGACGTCGGCGGCGCGGAGATGCACCTGCTCGCGCAGGTGCGCGGCCAGTCCGAGCGCGGCCACGCCGTGCGCGTCGCGTACCTGAAGGGCGCCGGCACGCTCGCGGACGATTTCCGCGCGGCGGGCGCCGAGTGGGTGGGGCGCATCGGGCAGGGGCCGCTCGCGGCCGTGCGTGCGTGGCCGCACCTGCGCCAGGCGCAGCTCGTCCACTCGCACCTGCTCAAGGCGGACGTCTTGACGGCGGTGCTCGCGACGCTCGCCGGGCGCCGCCGTGGGCTCGTCGCGGGCAAGCACAACGACGAGCAGGTCTTGCGCCGCCCGCTCGTGTCGCGCGTCCACGGCCTCGTGGGAGCTCTGCCGCGGCTGACGATCGTGCTCTCCGACCACGTGGGCCGGTTCGTCGCGGAGCACGGCCGCGTCCCGCTCGCGCGCCAGCGGCGCATCTACTACGGCCTCGATCCCGCGCCGTTCGAGGCCGCCGCCGCCGCGCCCGCCGAGCGCAAGGCCGCCCTGCGCGCCGAGCTGGGTTTCGCCCCGGACGACGTCGTGTCGATCTGCGTCGCTCGCTTCGCGCCGCAGAAGGCGCACGACGTGTTGCTACGGGCGCTACTGCGCGCGCGGCAGCTCGTGTCCGAGGGCGCCAGTCGATCCGGAGATCGGGCCGGCGAGTCGGGCCGCGGGCAGATTGGCCCAGAGCTGCGCCTCGTGCTCGTCGGCGATGACCCTTTTGGAGACGGCCGCACGCGGGCCGCGGCGCTCGCGCGCGAGCTTGGCCTAGGCGCTGCACCGGAGACGCCGGTGCTGCCCGCGAGCGACCCTGCACTGTTCCTCGGCATCCGCCGCGACATCCCTGCGTTGCTCGCGGCGAGCGACGTCTTCGTGATGGCGTCGCGCTGGGAGGGACTCGGCCTCGTATTCCTCGAGGCGATGGCCGCGGGACGTTCGTGCCTCTCGACACGCGTCTCGGCG
>CAZGTQ010000400.1:0-7627 GCA_964528575.1 uncultured Planctomycetaceae bacterium | reverse complement strand
CAGCGCCACGTCGTCGACGTCCTCGCGCAGCTCGTCGCCGATCATCGGGAGCTCGACGCGGCCGGCGAGCCCGTCGGGATCGCCCGGCTGGAGCTCGAGCCCCGGCACCGCGAAGCCCGCGCCCGGGATCGGGTCGGCGTCCGCCGGATCGTCCGAAGCGTCGGCGTTGTAGCGCGCGAAGATCTCGTCGAACGGCTGGGCGCGCATCGTCTCGAGCACGGAGCGCGCCGCGTCCGCGGCGATCGCGTTGTCGCGGTTGATCTCGCGCTGGCGGGAGACGGGAACGATCATGCTCGAGAGGATGCTCGTCGAGACGAGCAGGAGCGTCATCACGACGATGAGCTCGAGCAGGGTCACTCCGGCGCGCGACGTCCGGTAGGGTCGTCGGATCGGGTTCATTGCGAGCGACGGCGGCCGAGCCCGCAGCCGCCGCCTCGGGACATCGTCAGCCCGACCTGGCGCTCTTGAGCGATTTCCGAAATCGCGCGGAGCAAGGGTCGACGCACCCGCCGCGCGACGACCCGCTGGGAGACGACCTGCTGAAGGCTCAGTTCCGCGGCAGGCGCTCCGGGCGGTCGGCGACGGCCCAGGCGATCACAGCGAGGGCCGCGGTGCCGAGCTCGAGCTCGCGGCGGCTGACCTCGGCGAAGACGTCGCGGGCCGAGTGGTGCAGGTCGAAGTAGCGTTGGCGGTCGGGGCGCAGGCCGAGCGTCGTCACGCCGTCGGGGGCGAGCACGCCGACGTCCGCTCCGCCGCTCCCGGTCCACACGCGCTCGGCGCCCGCGTCGGCGAGGAGCGCCGCGACGCGCTCGAGGAACGCGCGCGCCGCGGGACCCGCGTCGGTGGTGAAGCCGCGCGGGACGAAGCCGCCGCTGTCGGACTCGATCGCGAGCACGTGGTCGGCGAGCTCGTCCGCGTGGGCCGCGCGGTAGGCGCGCGCGCCCGCGAGGCCGTTCTCCTCGTTCATCCACAGCACGACGCGGATCGTGCGGCGCGCGCGCAGATCGAGCGCCGCGAGCAGGCGCGCGACCTCGATCGCCTGGCAGCAGCCGGCGCCGTCGTCGTGCGCTCCCTCGCCGACGTCCCAGCCGTCGAGGTGCCCGCTGACGATCACGATCTCGTCCGGCAGCTCGCTCCCGACGAGCTCGCCGACGACGTTGTACGACTGCGCGTCCGGATGCGTGCGGCAGTCGAGCTCGAGGTGGAGCAGCGGCCCGTCGCCGCGTGCGACGAGCTCCGCGATGCGGGTCGCGCCGCGCGTGCCGACCGCGGCCGCGGGGATCCTCGGCACGCCGTCCGCGTAGCGCACGCCGCCCGTGTGCGGCACGTCGTCGAACGCGGTCGTCAGCGAGCGCACGATCGCGGCCACCGCTCCGCGGCGCGCGGCCTCGACCGCGCCGCGCACGCGCTGGTCGACCGCGCCGCCGTACGCGCGCATCGGGTCGAGCTCGCCCGGGTCCATCGGCCGGTCGAACAGCACGATGCGCCCCGCGACCTCGTCCGCGCGCGCTTCGAGCTCGTCGAACCCGCGCACGACGACGACCTCCGCCGTGATCCCGCCCGGCGGCGTCGCGACGCTGCCGCCGAGCGCGAGGATCGGCAGCTCCTCGCCCGCGCGCGCCGCCGGACCCACGATGCGCAGCAGCTCGACGTCGCCGCGCTCCCAACGCGGCACCGTGCACGGCTCGAGCCGCACGTTCTCGAGCCCGTCGCGCTCCATCGCGAGCTTCGCCCACTCGACCGCGGCCGCGGCGCCGGGCGAGCCCGACAGGCGATGCGGCGCGACCGAGCACAGCTCGCGCAGCTTCGGGTACGTCTCGCCCTCGACGAGCGCCGCGCGCAGGATGCGCGCAACGGTGGGCGCGAGCTCGTCCGCCGCCGCGGTCTCGAGCGTCGGCGTCCGCGGCGCGGCGGCGAGCGAGCAGCAGACGAGCGCGGCGAGCGCGGGCACGGGCGCCCTCACCGGTCCCCCTCGGCTTGCGCCGCCAGCGGCACGTAGTCCGGCAGATCCGGCGGCCCGAACAGCCGCCCGCGCGGCGCCGACGCGTGGCAGCCGATGCAAGCGTCCACGCGCCCGGCCGCGCGCACCTCGCCCTCGGGCGAGACGATCCCGTAGATCCAGCCCTCGTCGGTGCCCGGCGCGGCCGGGTTCGTGCGCGCCATCACGAAGAGCGCGAACAGCTCGTCCGCCTTCCAGAACGCGCCGCCGCGCCGCGCCGGCCGCAGGCCGCTCGGCCCCCAGCTCTCGTCGCGGTTCCAGCGCTCCCAAGCCTGCAGATCGCCGTCCCAGGGCGCCGGGACCCACGACTCCTTCACGATCACCTGGTCCCAGCCGTCGAGCACGAGCGGCTCTTCCCAGGCCGGCGGCACGACCGCGGCATACGCGAGCGGGTCCTGGACGTACAGCGTGTACAGCTTGCGCCCGTGCGCCCCCGCGTCCGCGTCGCTCTCCCGCGCCTCGCCCGTGCGCGGCAACCGGCACAACAAGGGCGCCCAACGCCCCTCGTCGTCGAGCCGGCCGTAGCCCCGGTACTGCGCCGCGATCGCCCGCAGGTCGTCGTGGAAGAGCGCGCCTTCGGGGGCGGGCTCGGCCGACGCGGGGGCGAGCGCGACGTCGCCCGCGGGCTCGGGCGAGCCCGCGACGCAGGCGGCGGCGAGAACGAACGCGGCCGCGGCGGCGCTCGCGCGGAGAGGGTCGGACATCACGGACGGGTCCTCCTTGGGGTGGCGTACCTCCCCTACGGAACCCGATCGGCCGCGCGCGCGCCAGCCCGCGGAGCTCGCGAGGGCGGCTTCGACGCCCTGTTGCAACTTCCTATTTCGCCGCGCGGGTGCCAGAATCGAGACGGACGCGATCTTCGTGGGAGACCCTCCGCCGGCCTACGCCGTCGGAGACGCGGGGGGGTGCGGCTCGGTCCCCGCCACCGTACCCCTCCGCACTTCACCTCCTCCGAAGTTCACCCATCCGCACTTCGATCCGCGCTCGCTGCGGCCTGGCTGCGCCAGCCCCAGCCGCGGCCGCGCAGCATCCACAGCGCCGTGCGCACGACGATCTCGAGATCCTTCGCCGGCGACGCCTCGCGCAGATAGCGCTCGTTCGCCGCCAGCTTCTCGCGGTAGGCGTGGACGCACATGCCGGTGTAGCCCTGCGTGATCTGTGCCCAGCCGGTGACGCCGGGGCGGATCGCGAGCCGGCGCGAGAAGCCGGGCACGTGCTCGCTCGCCCACGCCTCGACCTCGACCATCTCCGGGCGCGGGCCGATGAAGCTCATCTCGCCGCGCACGACGTTGAGGAGCTGCGGGAGCTCGTCGAGGTGCGTGTTGCGCAGCAGGCGCCCCAGGCGGGTGACGCGCGCGCGGTCCGCTCCGCTCGACCACGAGGCCATGGCGGATGCCGTGGCCGACTCGGCCGCGCCCACCGGCACGTCGCGCATCGTGCGGAACTTGTAGATGCGGAAGATGCGGCCGCGCCAGCCGACGCGCGGCTGGACGTAGAGGACTTTGCGCGGGTCGCGGAACGCAGCGAGGTTCGCGAGCGCGACGAGGGCGAGCGGCACGAGCGCGAGCGGCAGGACCAGCGCGAGGAGCGCGAGGTCGACGCAGCGGCGGCCGCGGCGCACGTACCAGCGCGCGGGCAGCGCCGCGTCCCAGTCGCAGAGGTGCTCGAACGTCTCGGGCGACACGACGCGCTCGAGCACGCGAATCTCGGCCGCGCGCGCGGCGCGCTCGCCGACGTCTCTCTCCGGCACGGGACGTTGGCGGGTGGGAACCGGCATGACGGGCCTATCGGCGCGAGCGCGCCGCAGGATGAGCGGCTCGGCGTGGTCGTTCGATGAAGATCTCGAGGGCGAGACGCCCTCCGCCCGAGCGCCCCCGGGCCTCAAGCGAAGAGCGGTTCCTGCCGAAGGAGCGCGTGTCCCGCGCCGGACGCGCGGCCCGGAAGGAAGAGCAGATGCGCACGGCTTCGGTGGGCGCCCTGGGGGCGCCCGAGGGCTCGGCGCCCGCTCCCGCGGCGCTCGGCGCCCCGGGCGGAGCGCTGGGCAACCTCTCCTCGCTGCTGGGGAGCCACCTCGTCGTCGGCCTCGTCGGCCTCGCGTGTTTGCCGGTCCTCGCGCGCAACCTCGGTCCGGCGGGCTACGGCCGCCTCTCGCTCTTCGTGCTCGCGCTCGGCCTGCTCTCGAACCTCGATCCGGTGCGCCCCGTGCTCGTGCGCGAGCTCGCGCGCGACCGCGCGACCGGCGACCTGCGTCCGCTCGCGCTCGCCGGCGCGCTCGTGCTCGCGCCGCTCGCGCTCGGCGTCGGCCTGTTCGCCTTCACGCCGCTCGTCGCGGCGGGCCTCGCCGCGGCCGTCGCGCTGCACGCGCTCGCCTCGCCGCCGTACGCCGCGCTCGCCGCCTGCGGCCGCGTCGGGACCGCGGGAGCGGTGCGCAACGGCTTCTGGACGCTCGCGCTGCTTCTCGTGCTCGCCGCGTCGTTCCATCCGCTCGGACGGCACGCGTGGGTCGTCGCGTTCGCCGGAGCGAACCTCGCGATCCTCGTCGCGCTGCGCCGACTCGCGCCGCCCACGAGCGCGCCGCCCGCGCCGCGACGCTCCGCGTTCGCGCTGCTCGCGCGCCACCGCGCCGCGTGCACGGACGTCGCGCTCTTCGCCCTCGCGTCCGCTGTCGTCGTCGGCGTCGACCGTGTGCTCCTGCAGCGCCACGTCGACGAAGAGACGTTCGGCCGGTACGCGGCGCAGGTCGACGTCGTCGTCAAGATCAACATCGTCAGCACGGCGCTCGGGACGATCCTGCTACCGGCGCTGTCGCGCGTGCTCGCCGAACAGGGCCACGCGGAAGCGGCGCGCCGCTTCGTGCGCGCGTCGTCGTGGATCGCGCTCGCCTACTTCGCCGCGCTCGCGTGCGCGATCGCGTTCCACGAGGAGCTCGTCGCGCTCCTGCTCGGTCCGCGCTTCGCCGGCGCGAGCGACGTCATGGTCCTCGTGCTCGTCGCGGTCTTCGTGCATCTGTTCGGCTTCCTGATCACGCCGTGGCAGCGCGCGTGCGGCGACTGGCGCACGCACCGCCGCGCGTACTTCGTCGCGGCCGTCGTCTGCGCGAGCGTCGCCGTCGCCGCGATCCCCTCATACGGCGTGCGGGGCGCGCTCGCCGCGTACCTGTGCGGCCGACTCGCCGAGCTCGCGCTCGTCGTCGTCGAGGTGCGCCGCCTCGACGCCTCCGTGCTCCCGCGCTGGCGCGTCGCCGCGCTCGCCGCGATGGTCCTCGCGCTCGTCGGCCTCGGCGCCCACGAGCTGTCCGGCGCGGGGCTCGTCTGATGTGCGGGATCGTCGGACAGGCGCTGCGCTCCGGCGCAACGGGCGCGGCAGCGTGCGGAACGAGCGTCGTCGAGCGGATGAGCGCGGCGCTCGTGCACCGCGGGCCCGACTCGGGCGGCGTCCACGACGCGGGCTGCGCGCAGGTCGGTATGCGCCGCCTCGCGATCGTCGACCTCTCGAACGGCGCGCAGCCGATGAGCACCGAGGACGGGCGCACGACGCTCGTCTACAACGGCGAGCTGTACGACTTCCGCGCGCTGCGCGCGCGGCTCGAGGCGCAGGGCGCGCGCTTTCGGACCGACTCGGACACCGAGGTGCTCCTGCGCGCGTGGGCGGCGCGGGGCGAGCGCGCGCTCGACGACCTCAACGGGATGTTCGCGTTCGCGATCGTGGATCGCGACGAGCGCACGGTGCACCTCGCGCGCGACCCGATCGGCATCAAGCCGCTGTTCTGGTACGCGACGCCCGGCGGCGACCTCGTGTTCGCCTCCGAGCTCGGAGCGCTGCTCGCGCATCCGGCCGTGCCGCGCGTCGTCGACCGCAGCTCGCTCGCGATGCTGCTCGTCGACCGGTGCGTCGTCGACCCGTGGACGATGTTCGCAGGCGTGCGCCAGCTCCCGCCGGGACATCTGTTGACGTGGCGCGACGGCGCGATCACGGTGCGCCGCTACGCGGACGCCGCGCGAAGCGCGGAGCCGATCGCGGACGAGGACGAGGCGGTCGCCGAACTGCGCCGCCTGCTCGACGAGACCGTGCGCTCGCAGCTCGTCGCGGACGTGCCCGTCGGCGTATTCCTCTCGGGCGGCATCGATTCGAGCACCGTCGCGGCGTACGCGGCGGCGGCGAGCGACGGGCCGATCGCGAGCTTCAGCGTCGGCTTCGACGACCCCGCGTACGACGAGAGCGCGCTCGCACGCGCGGTCGCGCGCCACCTCGGCACCGCGCACCACGAGGTGCGCGTCGAGCGCGACGGCTTCGACGTCGCGCTCTTCGACACGATCGTCGACCACGTCGGCCAGCCGCTCACCGACCTGTCGTGCATCCCGACGCTCGTCGTGTCGCGCCTCGCGCGCGAGCACGTCAAGGTCGCGCTGTCGGGCGACGGCGGCGACGAGCTGTTCGGCGGCTACGACCATGTGCGCTGGGCGGCGCGCGTACGGCGCGTCGGCGAGCGCACGCCGCGCCTCGTGCGGCGTGCCGGCCAGGCGGTGCTCGCCGGCTTCGCGCCGTTCGCGCGCGGCGGCGTCGCGACGCGCGTGCGGCGGGCGCGCAAGGGGCTCGACCTGACGTTTTTCGAGCCGCTCGAGCAGGTGCGGCGCCTGATGAGCCTGTGGTCGCACGACGAGGCGGCCGAGCTCGTCGGCGCGCGCGCGGACGCGACGCTGCGCGCGTGGCTACCCGACGCGGGCGCTGAGCTCGACGGGCTGTCGCCGGAGGAGTTCACGCTCGCCGTGCTCGCGCGCACGTACCTGCCGGCCGCGATCCTCGCGAAGGTCGACCGGATGAGCATGGCCGCGAGCCTCGAGGTGCGCGTGCCGCTGCTCGACCGGCGCATCGTCGCGCTCGCGGCGCGCCTGCCGCTCGAGCACAAGATGCGCGGCGCCGAGGGCAAGCGCTGTCTGCGCGCGGCCGGGCGCGACCGCCTGCCGGCGGCGGTGTACGAGCACGAGAAGCAGGGGTTCACGCTGCCGCTGTCGGCCTGGCTGGGCGCCGAGTTCTGGGAGCTCGCGCACGATCTGCTGGGGCCGCGCTCGCGCGCCGCGGAGCTGTTCGACGCGCGCGCGCTCGCCGGCGTGCTCGAGCGCGGCCGCCGCGCGCACGCGGACCCGGGCCGGACGAGCGCGCAGGGCGCGGCCGCGCGCGCGTGGACGCTCGCGCTCGTCGGGCGCTGGATGGAGCGCTTCGAGGTGGCGGCATGAAGACGCGCCTGCTCGCGATCGGCCCGCTGCCGACGCCGCGCGACGTCGTCGGCGGCACCAAGGTCTCGTTCGCGCACCTCGTGCGCGACCTCGCGCGCGACGACGGCCTCGCGCTCGAGGTCTTCGACACAGCTCGGCCGCACGCGCACCGCGCCGCTCCGCTGCGCGCGCTCGTGGGCCTCGGCGCGCTCGCCAAGCTGCTCGTGACGCTGCTCGCGCGCGGCGGCCGCTTCGACGCGGTGCTCTTCAACGCGTCCGCCGGCGCCTTCCTGCGCGCGGGCCCGCTCGTCGCGCTCGCGTGCCGCGCGCGCCGCCTCCCGCTCGCCGCGCGCGTGTTCGGCGGCGACCTCGACCTCGCGTACGACCGCGCGCCGGCGCCGCTGCGCGCGCTCGC
>CAZGTQ010000399.1:0-2209 GCA_964528575.1 uncultured Planctomycetaceae bacterium | reverse complement strand
GTCCGCGGGCGCGTGGAAGGCGAGCTCGCGCTCGAGCGGCACGTCGCTCGCGTCGATCCACGCGAGCCAGTGCTCCCGGCCACCGAAGAACCAGCCGACGTGCACGCCGTGCGCGCCCGCAGGCAGCGCGTCGATCGCGAGGCGGACGCGGTACGCGTGGGAGCGCACACGCTTCCAACGTCCCTCGTCACCGCGCTCGAAGAGCACGCCCTCGTCGTCGCCGCTGCGCAACACGACGTGCTCGCCGCCCGAGAGACCGCCGCGGAGGAAGACGCGGAGCTCGCCGTCCGCTCCCGGCTCGCTCGACACGACCGCGCGCTCGTCGGACAGCGCCGTGCCGAGCGGCCGCGCCGACCAGCTCGTCAGATCGTCGGGCATGCGGTGGCCACGCCCGAGCACGAGGTCGGGGAGCGGACCCTCGATCACGAGCGCCCCGAGGTGTTGGTGCGCAGCGAAGCTCACCTCGAACGTCTCGCGCAACAGGGCTTGCTTCGCCTGCTGGTCGCTCACGTCCAGCACGACCCGCATCGTCCCTGGGGGCTCGCCGGAGCGGCGCAGCGCATGGAGCCGCAGCGGAAGGCGGAAGAGCCAGGGCGGATCGCTCGCCGTCTCGCGGTCTCGACGGCTGCGTCCGTCCGCGTCGAAGCGCTCCGACGCCCACGCGCCCGGGGCCTCGGTGAGACTCGCTTTCACGTCGATCTCGTGGCCGCGCGCGCCGAGAGGAAGGACGAGCGCGCCGCTCAGCTCGATGTCGGCGACGTGCAGCGTCCACGGCGCGCCGTCGTGCTCGACGTCAGCGGCCACATACGAAGGGAAGATGCCGTCCTCGTGCTCCACCAGGAAGCGCACGTCGGTGCCGAGCGGGACGTCCGGCCACGTCCCGCCGTCCGCCCCGACGACCGTCTCCGCGTCGAGCACGAGCGACTCGAGGAGCGTCCAGCTCCCCCAGTCCCCCTCGCCGCTCGTGCGCCGCTCGTGCACCCCCCACACGCCGACGACGAGCGATTCGGGCGCCGCCTCGCCCGGCGCGTACGCGAGCTCGAGCGGAGCGCTCGGCACGAGCTCGGGCTCGACGCGTCCCCGGGAACCGCGCCGGAGCCGAGCGAACAGACTGCTGTGCCGCCCGAGCACGAGCTCGGCGCGCGCCACCGTACGCTCCGAGTCGACCCGCTCGCGGTCGAGCGCGAGGTGCCACGCGCCGTGCGCGTCGAGGCCCCACGCGACCGCGCCGCCCGGCTCGGTCCAGCGCTCGCGCAGCACGCGCACGCGCACCGCGCCGAGGCGCGCCGCGAGATCCTCGTGCGCGACGGTGAGCGCATCGCCGGGCTCGAGCACGACCGCGCGCGCGTCCGGCCCGAGCGCCTGCGCGACGTGGCCGGCGACGCGCACGTGCGTCGCGTCGGCGTGGACGCGCGCGGCGCCGCTCTCGAGCGCGAGCGCTCGCCATTCGCCGCGGCACAGCTCCTCGGGCTCGACGAGCTCGATCCCGAGCGACGACGAGAGCGCGACCGAGCGGGCGACGCGGGGCGGCTCGACCGGCTCGCCGGCCGCGAGCGTGGCCTGCGGCCGGGCCGCGCGCGCCGCGGCGTCCGGCGCGGGGGCCGGTATCGCGGCTGTGGGGCTGGTGCGCGACGCGAGCACGAGCACGAGCGCGACGGCCGCGGCGGCGAGCGCCAGCGCGGCGGCGGCCAGGGCGGGCTTCGGCATACGGGAACCCTACGCGCGGCGGGCTCCGAAGTTTCGCTCGTCCTCCTCCGGGCCCCGCTCGCCGGGCGCGGATCCGGCTCGCCGGGTATTCTCGGACCGTGGCGCTCCCCGCAGCCTTCGAGGCGGTCTACGGGCCCGGCGCGGCGGTCTTCGCCGGCGCGCTCGTCGGTGGAGCCGCGCTCGCCGCGTGGCTCGGACGCAAGCGTGAGGGGCACTTCTCGGCGTGGGCGCTCGCGGGCCTCGCGACGCTCGCACTCGCGACGCAATCGGGCTTCCTCGTCGCGCTTCACGTCGCCGTCTCGTTCCACGTCGACGATCTGCCGGCGCTGCTGCGGCCGACCTTGGCGTTGCTCGCGCTCGCGTTCGCGCTCGGCGTCGTCGCGGCCGTGCGCATCGCGCGGGCGAGCCGACCGATCCGCGGGCGCGCGCTCGCGGCGTGCGCGATCCTGATCCCGCCGTGCTGGTCGTGGATGCTGTGGACGTTCTTCGGCGCGCCGGAGCT
>CAZGTQ010000398.1:0-7241 GCA_964528575.1 uncultured Planctomycetaceae bacterium | reverse complement strand
CGGCACGCAGAAGATCGCGGACGGCGTCGGCGGGATCCCCGCGGGGACGCTCGAGGCGGCGGGCTCGTTCGGGCGCTCGATCGCGTGCCTGGGCGACCTCGACGGCGATCAGAACCCGGAGATCGCGGTCGGCGCGAACCGAACCGAGGGGGCGGGGACGAACGAGGGCGTCGTGTATGTGCTCTTCCTCGACGGGACGGGGAGCGTCAAATCGTTCGTCGTGATCGGTGAGGGGAGCGGCGGGTTCGGTGGCACGCTCCGCGACAACGACCGCTTCGGCCGCGCGCTCGCACCGCTGCCGGACCTCGACGGCGACTTGGTGGGTGAGCTGGCGGTCGGCGCGTACCGCGACGACGACGGGCCGGGGACCGACGCGGGCGCCGTGTGGATCCTGTTCCTGAACGCCGACGGCACGGTGAAGGCGAGCACGAAGATCAGCGCCACGCAGGGCCAATTCCTCGGGCCGCTCGACGCCGGCGATCGCTTCGGCCGCTCGCTCGCGTCGCTCGGCGACCTCGACGGCGACGGCACCAGCGAGCTCGCGGTGGGGGCCGAGCGCGACGACGACGGACCGGGCGACGACACCGGAGCGGTCTGGGTGCTGTCGCTGGCGGCCGACGGGACCGTGGCGTCGGCAGCGAAGATCAGCGCGCAACAAGGCGCGTTCGGCGGCGCTCTCTCCGCCGGCGACGCGTTCGGCTCGTCGGTCGCGGCGCTCGACGACCTCGACTCGAACGGCACGGTCGACCTGCTCGTCGGCGCGCAGGGGGACGACTCGGGCGGCAACGGCGCCGGCGCGGCGTGGATCGTGTTCCTGGGCCCGCTCGGGACCGTCGTCGACCAGTCGAAGATCGGCGAGGGGAGCGGCGGATTCGGCGACTCGCTCGCCGGGGGCGACCAGTTCGGGGGCGAGGCCGCGGGCCTGGGCGACGTCGACGGCGACGGCGTCAGCGACATCGCCATCTCGGCGCAATTCGCCGACGCCGGCGGCCCCGACCACGGCGCGGTGTGGATCCTGTTCCCCGCGCGCGGCCTCGCGGTCGACGTCGACACGCTCTCGATCGCGAACGGCGGGAACGCGACGTTCTCGCTCGCCGCGCCGGTCGTCGCGCAGCCGTACCTCCTGCTCGGATCCGCGAGCGGCACGTCGCCGGGCTTCCCGATCAACGAGGTCGTCGTCCCGCTCGCCCTCCCGGACCCGTACTTCACGTTCACGCTCCTCGGCGCGAACCAGCCGCCGTTCGTGAACACGTTGGGCACGCTCGCGGCCGACGGCACCGCGACCGCTCAAATCTCGCTGGCGCCGGGCGCGCTGAATCCGAGCCTCGCGGGCGTCACGCTGTGGCACGCGTACGTTGTCGTGAACCCGATCGTGCTGCTCACGGTGCACGCGAGCAACGCGGTCCCGATCCAGCTCGTACCGTAGTGCGCTAACAGGAGCGGCAGCCCGCTCGTCGTGGCCCCGAGGAACATCGCCATGACGAAGAAGACCATCGCAGGAGCGCTCGCCCTGGCCCTTTGCGCGTCCGTCGGGACGGGCCCGGACGCCGCTCCCGCTCCCGAGGAGCGCTCGCAGTTCTTGTTCTTCGCCGTCCTCGAGGGCCTCTACGAGGACGGCGTGCGGCCGAGCGCCGTCGAGAGCGTGCTCGCCGCCGACGAGCTCGTCGGCGAGCCCGGCCTGTTCGTGCCCGGCTGCCCGATCTGCGGCCCGATCCGCGACGCGCTCCTCGTGTACGGCCGCGGCCCGCGTATCGGAGCCTGGCTCAAGGTCCGCGGGAGCGACGAACAGGACGACCCGCGCGGCTTCGGCCCCGGGCTCTCCGAGGACGAGCACGCGCAGCTCGTGAGCGTCGACCGGCTCACCCGGTCCGAGATGTTCGAGACGCTCGTCCGGCGTTGGTGCGACCGCCGCTACGACCGCCTGCGCATGAGCGACGACGAGCGCGGCGAGATGCGCGCGGCGATCGAAGCGGGGCGCAAGCAGGGCATGGCGGCGCTGCAGGGCTCCGAGATGCAGAGGCGCTTCGGCGACCGCTGCCCGTCCTGCGACGGCGCGAACGCGGCGGGCGAGCGCTGGTAGCGACGGCGCGTCACCGGCGCCGTCGCCGGCGCCGTCACCGGCGCTTCGGCTTGCGATAGCGCGCGTGCGCAGCCTCGCGCAGCGTGTAGAGCGAGCCCTTGATGCGCTCCATCGCCGCATCGTTCTCGTCGTCGATCAGCTCGAGCTCGAGGTCGGCGAGCTCCCCGAGCAGCTTAGCGAGGTCGCGGCGGAACGCGACCGCGTGCGCCGCGCGCTCGGCCTCGGGAGTCTCCGCCATGTTGCTCGGCTGCTCGAGCTTCGCGACGAGCACGAGCGACTGCATCCGGGCGACCGCCGCGAGGCGCGCGTCCTTCGCCTCGGGATCGTCGAGCGACTTCACGATCGTCTTCAGGTGATCGCCCAGCTCTTCCATCGCGTCGTGCAGCGGCCCGTCGTCGCGCGGGCTCGCGGCGGGCGCGAACGCGACGCAGAGGCTCGCGAAGGCGGCGAGCGCGACAGCGAGGAGCGGGCGGCGTACATTGCGGGACGTGACGGTGCTCATGGCGAGATGGTGCCAAGCCACGGGCTGGTGCGGGCGAGCAAAGCGGAGCGTCACGTGAGCCGCGGCGGACGCATCGCGTGCGCGGGGCTCGCGCTCGGTGGGCTGGTCGCGCTCACGCTGCTGCTCGGCCGCGAGGCGCGCGACGCCGACCTGGCGCTGCGCCCGGCGTCGGCGCAGCAGGACCCCGCGTCCGATCCCACGCCGCTCGCCGCGCGCGGCGACGCGACGCCCGCGGCGCGCGCTCCCGCGCCGCCGCTCGCGCCGCTGCCGCGCGACGAGCCCCCGCGCGCCGCGCCGCTGCTCGACTGGGATACGCCGCCGCGCACCGTCCGCGTCCGCGGTCGCGCGATCGCCGTGCTGCCGAGCGGAGAGGAACGGCGCGAGGAGGACGGCCGCGTCGTGATCGTCCTCAGCCGCGACAACGAGCCCGTCGGCGAGCGCGAGCTCGCCGTGCGAGCGGGCCGCTTCGAGCTCGAGGCGCGCGCGGGCGACTTCCTCTTCGTGCAGGAGCTCGAGCTCGGCGGTCGCGTCCTGCTCGTCGAGCCCGACCAGGGCCCCGTCCACGACGGCCTGCGCGAGCGCGAGCTCGAAGTGCGCGGCCACGTGGTGCGCGCGGCGACGCTGCACGTCGTCGATGCCCAGACGCGCGCGCACCTGGACGGCGTCGACGTCTTCGCGGCGGGGCCGTACTACCACGACCAGCGCGCGATCCATCCGGGCGCGCCCCCCGCGGGCCCGCCGCTCGTCGCGGGCGCGCGCTCTCCGCTCGACCTCCCGGCGCCGCCGCGCCTGCTCGGCCGCCCGGCGCAGAGCTTCTGGGTGCGCGCGCCGGACCACGCGTACGCGCTCGCGGTCATCGACCACGAGCACGGCGGCGAGCACACGGTCGCGCTCGAGCGCGCAGGCGCGCTCGACGTCGAGCTCGCCGGCTACGACCCGGCGCTGCGCGCCGTGCTGCGGCTCGAGCGCGACGGCGAGGACCCGGGGCTCTGGGACTACCCCGACGTCGAGCGCGCCGCCGAGGGCGAGCGCGTGTCATTCGACGCGCTCCCGCCGGGCTGGTACCGCGCCCGGCTCGAGCTCGGCTGGATGGAGGCGGCGATCGTGTTGGGCGAGACGCGCACGGAGGTCGCGGCGGGCCGGCGCACCGCGGCGCTGATCGGCGTCTCCGCGGACGCCCCCGCGCGCGACGTGCCGTTCGAGGGCGTCGTCGTCGTGCCGCCGTCGTGGGGCGAGCCGCCGCTCGAGCTGCGCTTCGTCGCGCGCGGCGCGACGAAGTCGTGGACGGGAACGAGCGTCGCGCAGCCGGCCGTGCGTCACGCCGTGGGCGGAGCGGGACGCGAGCGGCCGTTCGCGCTCGAGCTCCCGTTCGCCGGCGCGTGGGAGGTCGTCGTCGCCCCGCCGGACTGGCGCGCGAGCTTCGATGTCGGCGCCGCGGGCCTGCGCTCGGCTCGGATCGAGCTGCCCGAGGCCGCGCTCGTCGAGCTGCGGCCGGTCGACGCCGACACGAACGAGCTCGCCGACGTCGACGTGCTGCACTGGAACGGGCCGCGGCTCGAGGGGACCGAGGGGTGGGTCTCGCGCACGCTCGTCGCGCAGGACGGCGTCTTCCGCTGGGTCGCGCCGGCGGGCGAGCTCGAGATCGCGTTGCGCGGCGAGCGCTGGGAGCTCGTTCATCCGTACGCGCCGCTCGTCGTGCTCCCCGGGCAGAACGAGCTCGAGCTCGACGTCCGGCGGCGCACGGGCGCGCGCTTCGTCTTCGTCGACGGCGTTACGGTCGTGCCGTGGAGCTGGGACTGGCGGCTCGGCGCGCGGCACGTCGAGAGCGGCGCGCACGACATCGCGCGGAGCATCGATCATCTGTGGTTCGGGGAGCCGGGGCGCTATGCGCTGTCGAGCCGAGGCCCGATCGAGGGTTACGCGCCGATCGACGGCTTCGAGCTCGACGTGCGGCGCGGCGAAGTCGTGCGCGTCGTCGTCCCGCTCCTGCGCGAGGAGTAGTCGGTCGGGTAGACTGGCGCGCATGCCGCGCATCTTGCTCCTCGCGCTCGTCCTCGTGCTCGGCCTGGCGGCCCTCGCGGCGCCCGCGCGCGAGCCCGAGTGGTTCCTCGACCTCGACGACGCGTTTGCCGCGGCGCGCGAGAGCGGGCGGCCGGTCCTGCTCGTCTTTCGCTGAGAGCGTTGAAGGGACTGTGCGTCCTTCGACGGGCAGGTCGTCCGTCCGCCTCAGCACCTCGAAGATCTGTACGAGCGCTACGTCCGCGCGCGCGTCGTCGACATGCGCGGCGTCGACCTCGAGCTGTTCCGGTTCGACTACGACCTGACGTTCGCGGTGCTGCTCATGCACCCAGACGGGCACGTGTACCACCGCTACGGCGGGCGCGACTGGCGCGGGGCGGATCGCTGGCTCGGGATGAAGTCGTTCGAGCGCGTGCTGCGCGCGACGCTCGACGAGCACGCGGCGTACGGCGCGCGTCCCGACGCCGATCGGGATCCGGCGCCGCGGCGCGAGCCACGCGCGATCGAGGACGTCCCCGCGTTCGCGAAGCGCGACAAGGGCGAGTGCATCCACTGCCACAGCGTCTTCCCCGCGCTCTACGAGGACGGGGTCGCGCGCGGCACGTGGGACGCGAAGGACGTCTGGATCCATCCGCCGCCCGCGCGCATCGGCATCGACCTCGACGCGATCGAGCAGGAGCTCCTCGTCTCCGTCGAGCCGGGCTCGCCGGCTGAAGCGGCGGGACTCGCGACGGGGGACCGGCTCGCGCGCGTCGGCGAGCAGCGCGTGCTGACGGTGTCCGATCTCGCGTGGACGCTCGAGCGCCATCCGAGCGCCGGCGGTCCGCTGCGCGTCGCGTACCGGCGCGGCGACGAGGAGCGCGAGACCGAGCTCGCGCTTGCGCCGGGTTGGAAGGCGGGGACGCCGCTGGAATTCTCGTGGCGGCCGTTCAAGTGGGGCCTCGTGCCCGCGATGGGGTTCGGCGGCCCGGAGCTGACGGCGGAGCGCAAGGTCGCGCTCGGGCTCGCCGCCGGCGCGTTCGCGTTCGAGGTCGGCTATCTCGTCACGTGGGGGGACAACCGTCGTTTCGGCGAGGCGGCCGCGCGCGCGGGCGTGCGCGAGGGCGACGTCGTCGTCGCCCTCGGCGGGCAGCGCGACTTCCGCTCGGTCGACCACGTGCACGCGTGGTGGCGTCTCACGCGCGAGCCGGGAGACGAGGTCGACGTCGAGCTGCTGCGCGGCGGCGAGCGGGTCGTCGTGCGCGTGCCGGTGGTCGAGTAGACCCGCGGCGCGTCCTGCGCTCCGCGCGAGCGGAGCGCCGGACGCGCTCGAGCCGTGCCGCCTAGTAGCGGTAGTGGTTGGGCTTGTACGGGCCCTCGACCGGGACGCCGAGGTACTCGGCCTGGGCGGGCGTGAGCTGCGTGAGCTTCGCGCCGAGCTTGGCGAGGTGCATGCGCGCGACCTTCTCGTCGAGCTGCTTGGGCAGGACGTAGACCGCGTTGTCGTAGTCGTCGGACTTCGTGAAGAGCTCGATCTGCGCCATCACCTGGTTCGAGAACGAGTTCGACATCACGAAGCTCGGGTGGCCGGTCGCGCAACCGAGGTTGAGCAGGCGCCCCTCGGCCAGGACGATCACGCCGTGGCCGTCGGGGAAGATCCAGTGGTCGACCTGCGGCTTGATGTTCTCGCGCCGGATGCCCTTGACCTTCGCCAGGCCGGCCATGTCGATCTCGTTGTCGAAGTGGCCGATGTTGCCGACGATCGCGTTGTGCTTCATCCGCGCCATGTGGTCCGCGGTGAGCACGCTGAAGTTGCCCGTCGTCGTGACGTAGATGTCGGCCTCGTGGATCACGTCCTCGATCGTCTTGACCTCGTAGCCCTCCATGAGCGCCTGGAGCGCGCAGATCGGGTCGATCTCCGTGACGATCACGCGCGCGCCCTGGCCCCGCAACGACTGCGCGCAACCCTTGCCGACGTCGCCGTAGCCGCACACGACCGCGACCTTGCCCGAGAGCATGACGTCGGTCGCGCGCATGATCCCGTCGACGAGCGAGTGCCGGCAGCCGTAGACGTTGTCGAACTTCGACTTCGTCACCGAGTCGTTCACGTTCATCGCGGGGAAGGGGAGCGTGCCCGCGCTCTGCATCTGGTACAGACGGTGCACGCCGGTCGTCGTCTCCTCGGTCACGCCCTTGATCGAGTCCGCGATGCCGGTCCACTTGCCCGGGTTCTGGGCGATCGAGCGCTCGAGGCACTGGACGAGCTCGCGCCAGTCCGCCTGGTCGTCCGGCCCGACCTTCGGGAGCTTCTTCGCCTGCTCCCACTCGCGGCCCTTGATCACCATGAGCGTCGCGTCGCCGCCGTCGTCGAGAATCATGTTCGGCAGCTCGCCGTCCGGCCACGTCAGCGCCTGCTCGGTGCACCACCAGTACTCCTCGAGCGTCTCGCCCTTCCAGGCGAAGACCGGCACGCCCGCGGCCTTCTCGAGCTTGCCGTTCGGGCCGACCGCGACCGCCGCAGCGGCGTGGTCCTGCGTCGAGAAGATGTTGCACGAGGCCCAGCGCACCTTGGCGCCGAGCTCGACGAGCGTCTCGATCAGCACCGCGGTCTGGATCGTCATGTGGAGCGAGCCGGTGATGCGCGCGCCGGTGAGCGGCTTG
>CAZGTQ010000397.1:0-23094 GCA_964528575.1 uncultured Planctomycetaceae bacterium | reverse complement strand
TGGGCTTCGTCACGCGCCGGCTGACGTTCGGCGAGGCGCTCTCGTGGCGTCAGGACGCGGGCGAGCGGAGCATCCACCCGCTCTCGCGCAAGGCCGAGTCGGTCGCCGAGTGGAAGGCGGCGCACCAGGTGCGCAGCTGAGCTCCTGCGGCAGGCCCGAGATCGAAGTCGCATTCGGGCCGATGCACACTCAAACCAGCCAGTTCACTTGTCGAACACGTTGGTTTCTCTGGGGCTGATCCGCTCCTCCACCTCCTCGATCGTCAGGTCGAGCGACTCGATGTCGAGCTCGTTCGGTTTGGTCGTGGGGCGGGGCGCGTCCGGTCGGCGGGTGCGCTCGTCCTGGGGCGAGGGTTGCTTCTTCATCGGGTCGTGAGCTCTCTGGGGGCGGGGGAGAAGAGGCCCAGCCGCTCGAGGCGGCCGGCGAACTCGAGGAGGCGGGTGCGGGCGGCCGGGGTCGGGGCGAGCTCGTCGCACAGGGCGCCGACGGTTCCGGCGGAGCGGATGGCGTCGAAGGCGCGCTTGCCGTCGGGGCGCAGCTCGACGAACTCCGCCTCGTCGGCGGCGTACGCGAGCACGCGGGGAGCGCGGCCCAGGGCGCCGATCGCCGATTCCGCTACGGCGACGGCGTTCTCGACGTAGCGGCCAGTGAGGAAGTCGGGGCGGACCGCGCGGGCGAGCGGGTGCGCCAGGCGCTCGACGGCGGCGGTGTACGAGAAGGGCAGGTCGACCCAGACGACGTCGGAGCGCGCGGCGAGCGACTCGGGGCGAGCGGACGCGCGGCCGTCGGCGCGGCGGCTCGAGACGGCCGCGAACTCGGCGGGCGTCGTGCCGCGCGCGAGGTGCAGGAAGTAATGGCTCTTCTGCATGAAGTAGAGGACGTTGTCGCCCGCGAACATCGGCAGGTGCTCGCGGAACGCAGCCATCATCTCGTCGAACATCTCCGCCGCCTCGAGCGACGTCATGCCCTGCGAGGCGCGGTACTCGTGGTAGAGCTGGAGATCGGCGTCGGCGTCGTCGAGGATCTCGATGCCGAAGCGTTCCGGCTCGCGGTACGTCTGCGCGACCTCGTCGACGTGGAACGTCTGCAGGCTGACCTCGCGCACGACGTCCTTGTGCTCGATCAGGAAGTCGAGCGTCGCGCGCGCCTCTTCCCGCGTCTCGCTCGGGAAGCCGACCATCGCGTAGAACGTCACGCTGATCCCCGCCTCCGAGCAGTTGCGCGCGACGTCGATCGTCGAGCGCAGGCTCTGGCCCTTCTGCATCATCTTCAAGAGCCGCGGCGTCGCCGTCTCGAAGCCGAAGAGCAGCTTGCGACAGCCCGACGCGTACAGCTTGCGCGCGCCCTCGGGCGTATAGGCCTTCGGCTCGACGCGCGCGTCCGACCACCACGTGACGCCCGCGTCGCGCGCCAGCAGCTCGTCCGGCAGGTCGCGGATCATCCCCGGCGGCATGCAGTCGGTGATGAAGTTGAACGAGCGCGCGCCGTGCTCGTCGCGCAGGGCGAGGACGTGGTCCGCGATCGTCGCTGCGCGGCGCGTGCGGTAGCCCGGCCCGATCACCGTGGGCAGCGTGCAGAACGTGCATTCGCCGTAATAGCAGCCGCGGTTGATGTCGTACGGCAACACGAGCTCCGGCGAGAAGTAGAGCGCGAACGGCAGCCCGTCGAAACGCGGGGGCGGCGCGTCGTCGAGCCGGATCGGATGGCCGGGAGCGTTGTGCACCGCGCGCGCGGCGGCGCCGCTGCGGTCGTACCAGGAGAGCGAGCCGATGCCCCCGAGCTCGCCGCCCTCGCGCAGCGCCTCGCACAGCCCGAGCAGCGGGGCCTCGCCCTCGTGGAAGACGAGCGAGTCCAGGCACGCGTCGATCCCCGGCGCGCCGAGCAGCTTCTTGCCGACGTACGCGAGGAACCCGCCGCCCGCCGTGACGTGGCAGCCGGGCAGCGCCTCGCGGATCATCCGGCCGAGCGTGAGCGCGGGCACGAGCTGGCTGCCGTAGATCACGCTGAGGCCGACGACGCGCGGACGGCGCGAGACCAGCCGGGGCAGGAGGCGCTCGCGGAAGAACGCGCGGTAGGGGTTCTGCTCGTCGTCGAGGGTCGCGGCCAGCACGTCGCGCGAGCGGTCGTTCGCGTACCCCATCGTGAAGTTGTGGGGCGTGACCTGCGTCGGAAAGTGCGCCGCCGACACGAGCCGCAGACCGTGGTACAGCGTCCGCATCGCCCGCGGATACGCGTCGCGCTCCCAGAAGCCCGCGCCGCGCACCGTGCGTTTGGCGTCTTCGATCCGGGCGACGAGCGCGTCCGCGCTGGCCGCGCTCTCCGCCGCCGCGCGGTACGCCTCGAGCGCGCGGAAGTCGAGGCGATCCGCGTCCGCGAAGCGCTCGAGCGGCAGCGTAGCGCGCACGCGCTCGGCCGCGCGCGCGAGCACGTCGGGCGACAGGAGCCAGTCGTACGACTCCACGCTCGCGTCGACGAGCTCGACGTCGTCGAAGCCGTGCGCCTCGAGCCACGCCTTCAAGCACGGGAGCGCGAGGTAGGGCTGCGTGAAGTGCCCTTGCGGCGGGAAGACCAGCGTGACCGGGAAGGCGGCGTGGCGGATCATGTGCGGCGGCGGCTCTGAGCGTGGACGGCAGCGGGGACGGCGGCGGGAGAGGCGGCGGCGCGAACCAGGCCGGCGCTGGTCCAGCGCTCGAGCGCGGCACGCCCCGCGTCGCTCTCGAGCCCGAGCGCCGCGGGGGGCGTCGTTCCGTCGAGCGCGCGGAGCAGGGTCGCGGCGTCGGTCGTCGTGCGCAGCGTACGCGTTCCGCGGCCGGTCGCGAGCACGGCGAGCACGTGGGGCGCCGCGCTCGCGTCCCAGGCCGGCCGGGAGCCGTCGCGCAGCACCGCGACCGCCGCGACGACGTCGCGCTCGAGCTCGACGAGCTCGGCGGCGAGCCGCGGCTGGGGCGCCGCAGCCCCGCCGGGGCCGCGCGCGCCGGCGCGCAGGACGGCGCGGTCCCAGCGCAGCGCCGCGTCGACCCAGCGATCACGCGCGCGCAGCGCGAAGCCCTCGAAGCCGAGCTCGCTCGCCAGCCAGGCGCGCGCGAGGGCGAGCGCGTCCTCGCCCCGACGCGCCGCCAGGACGGCGAAAGCGCGCGGGTAGCGCGTCAGGAGCTCGGGGACGGTCCGCGCGAGGTCGGCGAGCGCGCGCAGGCGCGGCTCGCCGCCCGGCAGGCTCGTGAGCAGCGACCACGTGGTGAAGAGGTCGGGGTGGGCGGCGAGGTATGCGCGCTCGGTCGCGCTCGTCCCCGCGCCCCACGCCATGTCGGGCGGGATCGCCTCGACGGGCCGCGAGGACTCGCCGTAGCGCTCGCCGAGCTCGCAGCCAGGCTGCGGGTTGGGCAGGTGCAGCGACAGGTTGACGCCGCCGACGAGCGCCGCGCGCGCCGCGACTGCCAAGGTGCGCGCGAGCGCCGCGTCGTCCTCGCCGGGCAGGCCGAGCAGGAACGAGAGGATCGGCACGATGCCCGCGCGGACGAGCCGCTCGACCGCCGCGACGACGTCGAGCTCCGCCCGCATCTGCTTGCCGTGCGCGTTGCGCACCTCGCCGTCGCCGGTCTCGATGCCGAGCAGGACGCGGTAGCAGCCGGCGCGCGCCATCGCTCCGACGAGCTCGTCGTCGAGGTGGTCGACGCGGGCGCGCGCCTCCCACGGGACGCCGACGCCGCGCTCGATCATCGCGGTGCAGAACGCGAGCGCGTGGCGGCGGTCGGCGCCGAACAGGTCGTGGCACAGGTACGCGCTGCGGCCGCCCTCGATCGCCGCGACGGCGGCGACCTCGTCGACGAGGCGCGCGACCGGCAGCGGCCTGGAGCGGCGCGACCAGAAGCGGCCGATCGAGCAGAAGCTGCAGTCGTAGACGCAGCCGCGGCCGGAGTCGACGGGGACGAGCCCTTCGTCCTCGCCGGTGATCGCCTTGTACGCGGCGAGGGGCGGGAGCAGGTCCCACGCGTACGGGGGCAGCTCGGCGAGGTCGCGCAGCGGCGTCCGGTCGGGCTCGCGCACGACGAGCCCGCCGGCGTCGCGCCACGTGACGCCGCGGACGCCGGCGGGTCGCGAGCCGCGTGCGCGGGCGCCGAGCAGCTCGACGAGCGTCTCCTCGCCCTCGCCGCGCACGACGGCGTCGACGGCGGGGAAGCGCTCGACGAGCGCGGCGTCGAGCCCGCCGACGCCCGGCCCGCCGAGCACGACGAACGCGTCCGGCGCCCGCGCGCAGACGCGCTCGGCGATCGCCAGGGCAGCCGGCAGCGTCGCGCCCATGGTCGAGAGCCCGACGACGTCGGGCGCTCCGCCGCGCAGGATCCGCTCGGCACACGCGTCGAAGATCGCGTCGCCGACGCCCAACTCGCCGCGCGCGAGCCTGAATGCGAAATCGTCGAGCGCGACGTCGAACCCCGCCCGCCGGCACGCGCCGCCGAGCCGCAGGAGGCCGGGCGGCGGCATCGAGTAGCCGAACGTGTCGGCGTGGGGCGCGGACGCGAGGACGAGGCGCACGCTCGGCATGATCGGCTCGGCGGCGACGGGATTCCAGCGACGGCAGGAGCGGGCAGATCGAGGGGGCCAACGATGCAACTTTCGGCGCCGCGCCTCGGTCGTCCCCCAGGACGGGCGGGCGGGGGATCGGGACGGCAGGGACGCGCGCGCGTACGCCCGCGCCCGCGCCCGCGGGCGCCCGCGCCCGCGCGCGCCCGCGCGCGCGACCCCCCGCCCCACCCGCGCATCCGCCCCCCCGTTCCGCTACAGTCGCCCCCTTCGCCAGCCGCCCGACCACGCCGATGCGCCACTCGCTCCGTCCGTCGCTCCTCGCACCGCTCCTCGCACCATTCCTCGCGCTCCTGTTCGCCGGTTGCAGTGGCGGCGGCTTCAGCGAGGAGGACGAGCTCGCGATCGACGCCTTCTCGACCAAGCACGCGACGCTCGCCGGGGCGCCCTTCGACGTGGGCGGACCTTGGCTCGCCTATCTCGCGGACGAGGCGACGAGCGGCAACGGCAAGGATCTGAACGGCGACGGCGTCTCCGACGATCTCGTCGCGTTCGCCGTCGACTTGCGCGACCGGACGACGCACGCGATCGGCGTCGCCGCGTTCGACCTCGAGGTCGTCCAGGAGCGCGTGTACCTCGCCGTCGACGAGAGCGCCGACGGCACCGACTGGGACCTCGATGGGCTCGCGGACGACCTCGTGCTCCTCGTGTGGAGCACGAGCAAGGGCGTCGATTTCGTCGACCAGCTCCGGCTCGATCCGACCGGGCCCACGTTCCGGCAGGTCGGGCCGCTGCTCTACTACGCGACCGCCGACGAGCCGGCCGGCGGCGACGAGACGACGCTGCGCTACGTCGATCCCGACGCGCCGACGTCGCCGCAGATGGTGGCGAACGTCGCGGGAGCGGGGGCGCTGCGTCCGACGCTCCTGGGCGCGCGCGAGGAGCTCCTGTTCCTGCGTCTCGACGAGACCGTCGAGGGCATGGACCTCAACGGCGACACCGACCCCGACGACCGCGCGGTGCTGGCGCTGTTCGACGGGACCGACCCGACCGCGAGCCTGAAGAGCACCGGCCTCGCGCTCGATCCCGACCAGCCCGTCTTCGGCGTGCGCCGGCGCAACCCCCAGCAGGAGACGGGCGGCGACTGGCGCGTCGGGTTCCTCGTCAGCGAGGCGGACCAGGGCGCGACCAGCCTCAACGACCCCATGCTGTTCGACCCGGACGCCACGCCGGCGCAGTGCGCCGCCGACGTCGACGACGACGACGACGTGCTGCACCACCTCGACTTCGTCTCGTGGTTCGACGGAGCCGCGCAACCGATCAACACGGGCATCGCCGGCCGCGACCGCGTCGTGGTGGTGACCGGCTTCCTCGCGACGCTCTCCAGCGAGCAGGATGCGAGCTGCGACCTCAACGCCGACGGCGATCTCGACGACATCGTCGTCCGCTGGGTGTCGAAGGACGTCCCCGTGCTGCCCGTCGTCGATCCCGCGGCGCTGCCCGCCGTCGCCGCGGTCCCCGGCGGCTCCGCCGGGCTCGCGCGGCTCTCGGAGCGCTTCGTCATCGCCGCGGACGAGGACGCCGACTCGCAGGACTTCGACAAGGACGGCGCGTTCTCCTCGGTCCTGCTCGGCTGGCTCGACCCGATGGTCGACGACCGTTTCGTCTTCCGCCACCGCGACCCGGACGGCTTCACGACGTACGTCGGCGTCGAATGGATGGCCGCCGAGCCGCGCGACGGGCGCCTCGCCGCGTCCTTCCAGGAGTCGATCGTGAGCTCGAGCCTCAACAGCGCGTGCGGCTTCGCTCCCAGCGACGACGACCAGAACGACGCGCTGCCGGTGTGGCCGCGCTTCTCGTCCGAGGTGGACGAGTTGATCGTGCCCGGTGTCGGCCTCGCGCTCGACCCGGGACGCGCCGGCATCGTCCCGTTCGGCAACTTCGCGTTCTTCCGCGTGAGCGAGATGCAGGACGGCGTCGACCACAACGGCGACGGCGACCTCGGCGACGTCGTGCTGGCGGCGAGCCCGCTCTTCACGTGCGACCCGGTGATCATCGGCACGGCGGCGGACGTCGACGGCCCCGCGATCGAGACCGGAGGGCCGACGGGCGCCGCGTTCCTCGCCGACGAGTCGATGGCGCGGGAGGACTTCAACGGCGACGGCGACAAGGCCGATCTCGTCGTGCGCTACCTGTTGTTCTGATCCGCCGCCGTCGCGGGCGCGATCTCGATGCGCACCGCGCCCGGCGGCAGCTCGAGCGGAGCACCGGCCTCATGGCCGGCCGGCCAGGAGAGCTCGTTGCCCGCTGCCTCGAACGAGCGCGCGCGGAAGACGACGCGCTGCGGGCGCGCCCAGCGCTGCTCGAGGGCGAGCTCGCGCTCCTCGGCCGATTCCGGCAGGCGCGCGGCGCCGAGCAGCCAGTCCACAGGCACGAGCGCCAGCCCTTCCGCCTCGGCGCGCTCGCACAGGGCGCGCAGCGCGTCGACGCCGATCCGCTCGACGAGCCAGGCGCCGAGCGGATAGGGGGCCCACGCGTGCTCGTCGAAGCGCGTGTCCTGCCAGGCGGCGACCGGCAGCGTGAGCAGGACGTCCCAGCCGACCGCGCGCGTCTGCGGGAGCGCCTCGTGCAGCAGCGCATCCCAGGCGCCTGGCAGGTCGGGCGTGAGCTCGAGGGAGAGCGTCGTCGCGAGCCCCTCCTCGAGCGCGACCGGCAACCGCGCCCACGCCGTGCCGCGCACGTGCCAGTGGACGAGCTCGTGGGCGATCACGGTCGCGAGGTACGGGCGGGCGTCGTCGCCGAGCTCGATCCAGCGCTCGAGCTCGCGGCCCTCGGCATCGCTTCGCACGAGGACGGCGGCCTGGCCGAGCTCGCCGCGCCGGACGCGGACGACGAACCGCAGCGGCTCGACGCCCAGCCGCGCGGCGACCGGCCCGGTCAAACTCCGGGCGCGAGCGTGGAGCTCGCTCGCGTCCGCCTCGCTCCATGCGCGTACGGAGCCCGCGGCGTCCTCGACGAGGTACGGCGGATCGGTCAGGCACGCGGCGAGCGCGAGCGGGACGAGCAGGAGGATGCGACCTCGCATGGCGGCACTCTACCCGCTTGTGCCGAGCCGCTCGGATCGAACGAGCCGACGAAGGTCGGCCGTGGCGCTCGCGCCGCCCGGCGCGTATGAGGGGGGCGATGGGCCCCGGCGCGCCGCTCCGGATCGTGCACGTGGACGCCGAGAGCGGGTTCTCCGGCGGCGAGGTCCAGGTGCTGCTGCTCGTCGACGCGCTCGCGCGCTGCGGGCACGCGAGCGCGCTCGTCTGCCCGCCCGGTGCCGCCCTCGTCGAGCACGCGCGGACGCGCGCGCTCGAGCTGCGCGCCGCTCCGATGCGCGGCGACCTCGACGTCCCGGGCGTGCGCGCGTTGCGGCGCGCGCTGCGCGACCTGCGCCCCGACGTCGTCCACCTGCACACCGGCCGCGCGACGTGGCTCGGCGGGCTCGCGGCGCGCGGGCTCGGCGTCGCCGTCGTCGCGACGCGCCGCCAGGAGCGCCGCGTGCGCCGCGGTTGGCGCACGAGACTGGTGTACGGGCGTCTCGTCCGGCGCGTCGTCGCGATCTCCGCGGCGGTCGAGCGCTGCCTCGTCGACGGCGGCGTCGACGCGCGCCGCATCGTGCGCATCCCCGACGCGGTCGACGCCGAGCGCGTGCGGCCGCGCCGCGCGCGCGACGAGGTGCGCGCCGAGCTCGGCGTCGCGCCCGAGCACGTCGCCCTGCTCGCGCTCGGCGCGCTCGTGCGGCGCAAGGGGATCGACGTGCTCCTCGACGCGCTCGCGCGGTCGGGCAGCGACGGCTGGCGGCTCGTCGTCGCGGGCGACGGCGCCGAGCGCGCGGCGCTCGAGCGGCGCGCCGCGGACGCGGGTCTCGCCGAGCGCGTGCGCTTCCTCGGCGCGCGCTCGGACGTCGGCGACCTGTTGGGCGCGGCCGACGCGCTCGTCATGCCCTCGCGCGCCGAGGGGATGGGCACGAGCGCGCTCGAGGCGATGGCGGCCGGCCGCGCGGTGGTCGCGAGCGACGTCGGCGGCCTCGCCGAGACCGTCGTCGACGGGCGCACGGGGCTGCTCGTGCCGCCCGACGACCCCGCGCGGCTCGCGGACTCGCTCGCGCGCCTCGTCGGCGACCGCGCGCTGCTCGCGCGCCTGGGCGCCGCGGGCCCCGCGCGCGTCGCGGAGGGCTTCGACGCCGACCAGCAGGCCGCGGCGTACGAGGCGCTCTACCGCGCCGTGCTCGCCGAGACCGGGCGCTGATCCGGGCGGTCCGCGCCGCTGCTCGCCATCACCTGGTAGGGGGAGAGCGCGGGCACGCGGCAGCGCTCGCGGCGCACGGTGTAGGTGTTGACGAGCGCGTGGCGGCCGCTGACCGCCGCGTGGCTCACCATGTCGGTCAGCACGGCCCAGCCCGAGAACGGCGGGAACTCGAGGCGCACGCAGCGCTCCTCGTCGCTTTGGAACGCGTCGTCGTCCTTGAGCCAGTTGTGGAAGCGGTGCATCGCCCGGTCGTACGGCGACGTGTCGACCATCATCGCGCGGCCCAGGCCGAGGCGCGCGGCGCCGCGCAAGAGGCCGCTGAGCGCGCGATCGGCCGGCCCTTCGGCGAGCCGTTGTACGTCGAGCGGTGCGACGCCCGCCGCAGCGCCGAACTCGGCGAAGAGCTCGGGGAACAGGCCCGCGGACTTCCAGACGCGCGACTCGGTCGGGTGGACGTTGACGAAGAAGCGCAGGATGCGGTCGCCGTGCGTCGCGCCGCTGGCGAACGCGTCGACGTGCAGGAGCTCGTTCGACGAATGGCGCGGCAGCTCGCGGCCCCGCTCCTGGAGCGGGCGGAAGTTGACCTTGCCGACGCGCCAGTCGCGCGCGTAGTCGGGCAGGACCTCGCCGAGGAACGAGCGCACCGCGCCGTCGTGCTCGCGCAGGATGCGCTCGACGCGGGCGCGCAGCGCGGCGTCGTGGAGGCCCGAGAGGTAGCCCTCGGTCGGGTGGTAGCTGATGTTCTTCAGCGTCATCCGCTCGCCGAGCTCCTCGCGCAGGAAGACGAGGTCCTCCTCGGACGGCGCGGGCGCGCTCGCGGGAGCGAAGTAGAGGATGCGCCCGCGCTCGAGCGCTTCCTCGAGCTCGGGCCCCCGCGCTCCCGGCGCCACCGCCAGGAGCGACGTCTGCGGTCGTTCGGGCATGCCTGGAGGGTACGAGATCGGCGGGCGGGCGCGGTACGCTGCTGGGCGAACATGGGCCCGCCGAGCCGCGTACTCGTCGTTCGCCTGGGGGCGATCGGCGACGTGACGAACGCGCTCGTCTTCGCGTCGGCGCTGAAGGAGCGCGCGCCGCGGACGACGATCGGTTGGGTCGTGCACGAGCTGGCCCGCCCGCTCGTCGACGGCCATCCCGCGGTCGAGCGCGTGCACCTGTGGCCGCGCCGTGGCGGCCTGGCCGGGTTCCGCCGCGCGCTGGCCGAGGTGCGGGCGGCCCGCTACGAGCTCGCGGTCGACCTGCAGCGGATCGCGAAGAGCGCCCTGTTCGCCCGCCTCTCGGGCGCGCCGCGGGTGCTCGGTTACGACCGCGCGCGGACCAAGGAGCTGTCGTGGCTGTGGACGAGCGAGCGGGTCGCGCCCGGCGACGGCGGAGCGCACATGGTCGAGCAGTATCTCGACGCCGCCGAGCACGTGCTCGGCGCGCGGCCGCTGGCGCGCCGGGAGCTGCCGCGCGACGAGGCGGCCGAGCGCTGGGCCGACGCGCTCGTCGCCGAGCTCGGCGGCGCGCCGATCCTGGTGAACCTCGGCGCGACCAAGCCGGCGAACCGTTGGCCGCCCGAGCGCTTCGGCGCGCTGGCCGCGGCGCTCGCAGCCGAGCACGGCGTCCCGGTGGGTCTGACGGGCGGTCCGGACGACCGCGCCGCCGCGGACGCGGCGCTCGGGGCGCTCCGGGCGCTCGGGCTGGGCGGCGCGAGCGTGCGCGACCTCGTCGGCGCGACCAGCCTCCCGCAGCTCGTCGCGCTCGAGCGGCGCGCGCGCCTGTTCGTCGGCTGCGACACGGGGCCGATGCACGTGGCCGCCGCGGTCGGCACGCGCGCGGTCGCGCTCTTCGGCCCGGCGGACCCGCGGCGCACGGGGCCGTACGGCGCCGGGCACGTCGTGGTGCGCGAGCCGCCGCCGTGCGCGCCGTGCAACCGCAAGACGTGCAACCAGCCGCGCCACGCGTGCATGCAGGACATCACGGTCGAGACGGTGCTCGCGGCGGTGCGCCGCGCGCTGGGGGAGCCGGCGGGCGCGCGCTGAGCGCACGAGCGCCGGCGCGGGCGGGGCGCGCGCGCCGGGCGCGCGGGCGGGGCGGGAGCGAAAGATCGAGCGGCCCAGGCAACCGCCGCCGCTGCGGCTCGGTCGTCCCCCAGGACGGGCGGGTGGGGGATCGGGACGGCCCGCACGTGCGCGCGTGCGCGCGCGGGGGGTGCCCCCCCCTCGCTGTGGGTTCCCCCCCCTCGCTGGGGCGTTCCCCCCCCGCTGCTCTCCCTCGCCCGACGTGCGCTCCCGGCCCCTGCGTGACGTATCCTGCGCGCGCCATGGCCACGTCCGAGCGCAGCGTCGCGCGGCCCGGGATCTCCGGGTGCATCGTCGCGATGAACGAGGAGGATCGGATCGGAGATTGCGTCCGCTCGCTCGAGTTCTGCGACGAGGTGATCCTCATCGACTCGCACTCGAGCGACCGCACGCGCGAGATCGCGGCCGAGCTCGGGGCGGTCGTCGTCGAGCGCGACTGGCCCGGCTTCGGGGCGCAGAAGGAGTTCGCGATCGAGCATGCGAGCAACGACTGGGTGCTGTGCCTCGACGCGGACGAGCGCGTGTCGGCCGAGCTGCGCGCCGAGATCCTCGCGCTCCAGGAGCGCGGCTTCCCCGGCCACCAAGGGTGGCGCATGCCGCGGCTCTCGGTCTACCTCGGCCACTGGATGCGGCACGGGAGCTGGTACCCCGACGCGCAGTTGCGCCTGTTCGACCGGCGCAGTGGGCACTGGGGCGGCAACGACCCGCACGACAAGGTGTTCCTCGAAGGCTCGCTGGGGCGGCTGCGCGGCCCGATCCACCACTATCCCTACCGCTCGTTCGACGAGCACATGCAGACGATCGCTCGCTACACGACGATGATGGCGAACGGGCTCGCGCGGCGGGGCAAGCGCGCGCGGCTCGTCGACTTCACGCTACGGCCGGCGTGGCGTCTGTTCCGCTACCTCGTGATCCAGCGCGGCGTGCTCGACGGCTGGCGCGGCATCCTGATGGGCCTGCTCGAGACGCACTACACGACGCTGAAGTACGCGAAGCTGTACGTGATGCAGAACGAGACGCCCGCCCCGCCGCCGCCCTGCGCCGAGCCGGAGCGGGCGAGCGCGGCGTCGGGCGCCGCGGGACGGGGGAAATCCGCGCCCGCGGGGTGACTCGCGCGCGCGCGCGAGCCACACTCAGCGCCCTCGGCCAGCACCGCCATGGCATCCTCCGAACCGATCGCGGCTCCTCCGCTCGCGTCCGCACCGACTGCGGCCCGCCTCCACGAGCTCGACGCGCGCCGTCCCCTGCTCGTCCGCCGGCCGCACAAGTACCGCCAGCTCGTCGGCATCGCGTACGCCTTCGTGCTGACGCTCCTGGGCGCGCCGCATGGCGTCGGCACGTGGGCTGCCGGGGCGGCGCTCGCGATCGCGGGCGAGCTCGTGCGGCTGTGGGCCGCCGGCCACGTGCACAAGAACGTCACGCTGACGAGGACCGGGCCCTACGCGTGGGTGCGTCACCCGCTCTACACCGGCAACACGCTGATCGCGCTCGGGCTCTGCCTCGCGTCGTGGCTGTGGTGGAGCCTGCCGGTCTACGCGCTCTTCCACGTCGCCTTCGTCGTCCCGACGATCCGGCGCGAGGACCGGCGCCTGTACGACCGCCATCCCGAGCAGTGGGAAGCGTGGGGGCCGAGCACGCCGGCGATCGTCCCGCGTCCGCCGCGCGCCGACGCGAGCCGCGGGCGCGGCGAGTGGTCGTTGCGCCAGTGCCTGGTCGCGAACGGCGAGCCGATCTACGCGCTCGTGCTCTCCGGCTGCCTGGCGTACCTGTACTTCCGCATCGGGTAGCGCGCGCGTGGCCCGCGCCTCGCTCTGGCTCGCCGGCGTCCTCGCCCTCGCGGCGGCCGGCTGCGGCGAGCCCGCGGCGGCCGTGCGGCTCGACCTCGAGCGGGCGCTGAGCGCGACCGACCGCGTCGCGATCGTCGCCGACCCCGCGTGCCGCGCCGCCGCCGCGCGCGCCGCCGCGGGCGAGCGGCTCGACGCGCTCGTCGTCGCGGAGCCCGGCGCGCCGATCCCCTCGGACGCCGCGCGCGTCGTGCTCGGCGGCACCGAGCTCCCGCCGGCGCGCGCGCTCGCCCTGACGCTCGGCGTCGAGCTGCTCGCCGACGGCTTCCGCTTCGCCGGTCGCGTCTATGGCGACCCCGGCGACGCGCTCGTCGCGACGTTCGCCGACCCCGAGCGGCCCGCGCTGCCCGTCACCCTCTGGCTCGCGAACGACGCCGCGCTGCTCGCGCGCTACCCGCTCGACGTGCGGCCGATCGCGCGGCCCGGCTTCCGCGTCTTCCGCAGCGGCGAGCTCGAGCGCGAGGGCGAGCTCGACCTCGACGGCACGCTGTGGCCGGGCGAGCTCGAGCGCGACCGCGAGGACGCGCTGCTCGCCCGCGACGCGGCGCGCGTGCGCCGAGCCGCCGGCGGCGCGCTCTTCGACTCGCCCGCCGAGCTCGACCCCGCGCGCGCCGACGCGTACGCCGAGGAGGTCGAGCGCGCGCTCGCGCGCGCGCGCCTGGACGTTCGACGGCGCGCCGCCGGCCGCGCACCCCGCGCCGCGCGTCGTCCTCTACGCGGACCCGGCCGACAAGCTGCGCGGCTTCGGCGACGCGCAGCCGGGCTCGCTGAACCCGGTCGAGCCCGCGGCGCACGCGCTCGTCGCCCCGGGGCTCCCGACCGACGGCGGCGCCGCGGCCGCGAGCGCGGACGCGATCGCCGCGCTCGGTCCGCCGGCGCACGCGTGGATGCTCGACGGAGCGGGCACGTGGGCGGCCGACTCGTGGTGGGGACGCCCGCTCGGCGAGTGGCGGGCCCATCTCGTGCGCGGCGGGCTCCTGCCCGGCTTCGCGCACGTCGTCGCGCCGGACGCGGGCCGCTCGCTCTCGCCCCACGTGCTCGGCCCCGCGCGCGCGCTGCTGTTCGAGCTCGCGCTCGAGACCTACGGCGCAGCGCGCATGCGCGCCTGGTGGCGGGGGGAGGAGCAGCGCGACCTCGACGAGCTGTCCGCGGCGTTCGCGATCCGCGCGCGCCGCGCGGACCCGCGCCCCTCCGACCAGCCGTCGCGGGCCGCGCGCGTCGAGGCGGCCCTCGCCGAGCCGCTCGGCCGCGGCATCGTGCTCACGCGCCCGCCGGGCCGCGTCGCGGCGCTCGAGAGCGGCTACTCGACCGAGCTGGCGTCGCGCGCGCTCGCGCACGCGGCGCGGCTCGGTGCGCGCGCGGTCGCGCTGCCGGTGTACCGCTACGTCGAGCCGCTGCCGCGGCGTTACGCGGCGCCGCTCGGCCCGCCGTCCCTGTCGGCGAGCGACGGCGACGGCGAGCTCGCGGCGGCGCTCGCGCGCGCCCGCGAGCTCGGCCTCGGCACGATGCTCCAGCCGCACCTGTTGTCGTCGGCCAGCGGCTCGTGGGCCGGCCAGCGGCCCGAGCTCGTCCTGCCGGAGCACTGGACGGCGTTCTTCGGGGCGCTGCGCGAGCACGTGGTGCACTTCGCGCTCCTCGCGGAGCTGTGCGACGTCGACGTGCTGTGTCTCGCGACGTCGATCCCGGCCGCGGCCGGCACGGGGGAGGTGCCCGACGAGGCGCCGCTCGCGCGCGAGGGCCAGCTCTTCAAGCTCGACCGCTGGACGCACGTCACCGAGCGCGCGGCGGCGGCGTTCTCAGGGCCGCTCACGTACGGCGCGACGTGGGGCGGTCGCTCGAGCCGGGTCGCTCGCGTCGAGCTGTGGGACCGGCTCGACCTCGTCGGCGCGGAGCTGTTCGCGACCGCGTGGGATCCGGAGCGCGCGGACGGCGCCCCGTCGGTCGAAGCGTTCCGCGCGGACCTCGCCCGCGAGCTGCGCGCGCTCGCGCTGCTCGGCCGGCGCACGGGACGGCCGGTGCTGATCACGGGCTTCGGCTTCGGCTCGACCGAGCGCGCGTGGGACCGCGGCTGGTTGCCGCGCGGCGAGCGGGACGCGCGCGTGCAGGCGGACCTGTACCGGGCGTTCGGCGAGGCGCTCGACGAGGTCGAGGGCATCCACGGCGCGTTCCTGTGGAGCTGGAGCACCGACCCGAGCGCGGCGGCGCGCGACCGCGGGTTCACGCCGCAGGGCAAGCCGGCGCAGGCGGAGCTCCGCGCGCTCTTCGAGCGCTGAGGCGCGAGCGTGGGGAGCGCGCCCGAACCGAAACGAAACGCGCGCGCGAGGACACCGCGGCGCCCGCCCGAGGTCCCCCCGCATGGGAGCGGGGGCGCGCGGCGGGAGCGGACGATGCGGACGGCGAAGGAAGCCCCGGTCGGGGTCGAGCGGACGGCGCTGCCGCTGACGGCGCTCGCGGGCGTGGGGCCGGCGCGGGCCGCGCGGCTCGCGCGGCTCGGCGTGCGCACGGTGCGCGACCTCCTGCTGCTCGTGCCGCGCAAGCTCGACCGGGTCGGCGCGCGCGCGGCGATCCGCGAGGCGCGCGAGCGCGCGGGCGCGGAGGTCGTCGTCGCGGGCAAGGTCGAGCGACAGAGCCTGTGGCGGCGCGGGCGGCGGCAGACGGTGCTGCGCGTGAAGATCGGCGATGGGAGCGGGACGATCGACGCGCTCTTCTTCAACCAGCCATGGCTGCGCGAGCGGCTGCGCGTCGGCGCCGCGGTCGAGCTCGCGGGGCGCGTGCACGAGCGCGACGGACCGGTGCTCCTCGCGCCGCGACTCGCGGGCGCAAGCGCGGCCGGCGCGCCGCTCGAGCCGGGCTCGATCGTGCCGATCTACCCGCTCGTCCACGGGCTCGGCCAGGGTTTCCTGCGCGCGCTCGCCGCCGACGCGGCGCGGCGCTTCGCGGACGCGCTCGAGGAGCCGCTGCCGGCCGACGTGCTCGCCGCGCTCGACCTCGTGCCGCTGGGCCGCGCCGCCCGCGCGCTGCACGAGCCGTCCGACGCGGAGGCGTTCGAGCGCGCGCGCCGGCGCCTCGCGTTCGAGTCGATCCTCACGTTGCAGGCGCGGCTCTTCGAGCGTCGCGCCGCGCGGGTGGGGGGGCGCGCGCTCGCGTGCAAGTCGCGCGCGCGCGCGCACGCCGCGCGTCTCGCCGCGCTGCCGCACGTGCCGACGCCCGGCCAGCGCGAGGTGCTCGCCGCGTTGCGCGCCGACCTCGCCTCGCGCACGCCGATGCGGCGCCTGCTGCAGGGCGACGTCGGTGCGGGCAAGACGCTGTGCGGCCTCTACGCAGCGCTCGCCGTCGCCGGAGCGGGCGGCCAGACCGCGCTGCTCGCGCCGACCGAGCTGCTCGCCGAGCAGCACTTCTACGGCCTCGCGCCGCTGCTCGCGCGCGCGGGGCTGCGCGCCGAGCTCGTCACCGGCTCGCGGCCGCGCGACGAGCGGCGCGACGCCATGCGCGCGCTCGCCGCGGGCGAGATCGCGGTCGCGTTCGGCACGCACGCATTGTTCTCCGACGAGGTGCGCTACGCGCGGCTCGCGCTCGCGATCGTCGACGAGCAGCACCGCTTCGGCGTGAGCCAGCGGCGGCGCCTGTTCGACAAGGGACGCGACGTGCACGCCCTCTTGATGACCGCGACGCCGATCCCGCGCACGCTCGCGCTGACGGTGTACGGCGATCTCGACACGAGCGTGCTCGCCGGCGCGCCGCCCGGCCGCGGGACGCTGACGACGAAGTGGCTGCGCGGCCCGCTCGCGCCCTTGCGCACGTTCCTCGAGGAGCGGCTCGCGGCGGGCGAGCGCGCGTTCTGGGTCTGTCCGCGCATCGACTCGTCGTCCGCCGGCCGCGGGGCGGAGGAGGCGCACGCCGCGCTCGCCGCCGGTCCGCTCGGCCGGTTCGGCGTCGAGCTCGTCCACGGCCGTCTCTCGTCCGAGGCGCGCGTGCGCGCGCTCGACCGCTTCCGCGCGGGCGACGCCGGTCTGCTCGTCGGCACGACGGTGATCGAGGTCGGCGTCGACGTGCCCGAAGCGACGGCGATCGTCGTCGAGGGCGCCGAGCGGCTCGGGCTCGCGCAACTGCACCAGTTGCGCGGCCGGGTGGGCCGCGGCCCGCGCGACGCGTGGTGCGTCTTCGTCGGCGCTGCGGCGGCCGCGCCGCGCCTCGAGCTCCTCGAGCGCACGCGCGACGGCTTCGCGATCGCCGAGGAGGACCTGCGCCAGCGCGGCATGGGCGACCTGCTCGGCCTGCGCCAGGCGGGGGCGAACGACGAGGGCCTCGGCGACGCGGACGTCGACCTCGAGCTGCTCGTCTTCGCGCGCGACCTCGTCGCGCGCGACGCGGCGCTCCGCGCGCGCTACGCCGCGGGCGCGGCGAGCGACACGGCGCCGTAGTTGCCTTGCAACATGGCGTCATCGTTGCCCCGCAACACGGCGTCATCGTTGCGCCGCAACACGGCGTCATCGTTGCGCCGCAACGGCGCAGCGCGTCAGCTCTCCGCGAGCAGGTTCGCCGCCTCGAAGAGCTGCTCGACGTCCCGGGGACGCTCGGCGGTCTCGTAGTAGCGCACGAGGTCGTCGAAGATCTCGCCGGCCTCCTCCCCGTCCACGCCCTCGAGCGCGACGCGCCGCGCCCAGCAGTCCCACAAGAGCGGCTCGGCCGACACGACGTCGCCCAGGCGCAGCAGGCAGCGCGCGTACTCCGCCTGCGTCGACAGCGTCGCCGGCCCGTCGGGCCCGTACCGCGCGTCGAGCAGGGCGTGGGCCTCGAACAGGAGCGGCTCGGCCGCGTCGTCGTCGCCGCCGCCGACGAAGACGAGCGCGAGGCCGACGAGGATCTGCGCGCGCGTGTGGTGGTCGTTCGGCGCGCGGCGCTGCTGCCAGGCGAGCGCCTCGCGGTACACGCTCTCGGCCTCCTCGAGCTCGCCCTGTTGGTAGAGCAGCCGCGCGAGAGCGACCAGCTTCGCCGCGGACGAGTCGTGCGCGCCGCCCATGTCGCAGAAGACGTCGGAGAGCGTGCGCGCGTACTCCTCCGCCTCGGCGTAGCGGCCGCTCCGCCACAGCAAGTCGCACAGCGCGTCCATCGAGAGCACCAGCGCCGGCGCCGTGTCGAAGTGGTACAGGCGCTGGATGCGGATCGCCTCACGCAGGTGGGGCTCCGCGGCCTCGAGCTCGCCCCGCGTGGTCTCGAGGTCGCCGAGCATGTAGTGCACCGTCGCCAGGTCGAGGTGGTCGGGCGACAGCGCCGCCTCGCGCAGCGCGAGCGTGGAGCGCAGCACTTGCGCGGCGCGCTCGACGTCCCCGCGTTGGCCGTAGAGCCGGGCGAGCGAGAGCCCCGCGCCCGAGGGGTCGTTGCCCTGCTCCCTGCGCAGCCGCCGGCGCATCTCGAAGCTCCGGCTCAGGAGCTGCTCCGCCTCGTCGAGCCGGCCCGCCTGTGCGAGCGTGTCGCCCAGCGACGCCAGCACGACCGACTTGCCCGAGGAGTCGCCCGGCTGCAGGCGCTCCATCGTCGCGAGCGCCTCGCGCCCCAGGCGCTCCGCGTCGTCGAGCTCCCCGCGACGGCGCAGGATGTGCGCGAGGTTGCTCTTCGCGGTCGCGACCTCGTGGTGGTCGTCGCCGCCGGACGCTCGGCGCAGCTCGATCGCGCGCTCGACGAGCTCCTGCGCCTCGTCGATCCGGCCGACGTGGTGGAGGAGCGAGGACATCGCGATCATCCGGTGCGCGAGCTTCGGGTGGTCCTCGCCGTGCACCGCGACGTCGATCGCGTGCGCGCGCTCGTACAGCGCATACGCGCTGCGCGGGTCGTTCTGCAGGTACAGCAGCCGCCCGACGTGGCCGAGGTTGTCGGCGACGACCGACGATTGCTCGCCGAACAGGCGCAGGCGCATGTCGAGGGCGGCGCGGAACAGTCGCTCGGCCTCCGCGTATGCGCCGCGATGGTCCGCGATGATCGCGGCGAGCGTCGAGTACGCGACCGCCTTGGAGTCGTGGTCGCCCTCGATCACCCGCTCGAGCGTCGCGATCCCGGCGCGCGCCTCTCGCTCCGCCTCCGCCCAGCGGCTGGCGCCGAGCAGCGCGCGCGCGAAGTGCACGCGGGTGAGCGCGACGTGTCGATCCTCGGAGCCGCGCTCCGCCTCGAAGAGCTCGAGCGCGCGCTCGACGTGCCGGACCCCTTCGTCGGCGTGCCCGAGCGCGTAGTACGTGTTGCCGATCGTCTCGCGTAGGCTGGCCTCGACGAGCGGCGCGTCGTCGAAGCGGCCGTCGAGCTCGAGCGCCGCGCGATCGAGCACGTCGCGCACGCTCATCTCGCGGCCGTGCACGTCGGGGTCCGCCGACTCGAGGATCTCGCGCAGGAAGCCGCCGACCGCGCCCGCGGTGCGCGCCGCGAGACGCGTCTGCTCGACCTCGCGCGCCATCAGCCGGTCGTGCCAGATCAAACCGCAGAGCGGGACGACGAGCAGGAGCACGCCGAGCACGCCGGCGGTCGCGGGCGCGGGGTTGCGCCGCACGAAGCGCGCGGCGCGCGTGACGAGACCGACCGGTCGCGCCTGGACCGGTCGGAACGCGAGGAAGCGGCGCAGGTCGGCCGCGAGCTCCGCCGCCGACTGGTAACGCCGCGCCGGATCCTTCTCGATGGCGGTGAGGCACACCGTCTCGAGGTCGCGCGGCACGAGCCGATTGACCTTGCGCACGAGCGGCGGCTCGCGCGTCATGATCTGGCGGAAGACCTGCTGCGGCGACTTGCCCTCGAACGGCCGGCGCAGGGTGAGCAGCTCGTACAGCGTCACGCCGAGCGAGTAGATGTCGGTGCGGTGGTCGAGCTTGCGCCCGCGCGCCTGCTCGGGCGAGACGTAGTACGGCGTGCCGGCGAAGTCGCCCGTGAGCGTGAGCGAGATGTCCGACTCGAGGCGCGCGAGGCCGAAGTCGAACAGGTGCGCGCGCCCGTCGCGGCTGATCAGCACGTTCGACGGCTTCACGTCGCGGTGGACGACGCCGTGGTCGTGCGCGTGCTGGAGCGCGTCGGCGACGTCGAGCACGATGCGGCACACGGCCTCGACGTACGTCTTGCCCCAGGCCGCGGGCAGCTCGGGGAGCTGCGCCGGCTGCGGCGCGGGCGCCGTCGGCGTCGCCGCCGGCGCGCCGGCGACGGCGCCGCCGCCACCGGCGCCTCTGGTTCGCTCGGCCTCGGCCTCGTCCTCGTCCAGCCACTCCTCGGTCGCGCTGTCGTCGCCCAGCGTCGCGAGCCCGAGGTGGGTCGTGTTGAGCTCGGTCGTCGGCAGCTCGAAGCTGCGCAGCGAGTGGATCACGCCTCCGAGCGTGCGGCCCTCGACGTACTCCATCGTGAAGTACGGGATGCCGTTCTCCTCGCCGACCTCGTAGATCGGCACGAGTTGCGGGTGCTTGAGCGCGGCCGCCGCGCGGATCTCGCGCTCGAAGCGCGCGCGCGCGCGCTCGCTCGCCATCAGGCGCGTGCCGAGCGCCTTGAGCGCGACCTCGCGCCCGAGCTGGTCGTCGCGCGCGAGGTACACGACGCCCATGCCGCCGCGACCCAGCTCGCGCAGCAGCACGAAGCGGCCGAACGTCAGCGGACCGTGCCGCACCGGGCGCGCGAGCCCCAGCCGGGCGAGCACCGCGAGCCGCTCGCGCACCGCGGGCGCGTGCTCGGGGTGCTCCTGGCACACCTCGTCGACCGCGGCGTCGCCCTCGTCCTCGCCGCGCTGGAGGCAGCGCGCGACGAGCTCGACGACCGCGTCGTCGCGCGTGCGCTCGTTCGCGTCGGCCTCGGGCATGTTCCGATCGTACCCCAGGCGTTAGCTTGGAGCCGATTCGGCATGGCTGCGGATTGCGAGAAGGAACTGGTCGACGCCGCCGCGCGAGGGGAGGGCGGGGCGATCGAGCGCCTCCTGGAGCGCCACCTCCCCGGGCTGCGGGCGTTCGTGCGCCTGCGCGCCGACCGGGTCGTGCGCGCGAAGGAGTCGAGCTCGGACCTCGTCCAGTCCGTGTGCCGCGAGGTGCTCGAGCACATGGACCGGTTCCAGTACCGCAGCGAGGCCGGCTTCCGCCAGTGGCTCTACCGCACCGCCGAGCGCAAGATCGTCGACCGCTTCCGCTACTACAGCGCCGAGAAGCGCAACGCCGCGCGCGAGGTCGAGCCGGGCGCCGAGGAGGGGGCGGAGGATGCCGCGCAACTGCTCGAGCACTACCGGCCGTTCTACACGCCGAGCCACGACGCGATGGTCCGCGAGGAGCTGCGCCGGGTCGAGGACGCGTTCGCGGAGCTCCCGCAGGACTACCGCGACATCATCACGATGTCGCGCATCGTCGGCCTGTCGAACGCGGAGATCGCCGCCGAGCTCGGCCGCACCGAAGCGTCGGTGCGCAACGCGCTGTACCGCGGGCTCGCGCTCCTCTCGGACGTGATCGCGCGGCAGAGCAGCGCGTGACGCGCCAGCGTCGTCAGCGCCGCGGGAGCTCGTCGCGCGCCCAGATCTCGCAGCGGTTGCGGCCGCGCTCCTTCGCGACGTAGAGGAAGTGGTCGGCGAGCCGGACGAGCTTCGCGGCGTCGTCCGGCGACTCCACGCGCGCGAGACACGCTCCGCCGACGCTGACCGTCACCCGCAGCGTCGCGCCCTCGTGCTCGATGGCGAGCTCTTCGATCGACGCGCGCACGCGCTCCGCGAGGACGCGCAGCCCCGCGATGGTCGTCTCCGGCGCGATCACGGCGAATTCCTCGCCGCCGTAGCGCGCCGGCAAGTCGCTCTTGCGCGTGCCGACGCGCAGGCGGTCGGCGACGGCGCGCAGCATGCAGTCGCCCGCCTGGTGGCCGTGCGCGTCGTTGAGCGCCTTGAACCTGTCGACGTCGATCATCAGGAGCCCGAGCGCCAGCGGCACGTCGCCGGCCGCGCGCCGCGCGACCTCGCCGCGCAGCGTCTCGTCGAGGAACGCGCGGTTGCAGAGCCCGGTGAGCGCGTCGGTGCGGAGCTGCGTCCAGAGCTCGCGGTTCGTCGCCTCGAGCACGTGCGCGCGCCGCTCGACCGCCGCGAGGCTCAGCGACGCGACGACGCCGAGCTGGAGCAAGCGGCGGCGCGCCTCCTCGACGATCTCGGCGTAGTCCCCCTGCCGCGGGATCTCGATGCGGAGCAGCGCCGCGGTCTCCTCGACGCCGCCGCGCAGCCCGGCGACGAACGCGTCGACCGCCGCCGCGTCGAGCTCGTACCAGCGCGCGCAGCGCTCGGTCAGCCGCGCGAGCGAGCGCTCGTTCGCGCCGTCGCACAGGACGCGCGCCGTGAGCTCGGCGACGTTAGCGAGCCGGCAGATCGCGAGCGTGTCGGCGCCCGCGCCCGCGGGCAGCTCGTCGGGTCGGACGTGGAAGCCGACGACGTCGCACAGCTCGTCCGGCAGCTCCCACGAGCGCAGCACCGCGCGACCGACGTCGGCGCTGTCGAAGCCGAGCACGGCCCGTTCCGCCTCGCTCGCCGGCAGCGCGCCGCCGGTGCGCGCGAGCACGCGCTCGTACTCGTCGGCCAGGCCGTGCGCGAGCACGAGCTGCCCGATCCGCCCCAGCAACGCGCACGTGAACGCCTCGTCGGCGAAGCGGCTGCGCACGAGCGCGCCGAACGCGCGTCCCGCGACCGCGGCGCACAGGCTGTGCTGCCAGTACGCGGAGTGCGGAAAGCCGCCGGCCGTCCCCTGGCGCGCGAGGCTCCCCGCGAGCGAGAACGAGAGCGACATGAGCCGCACGGTGTTGAAGCCGAGCGTCATCGCCGCCTGACGCAGGTCGAGGAGCTCGGGGCCCGGGCCGCGGAACAGCGGCGAGCTCGCCAGCTCGAGCAGCTTCGCCGCGAGCACCGGGTCCCGCGAGATCACGTCGGCGAGCTCGTCCAGCGTCGACGCGTCGTCCCGCGTCAGGCGCAGGACCTCGACGGCGACGGCGGGGAGGCTGGGGAGCGTGTCGGCTCGGGCGAGGAGGTCGGGGAGAGCTGTGTGCAGCTCCTGATCGCTCATCGGGGGGAGAACGGGGGGGAATCGACCGGGCCGCAGAGAGATCGGCCGGGTGGGCTCGCGGAGCCCGAGAGAGAGTCCTGAGATCGGCCGCCCTCCCCGCGCCCCTGGAGCACCTGTGGGGGATCCGGGGCCGCTCGGCGCCGCGGGCGTCTCTTTTTCCGGGTTTGCGCGAGAAGGTCGCGCGCGCTCTCCGGTCTGGCTGGAGGTGACCGAACCGATCGCCGTCCACGGTGGACGACGGCCGGGCGGCCAGTCGGGGGGCCCTTTTGGGCGTCCGGCGGTTCGGGAGCCACCTCCGGGGGCCTTACGGTCGCCGGAGGACTGCAAGGAATCCCGCGTGGTCGC
>CAZGTQ010000396.1:0-2696 GCA_964528575.1 uncultured Planctomycetaceae bacterium | reverse complement strand
CATGGTCGGCGCGACGAACGTCGGCCGCATCCGCGTCGTCGGCGTCCAGCCGGGCGCGTCGACGCCGACCGAGCACGCAGCCCAGTTCGCGCGCGGCGAGGAGCTCGCGCGCTTCGAGATGGGCTCGACGGTCGTGCTCGTTTGCCCGCCGGGCACGTGGACGCCGCTCGAGCATCCCGCGCCCGGCGAGCACGTGCGCATGGGCGAAGCGATCGGCCGCTGGGGCAGCGGCTGAGCGACTTCGCGAATGACGCAATGTGCGCAGCGCTCGTTACGAGCGAGAGCGCCGATCCCACTCGCGCTCAGCGGCCGCGCCTCGTCGCGTCGAAGGCGCGCGCCTCACGCGCCGCGTCCGAGTCGGAGGGAGCGATGCGCAGGATCGCGCGCGCCGCCGCGCGGCGCACCGAGGGCTCGTCCGCGCGCAGCAGCTCGAGCAGCTTCGGCACGGTCCTCCGCGCGGCCGCGCCGAACGCGCCGAGGTTCCGGCACGCGCGGGAGCGCACGATCGCGAGGTCGTCGTCCAGCGCGCGCTCGAGCCACGGCAGCGCCGGCGGACCGAGCGCCGCCAAGCACTCGGCGTTCGGGTCGCGGTCCCAGAACGTGTCGCTGCCGGGCACACGCTCGTCGAGCGCATCGCGGCGCCACGCGGACACGAGGAAAGGGGCTGCGGGAGCCGCGTCCTTGCCGAGCTTGAGCAACGTATGCAAGGCGCGCTCGCGCGCGTACACGCTCCAGTGCCCGAGCGCTTCGACGAGGTAGGGCAGCGCGTCGGCGCCGTGGTGCTCGAGCAGGACGAGGAGCTCGTCGTACGTCCCGACGCCGATCGGGAACCGAGGGACGCGCAGCAGGTCGTGCGCGAGGGCGGGGAGCACGACCGCGCCGAGCTCCTTCATCGCCTCCTGCGCCGGGCCCGGTCCGAATTCGTCGTCCACGAGACGCAGGAGCGTCGCGACGCGAGCGTCCAGCTCGCGCTCCAACTCGCTCAGGATCGTCCCAACGCCTGCGTCGCCCTGCGCCGCGAGCAGCGCCGGCAGCGCGCGGCGTACGATCGCGCGCGCCGCGTCCCACCGCTCGTCCGGCTCGCCGGGCCAGCGCCAGCCCCAGTCGCCCCGCTCGGTTGGCCTCCAGCGCTCCGCTTCGCGCATGCGGCTGACGAGCTGGGCGAGCTCGACCGACCCGACGTCATCGATCAGCGCATCGCTCTGCGGCAACGCGTCGCGCAGCGCGCGCAGCCGATCCCACGGCCGCGCCGTCAGCCGCTCGACTGCGCGCTGCGCCCAAAACCCGACGACGTCCGACGGGTCGCGCTCAACGGCGCGCAGGCGCGGGAGCGCGGGCGCGGCGCGCCCACCTAGCGCCCACAGCGCGCGCGCCGCGTGCGCGCGAACGGCCTCGTCTCGATCGTCGAGGCGCGCCGCGAGCGCGACGATCGTCGTGCTCGCGAGCGCGTCCACGCCAGAGCCGGGCGCATCGCGGTGCCAAGCCGCGAAGCCCGCGATCTCGTCGGACGTGGGATCGGTAACGTACGGCCACAACGATCCGCACAGCGCTTCGACCGCGATGCGGCGCACGACGACGCCCTCGTCCTCGAGCGCGTCCGCCAGATGCGGCTCGCTCGCCGGCATCATGCGGCCGAGGGCGAACGCCGCGGCGCGGCGGTACGTCTCGCGCTCCTCGCCGAGGAACGGAGCGACGAGCGGGACGCAACGGCTGGAGCGCTCGCCGAACGCGACCGCCGCGCGCAGACCGCGAAGCTGCTCGGTTGGATCGTGCGAGCGCAGCAGGCGCTCGACGAGCGCCGCGCCGCCGTGCGCATTCGCGAGCAGCGCGGCGCCCCAGGCGCGTACCGCCTGCCGCTCGTCGCCGATCAAGAGCGAGTGCTCGGCAAGCGCGCTCGGCGCGAACCGCGCGAGCTCGTATCCGGCATCCTGCCCCTCACGCGTCGGCTCGAGCGCCAGGTCGATCCAGACGCGCGTGCCGCCGACGCCGATCGCGTCGAGAGCGCCGACGGCTTCCTCTCGGGCGACATCGAGCGCACGGACGAGGAGCTCCGCCGCAGACGCCGCGTCGGCGCCGTGCGCCCCGAGATCGCTGGCGAGCTGGCTCACGCGCTCAGCGTCGTTTGCCTCGAGCGCGGCGCGGAGCTCTGCGGAGAGGTCTGCGACGGTGTCGAGCGTGAGAACGAGTGACAGCGCGAGCAGGTCCACGCACCGATTGTAGTGCCCGGATGCGGCGTCGCGCCGTGCTCGTTACCAGCCCGTGACCGCACGGCATGCTCGCAAAGAGGCCGGCTACTCGCGGAAGTACTCGCGCCGCGAGGCGCCGTCGAAAGCGGCCCGACTTCAGGCAGCAGCGCTTGAAAGCGCCGTCCGGAGCCGCATGGACACGGGTCGTTGCGGCCGAGCTTCTCTTCGAGGTGCTTGTCGCCGTGCACGATGCGCACGCCGCGCTTGACGCGGCTCTCGCTCGGGAAGCCGCGGCGCCCGCTTGCTCATCGGCTGGAAAGGGCTCGCCCTGCTCGTTCTCGCGTCGCATGGCGCACCTCCTCGTGGAGAGAGCACGCCGAGCGAGAAGGCGCGCCCGAGCGAACGCGGATTCGCGGGGAAGCTCGGCGTCATTCGCCGAGCGCGAGCCGTCGGCCCGCCTCCTCCGCCAGCCGCCGCTCGAGCTCCGCCGCGAGGTCGAGCGCGACGTCG
>CAZGTQ010000395.1:0-11531 GCA_964528575.1 uncultured Planctomycetaceae bacterium | reverse complement strand
TCTGGCTAGCCATCGGCGCTCCCGGACTGCCTGGCTCTCCGGACGAGAAGCTGCGCTCGCGGGCCATCTGCTCGAGGCCCATCGCGAGCCGTTAGGGGCGGCGCGCGTCTCGGTCATCGCCGTGGCGACACTTTGCTCGAGCTCCGGCGACGGCGCCGAGGCGACTCTGGGACTGAGTAGTGAGCTCATTACGGCAGTAGGTCGGCAACGCGGGCTCGAAGGCGAGCGCCACCATCAGGCCGCGACGCCCTAAGTGCCAGTAGACAAAGAACTCAGAGTGGTACGCCCGGCGGGATTCGAACCCACGACCCCCGGTTTAGGAAACCGGTGCTCTATCCTGCTGAGCTACGGGCGCTCGGGCGCCGAGGATAGCAGACCGACGCGCGCCGGTCGCCGATCGCCATCGGGGGCCCGCTCAGGCGCTCGCGACCACGCCCGCTGCTCGAGCAGGGCGTCTTCGGTAGCATGGGCGCGTGCTGCCCCTCGACCCAGGCAAGAACGAGCGGCTGGTCGCGCTGTGCCGACAGCATCGGTTGCGGCGGCTGGATCTGTTCGGGTCCGCGGCCGTCGGACGCTTCGATCCGGCCTCGAGCGACCTCGATTTCGTCGTGGAGTTCGAAGATCTCGAGCCTGCGGCGCTCGCGGACGCGTACTTCGGCCTTCTCGAGGGCCTCGAGGCCCTGTTCGGGCTTCCGGTCGACCTGGTCGTTGCGTCCGCTATCACCAACCCGTACTTCCGGGAGGAGATCGAGGAGACCCGTCGCACGGTCTTCGTCGCCTGACCGCGAGGGATGGACCGCAAGGCTCGGAAGTACCTGTACGACGTCCGCCAGGCATGCGAGCGCATCGCAGCGTTCACTCGCGGACGGACGTTTGACGAGTACGTCTCGGACGACATGCTCCGCTCGGCCGTTGAGCGGCAGTTCGAGATCGTCGGTGAGGCGCTGAACGGGCTGGCGCGCGTCGACCCGCCGACGGCCGCCCTCGTGACCGACCGCCAGCGGATCGTCGCGTTCCGCAACATCCTGATCCACGGCTACGCCGACGTGGACCATCGGATTGTGTGGGGCGTCGTGGAGGCGAAGCTCGCCTTGCTTCGCGAAGAGGTGCGTCGACTGCTCGGCGACGGGTGACGCCGGCTTGGGCGACGACTGAGTTCGCCGACCGACAGTTTCAGCTCGGCAGCTCCGCCAGGAACTCTCGCAGCGGCAGCACCTCGATCTCGTCCACCCGCTGTGGGCGCTCGCCCAGGAAGACGAGGATCCGTCTGCGAAGGTTCGGCACGTGCTCCTCGATGCGGCGCAGGCCCGAGAGCATCGTCGGCGAGATCGTGCGCGATGCCTTCACCTCGATCGCCCACGTCTCCTTGCCGGATCGGACGACGAAGTCGACCTCGACGGCGTACCTCGTGCGGAAGTAGAAGAGCTCGAGCTCGGGCCAGAGCGTTCCGCGGCGTCGATAGAGCTCGTACGCGACCAGGTGCTCCAGGAGCAGGCCGCGCTCGTCCGCGAGCGGCCGGTCGAGCGGGCGGCGAAGGAGCGCGTTGCGAACGCCGAGATCGAAGAGGTAGAGCCGCGGATGCTTGACGAGCGTCGCTCGCGTCGAGCCGGACCACGCGGGGACGCGGAACGCGACCAGCGTGTCCTCCAGAATCTCGACGTATCGCCGTGCCGTCTCGTAAGCGATCGCCGCCTCGCTGCAGAGCTTGTTGACGTTGAGGATCGCACCCGAGGACGCAGCGACCAGGTCCAGCAGGCGCGCATAGCCGCCGATCTCGCGGACCAGGGACTCGGCCTGGATCTCCTCGCGCAGATAGGTGTCGGCGTACGCGCGCAGGTCGGCCGCCCGAAGATCCGCGTCGGTCTCGGACACGATGCCCGGCAGGCTTCCCGCCGCGAGCACCAGGTCGAGGTCGAACGCGTCCCCCATCTCGCACGCGAGCAACGGGTGCAGATGGTGGAGGTGAATGCGACCGGGCAGGAGGTTCGCCTGACCGCGTCGAAGCTTGCGTGCGCTGGAACCCGAGAGGAGGAAGCGCACGCTTCGCGGCCTGCGATCGAGGAGGACCTGAACCAGGTCGAGCAACTCGGGCACGCGCTGCACCTCGTCGAGCAACACCGTCTTGCGTCCGCCTCCGAGCGCCGCGATCTCGCGCTCGAGCCGCTCCGGCTGAGCGACGTACTCGCGGTAGATGGCTGGATGCGCGAGGTTCAGCGTCAAGTCGGGCTCGAGCGAGGCGAGGAGCGTCGACTTCCCCACCTGGCGCGGGCCCAGCAGGAGCAGGCTCCGCGTCGATGCGCGAAGGTGGGACTCCAGAGCTCTCTCGAACACGCGGGTAAAATAGCAGCAAGTTTACCCACGACCAAGAGGAACGCGCGGCGGGCTCGGGCGGTCCCGCGCTCCCAGGCCTCACCACGTCCCGGCGGTCAGCAGCTCCTCCATCCGCACGCCGCGGATGCGGTCGGTCTCGAAGGACCTGGCCCCGACGACGATCAGCCGCGCGTTCGGGAACGTCTGCGGGAACCAAGCGAACTCGAGCGGACTCGCCCCTCCGCGCTTCACCTCGACGGCGAGATCCGGCTCGACGATGAAGTCCAGCTCGTGCTCCTTGCTGGTCCAGTAGGCCAAGAGCTCGGGGGTGGCCTCGCCGCGCACGGCGGCGCGACGGAAGATCTCCTGCGCGACGAGCCACTCGAGCCAGACGCCCTGGGTCGGCGCTGGCAACGCGCGGAAGTCCGCGGGACTGCGAAGCCGTCGACGATCGAACGCGACGGCGGCGAGCAGGTTGATCGGCGGGAACTTGGCGGGCTTGCGACGCAGCGGGATCCGCCGGTCCGCGTCCCAGGCGTGACAGACTCCCAGGCACATCAGGTCGGCGAGCAGCTCGAGGTAGCCCGAAGCGACGGTGTTGTTGGCGAGACCCGCATCGCGCGCGACGGCCGCCTGGCCGATCGGCGTCGCACCGCGGCCGATCACGACGTCCCAGACCGCCAGCAGACTGCTCCGGTCCCGTCCGCTCGCGGCGCACTCGCCCAGCACCCAGTCGCGCACCATCTCGATCACGAACTCCGGGAGACGGCCCTGAGTCGCGATCTCGGCGGCGGCGAGCGGGCATCCACCCGAGAGCAGATAGCCGATGAGCGCGTCGTCGCCGAGCGCGTCGCCGCACATCCGCGCGAACTCGCCGAACGAGATCGGCGTGAACAAATAGGTCGTTCGGTCGAGCCGTCCCTTGCGGCCGGGAAGGCGCTCGACGCCGCGCCGCAGGTCGGCCGCCTTCGAGCCGGTCGTCACGACCAGCACGTCCCGCAGCTCGCCCGCGTCCAGCAGGCGCTTCAACCCCCGCTCCCACTCCCGGACGGCCGTGACCTCGTCGAGGAAGAGCCGGCGGACCGGCGCGTCCACGCGGTAGAAGGGCAGGAGCGCCCGGATCGATTCGACCAACGCGTCGGCGTCCGCGAGCTCGTCGCCGTTCAGATAGAACGCGGTCCCTGGCCCGAACTCTCGCACCGTCGCCTCGAGCTCCCCCTCCAACCACGTGCTCTTGCCGAACTGCCGGGGCCCCCGGATCAGGAGGACCCCCGGCTCCTCGGGAAGCTCACGGAGCCCGAAATCGACCTCGAAGACGAGCGGAGCGCGAGCGAGCGACTCGAGGTGCGGAAACAGACCGGGTTCGCCGAGGTTCCCGGCCAGAAGGTGCTCGTTGATCTGCCTAACGTCCACGACGTTAGTTTATCGAACGTTCCGAACGTTAGGTCAAGCATCCGTCGCCCCTCACCCCATCCGCTCCTCCAAGAACCCCGCGACCGCCTCGACGCACCCGCGCAGGTGCTCGATCGACGGACGGATGGAGCCGGGTCGCGTTCGTCCGCCGCCGGGAGCGCGTGGTTCATCAGCACCTTCAGATCGAGCGGATGCACCCGCGCCTCGTGCGCCGCCGATGCGAACGTGTCGCGCAGCCGGTGCGGCGACGGCAGCCAGCGCACCTTGCGGCCGCCGACGATGCGCTGCTCCTTCGCCTCGACGACGTGCGTCTCGCGTCCCGCCCGATCGCGCGCAAGAAAGACCCAGCCCGACGGCCGCGCCCGAGGCGCGAGCAGCGCGAGCACGACCCGCGCCAACGGCACCGTGAACGCGCGGTCCTCGCCGCCCTTCGGGCGCGGCCGGTGCACGGTGCCTGCGCCGAGATCGACGTGCTCCCAGCGCACCGTCCGCGCGTCGAGGCTGCGCAGGCCCGTGAACAACAGGAAGAGCTGCAGCTCGCGCCGCACCGGGTTGGCGAGCGCGTCGACGCGCCGCCGCCACGCGGGCAGCTCGTTCCACGCGATCGGCTCGCGCCGCCGGCGCACGCGGTTGAACGTGACCGCGACGACCGGATTGGTCGCCGGGAGCTCCTCGAACCGCCGCGCGGCCGTGTTGTAGATCGCCCGGAACTGCTGGAGCACGCGGTTGGCGACATAGGGGCCGCTCCGCTCGCTCAAGTCCTCGTGCCGCACCGCGCACTCGTTGCGCGCGATCGACGCGAGCGGCCGAGCGAGCCAGTCGCCCAGGTGCCGCGCGCACTCCTCGCGCAACGTGTCGACGGAACGCCGCGAGCACGCCTTCGCCCGCATCGCGCGCAAATGCATCTCGAGCGCGTCCGCCAACGTCAGCCCGTCCTTCGCCACGGCAGGCGCAGGACCTGAGCGGCGAGCGATCGGTTGCACCTGGAGATCGGTGACCGTCGTCTACGCGAGCGGCGCCAAGTCCCACGGCAACGCCACGTCCGTCTCCGAGAGCCGCACGACGCTCGGTGTCGGCGCGAGAACCAGCCCGCGCGCGATCCGCTCGCGCGGGTACGTCGCGCGGAACTGCTGCACGCCGCGCAGGTCCTTCGACTGCGGCCGCGCCGTCGCCTTGATCTCGATCGGGTAGAGCACACCGTCGCGCTCGAGGATCAAGTCGACTTCCGCGCCCGCATGGGTGCGCCAGTGGTGCAACGCGGGCTTCGCCGGCATCAAGGCGATCAGCCGGCGCAGCTCCCCCACGACCGCCGTCTCGTAGATCGCGCCGAGCGCCGGATGGTCGGCGAGCGCCGCCGGCGAGGAGATGCGCAGAGCGGCGCACGCGGTCCCCGAGTCGGCGACATAGCCCTTCGCCTTCTTGCTCACGCGCTTCGTCGTATTGCCGCTCCAGGGCGCGACCTCGTGCCACTGGAACGTCGCCACGAGCATGTCCAGCCACCGCTGCGCCGTCTGGGGTGAGATGCCGAGCTCTCGACCGAGCTGACTGCGGTTGACCTCCTGCGCGGTCAGCGCGGCGGCCATCCGGAAGAAACGAGCGAAGTCCTGCCAGTCGTGCACGTCGCCCAGCAGACGCGCGTCGCGCTCGATGTAGGTGCGCTGGTACGCCGTGTGGAAGTCCGCGATGACGTCCTCGGAGAGCAGGTCCGCCTCGGGGAGCGCGCCTCGCCAGAGGCGCTCGAACAGCGGCCGCACGTTCTGCAGCCGCTCGGGCCGGCTCTCCAGCAACGCATCGGGCGACTCGAGCCAGCGCTCGAGCCAGCTCGCTCGCGGCACGGACTCGTCGACCGCGCCGGCCATCTCCGCGAGGCTGAATCCCTCGAGGTCCAAGAACGCGACGCGCCCGGCGAGGCTCTCGGAGAGCGAGCGCAACACCTCCCACTGCTGCGATCCCGTCAGGACGTACCTGCCCGGCCGTCGGTCGCGGTCGATCGAGCGCTTCAGCGCCGGGACGAGCTCCGGCACGTACTGGATCTCGTCGAGGACGAGCGGAGTCCGGTGCTGCTCGAGGAAGAGCTCCGGCTCGGCCCGCGCACCCTCGACGTCGACGACGGGATCGAAGACGACGATGTCCGCCCGGCCCTCGAGGAGGTGCCTCAGGAGCGTGCTCTTCCCCACCTGCCGGGCGCCGGCGACCACCACGGCGGGAAAGTGCTCCATCAGCCGCAGGAGCCGTGCGCCGGCCGCTCGGGGGCGGTACATATCCTCGAAGAATTGCCATGGCGTGGCAATTTTTCAAGGAAAACCGCCTCACCGCTCCGGGTCGCCTCCCAGCGCGGCGCGCAGCGCCGGCTCGAACAGCACGAGGTGGCTCCCGCCGACGACCGCCAGCACGCGCTCGCCGCGGTCGACCGCCTCGGCGATGCGCGCGACCATCGCGCGATCGCGGAAGGCGTTGACGCGCTCGGCGACCCGCGCGAGCCAGCTACCGTCCGCGTCGCGCCACAGCGCCTCTGCCGGCAGCTCTCGCCACTCGCCCGCGTTCGCCGACTCGGAGCGCCAGAACGCGTCGAGCGCCGCCAGGCTCCGAAACGTGCCCTCGAGCCCCGTGCGCCGCGCCCGCTTCGCGAGCAGCCGCTCCGCCGCCGCGTCGACGTCGGCCCCCAGCTCGCCGCGGTCGCGGTCCGAGACGAAGACGCGCAGGAAGTAGAACGCGAGCGCGCGCTCGGCACCGAGCACCGCCGCCGCATCGCGCGCCTCGAGGTCGAAAGCCGGCTCGAGCGTCTCGCAACGGACGTCCGCCGCGCGCGCGAGCGCCGCCGCCGCGCCCGACTCGCCGAAGCGGGCCGTCGCCCCCGCGAGCCCTCCGACGGCCCACCCCAGCCGTCCCTCGACCAGCACGAGCGTCGGCCCGAACGCCGCGAACCGCTCGCGCAACGCCGCGATCTGCGCGTCCGCCGGGTCGTCCGTGTGCTGGAAGCCGAGCACGAGCGCGGCCCCGCGCCGGCCGCCCGGCTCGAGCTCGAGCGCCAGCGGCCACCGCGCCGCGGCGTACAGCTCGTCGTGCTCCGCGTCCGTCCGCAACGGCGCCGCCAGCTCCGGCGGCACCCGGCTCCCCGCCCACGCGTCGTCGAGCGGCGTCCACAGCCAGCGCGCAGCGGCCAGCCAGAGCGCGACTGCGCCTGCGGCGCCGAGAGCGAGCACGACGTGGGAACGGCGCATGACGACCCTGCTGTTGCGGATCGGGGTCCCGCTCTTGCAGGTCGTCCCCCCCCCACGCAGCCGCCACGCCCGCACGCGGAGAAACGCCCATGCCCACCGCCCAGTTCCCGGCCGAGCAGTCCTCCGGCGGCGAGTTCCGCCGCCAAAAGAGCGCGTTTCGCGAGACGCTCGCCGCGCCCGCCGACGCGCACCGCTACCACCTGTATGTCTCGCTCGCGTGCCCCTGGGCGCACCGGACGATCCTCGCGCGGCGGCTGCTCGGGCTCGACGACGTGCTCGGGATGACCGTCGTCGACCCGCTGCGCGACGAGCGCGGCTGGCGCTTCCGGCCCGAGGAGCCCGACCCGGTGAACGGCTTCGCGTTCCTCGCGGAGGCCTACCGCGCGAGCGACCCGTCGTTCGACGGTCGCGTCACCGTCCCCGTCCTGTGGGACCGCGAGCGCGGCCGCATCGTCAACAACGAGTCGTCGGAGGTCCTGCGCATCCTGAACGACGCGTTCCGCGCGCACGCGAAGTCCGACCTCGATCTCTACCCCGCCGAGCTGCGCGACGAGATCGATGCGTTGAACGAGCGCGTCTACGAGCACGTCAACAACGGCGTGTACGCGGCTGGTTTCGCGACCGAGCAGGAGGCGTACGAGCGCGCGGTCCGCTCGCTCTTCGCCGTGCTCGACGAGCTCGACGAGCGGCTCGCGGACCGTCGCTACCTGGTCGGCGAGCGCCTGACCGAGGCGGACATCCGCCTGTTCACGACACTGGTACGCTTCGACGCGGTCTACGTCGGCCACTTCAAGTGCAACGTGCGGCGCATCGCCGATTACGAGCACCTCGGCCGCTACTTACGTGACTTGTTCCGCAAAGACGATTTCGGAGCGACGGTCGATTTCGACCACATCAAGCGGCACTACTACATGACGCACGCCTCGATCAACCCGACAGGCATCGTGCCGGTCGGGCCGGAGCTCGATCTGTGAGCCTCAGCGTCCGGTGAGACCGTCCGATTGAGCTCAGCGCTCACTCCAGCCGGAAGCCCACCTTCATCGAGACCTGGTACTGCCCGACCTTTCCATCGTCGATGCGACCGCGCAGCTCCGTGACCTCGAACCAGTCCATGTTCTTCACCGTCTTCGCCGCACGCTCCAGGCCGTTGCGGACGGCGGCGCTGACGGACTCGGCGGACGTGCCCACGATCTCGATCTTCTTGTAGGTGCTGTCGGTCATCTTCGCCTTTCGTGAGGGAGCGTCGGCTTCGAAGCGGGCCAGCGGCAGCGCGACGATCGTCGACCGAGCGAGCGGCCTGCACCTCTTGTTCCCCGACGATTGTTCCCCGACGACGCGACGGCTCCCCGAGGCGCCGCGGAACGCGCAAGGAGCGCTGCGACCCGCGCACGATCGCAGCGGCGTGCTCGCTGGCCGAGGACGAAGCCCCGCACGCGCGTGAACGGCCGCCCGCTGCCCGCGGCGCGTTCTACAAACCGCCCGTGCCGGATCGCGGCACGGTCGCCGGCCGGTCCGAGCGTGCATCGCGCTGCGGAGCGCCTCGGGCTCGGGCACCCGAGTTGCAGGGCGGGAAAGAACGGGGGGCAAGGGAGCCCGCCGGCAGAGCCTCCCCATGAACGTCATCTGCTTCGGCCAGCAAGACTGGGATCACTGCTGGACCGGAAAGCAACAACTGCTCACGCGGCTCGCGCGGCGCGGCCACCGAGTGCTGTACGTCGACCCCGAGTGGAGCTCCGATCTCCAATCGGTCGCCGGCGAGATGCGCTCGCTCGTGTCGGCGCGGCCGCCGGGGCTGCGCGAGGTCGGGCCGGGCTCGCTGTGGGTGTACACGCACCCGTTCCTGCCGTGGCTGGGCTGGCGGCTCAACATGCGGCGCCACCGCGCGGTGCTCGAGCGGCTCGTGCGCAGCCTGCACTTCGAAGACGCCGTCGCGCTCGCGCTGCGGCCCGACCACGGCGACCGCATCGACGCCGTGCGGCCCGCCGCGCGCGTGTACTACGCGGTCGACGAGTGGACGGCGTTCCCCGGCTATCGCGACGGGGAGCGAAGCGCGCTGCGGCGCGACGAGGAGGAGCGGCTGCGCGAGGCCGACCTGGCGCTCGCGGTGTCGCCGCGCCTGCAGCAGCGCTTCGGGCGCCTCGCCCACCAGGCTCGCATCCTCGAGAACGGCGCCGACGTCGAGCACTTCGCGCCGGCGCGGCTCGAGCGGATCGGCCTCGATCCGGACGTCGCGGCGACGCCGCGCCCGCGCGTCGGCTTCGTCGGCCAGATCGACGAGCGGCTCGACGTCGCGCTCCTCGACCGGATCGCGGCGCGCCGGCCCGACTGGAGCCTGTTGCTCGTCGGACGGCGGCGCGCGAGCGCGGAGGCGAGCTTCGTCGACCGGCTTGGGGCGCTCGCCGACCGTCCCAACGTCCACCTGCTCGGCTACCGCCCGTACGAGGAGCTGCCGGCCGTCATCGCCGGCTTCGACGTCTGCACGATCCCGTACGAGCAGACCGCGCTCACGCACTCGTGCTCGCCGCTGAAGGCCTACGACTACCTCGCGACCGGCAAGCCGGTCGTCGCGACGCACCTCGAGGGCCTCGCGCCGGTCGACCACGTGCTCGAGCGCGCGACGAACGAGGACGAGTGGGCAGCGAAGCTCGAGCGCGCGATCGCGTCGCCGGAGCGTGGCCGGCACGAACGGCTCGCGGCGGCGCGGGAGGCGTCGTGGGAAGTACGCGCGGACGAGCTCGAGCAGCACCTGGCGGGCGTGCTCGAGCGCGCGTCCCATCGGCGCGCGCCGGCGACGCTGCGCGGCCGCGACGCCGCCTCGCTCGCCGATCCGCCCGCGCGCTTCAACGACTACGGCAACGAGCTCGCGCGCGAGCAGCCGTCGCCCATCGCCCGGCTCGCGTTCGAGGCGTTTCGCGCGCTCGGCTGGGTGCGCTACGCGGGGCGCCTCGCGCTGCGCGCGCTCGCCGGCCGACCGGCGCTCGTGCGTAGCATCCTGGTCGTGCGCAACGCGTGGCTCGGCGACACGCTGACGCTGCTGCCGGCGCTGCGCGCGCTGCGGGCGCACTTCCCGGACGCGCGGATCGTGCTCGGAGTCCAGTCCGGGATGGCGACGCGCGAGCTGATCGACGCGGAGCTACGCGTCGATGTGCGCGAGATCGACTTCCGCGGCGAGCCGACGCGACTCGGGCAACTGCGGCGCGCGCTCGGGCTCTTCCGCGAGGGCTTCGACGCCGTCCTCTCCGGCCAGGAGTACTTCCTGCGCCGCGAGGCGTTCCTCGCGGGCGCGCCGCACCGCATCGGCCTGTACGACGGACATCCGTTGCAGCGCTGGAACGGGCGCGTGCTCCCGCTCGACCGCGCGCGGCACGACGCGGACACGGCGGTCGCGCTGGCGGACGTGCTCGCGGGCCGGCGCTCGACGCCGCCGCCCTCGCCACGCCTCGCGCTCGACCGCGAGCGCCTCGCGCGCGACGCCGAGACGGTGCTCGCGCGCATCGGCCTCGACGAGGACGATCGCTTCGTGCTCCTGCACCCGGGCGCGGCGAAGCCGTCGCGGCGCTGGGAGCCCGAGCGCTTCGGCGCGGTCGTCGACGCTCTGCTCGCAGCGGAGCCGGACCTGCGCGTCGTCGTGACCGGCGTCGAGGACGAGCGCGGGCTCGTCGAGCGCATCCGCGCGAGCGTGCGAGCGGAGCACCTGCCGCGCGTCGCCGACGCGATCGGCGACACGAACGTCGGCGAGCTGTGCGCGCTCCTCGCCCGCGCCGCGCTCGTCGTCTGCAACGACACGGGCACGATGCACCTCGCGCGCGCGATCGGCGCACCCTTGCTCGCGCTGTTCGGACCCGAGAACGAGCGGCGCTGGGGCCCACACCCCGACGGCGCGGCGCCCGCGGTCGTGGTGCGCCACGTCGTCCCGTGCGCCCCGTGCGCGCGGTTCGGCTGTGCGGCGCACTTCTGCATGGACCGCCTGTCGGTCGAGACGGTGCTCGGCGAGGCTCTCGCGCTCCTGCGCGATGCCGCGCCGCGGCGGTTGCGCGTGCGCCGCATCCACGAGGACTGGGAGAGCTTGCGCGCGGCGGGGTTGCGGCTGCCGCGGCTGACGGTGCTCATCGCGGCGCAGGACGAGCATGCGGCGCTCGCCGCGCTCGCGCTGCAGAGCTATCCGGAGATCGAGCCGGTCGTCGTTCTGCCCGCGGGCGCGGGCGCGGGCGCGCCGGAGAACGGGAGCGCGAACGGCAACGGCAACGGCAACGGGCTCGGCAACGGCACGGCTGCCGGCACGCTCGCCGCGCCGCTGCGGCTCGAGCTCGACGAGAGCGACGCCGCGGCCGCGTGGCGCGTGGTGCTCGCCCACACGACGGGCGAGCTCGTCGCGGTCTGGGACGACCAGGCGTGGTCGAGCGGCCGCGCCGGCGCGCACGTCGAGGCGCTGCTGCGGCACCCCGAGGCGGACCGGGCCTGGACGCGCGGGCCGCGGGGCGCGGCGGTGCGCGCGCAGGCGCGCGGCGACGTGGGCGGCGACGTGGGCGACGACATGGGCGACGCCACGGCGCGGCGCGAGGCGCTCGCGCGCGCTGTCGAGGACGG
>CAZGTQ010000394.1:0-3678 GCA_964528575.1 uncultured Planctomycetaceae bacterium | reverse complement strand
GTTCAGCGACAGGGAGGTGCCAGGTGCGGCACCTGGCACCTCCCTGTCGCTGAACGACAACAAGGTGTGCGACACCGTATCGCGTCGCGTCAGCCGTCGAAGCGCCAGGTCGAGCGTGCGTCGGGCGCCAGCGGCACGTCGGTCAGGCTGGCGCGGACGAGCTCGATCGGCACCGAGCTCGTCCGCAGCACCGCGTCGTGGAAGGCGCGCTCGGTCAGCGTGCCCGCTTCGACGAGCTCGGCGTGCAGCGCGCGGAGCTGGAGGCCGCCGAGCAGGTACGCGCACTGGTAGAGCGGCCCGTAGTCGCCCGCGACCCAGCGGCGCACCTCGCCGGTCGCGCCGTCGCGCTCGTGGCCGACCCGCTCGACCAGCGCGTCGATCATCTCCTGCGGAGAGCGCTCGCCCAGGTGGAAGCGCAGCGACTCGATCACGCGCGCGCAGCGGTGCATGCGCCAGAAGAGCATGCCGACGCGGTCCTCGGGTCCGCGCGCGAAGTCGAGGTCCCACAGGCGCAGCTCCCAGTACAGCGCCCAGCCCTCGCCGTAGAACGGCGTGCCGAACGGGCGGCGATGGACGTTGTGGCGCGCGGCCTGGAAGCCCTGCAGGTGGTGGCCGGGGATCAACTCGTGGTGCACGACCGCGCGCGAGAAGTGCACGTTGTTGCCGCGCATGCTCATCAGCTTGCTCTCGTGCGACATCGAATCGGTCGGGTACGCGACGCGCACGACCTCCCCACCGGTGAAGAACGGCGTCACCTTCTGCCGCTCCGGCGACATCATCTCCATGCGCCACACGCTCTCGCACAGCTCGGGAATCGTGACGAGCTCGTGCTCCTCGAGGAACGCGACCGCCTCGAGCGCGAGCGTACGGATCAGCTCCGGCTGCTCGCCCGGCGGCACGTGCAGCCCCTTGACGTGCTCGAGCGCGGCGCGCCAATCGTCGCCGTAGCCCAGCTCGCGCGCCGCGCGCACCATCTCGCCCTCGCACCAGGCGAGCTCGCGCTCGCCGATCGCGACGAGCTCCTCGGGCGCGTACGGAATCATCTCGAGCGCGAGCTCGGCGAGCAGCGCGGCGCGGCCGAGCGGCTCGCCGACGATCGCCTCCGCGTCGTCGGTGCCCGCGCGCTTCTCGAGCGTCTCGCGCCACTTCTCCAGCGCGGCGTCGGCCCGCTCGTGAGGCGCGCGCACCCACCAGCCGAACGGCGGGTCGTAGCCGTCGTGGAAGCGGAACCAGTCGCGCAGCGCGCCGCTCAGCTCGCGCACGCGCTGCGCCGCCTTGCGCGCGAGCGAGCGGTCGTCCGCTTCCTCGTCGTGCTCCTCCGCGCACAGCGCCTCGACCGCGTCCGCGAGCTGCGCGACCTTTCCCGCCGCGGCGCGGGGGTCGACCGGCTCCATGCGCCGGCGCGCCTCGGCGAGCGCGACGATCGTGCCCTCGAACGGCACGAGCGGCGCGAGCGCGGCCGTCTCGAGCTCGTCGAGATCGAGCCGGCGCTGTTCGTAGCGCAACCGGTTCGCGAGCAGGAGCCAGTCGACTTGCCCCGCGCGCGAGAGCGCGTCGAAGTCGAGCGTCTCGAGCTCCGCGCGCGCCGCGTCGAAGTACGCGCGCAGCGCCGCGCGCCGCGCAGGCGAGCCCGGCGCGTCGTGGAGCCGCTCGAGCGCGCGCCGGTCGGCCTCGTAGCGCACGAGCGCGTCGGCGAGCTCGCTCGTCGTCGGATGCTCGAGCAGCCCGTCGGCGGCGGCCGGCGCCCAGAGCGAGAGGAGACCGACGAAGCAGGCGAGAACGGCGACGCGCGGCATGGGGCTCATGCCGCGAGAGGCTATCCGACGGGCTCGGTCGGCGCGCCCTTCAGCGCGTCGATGAGCCAGACGACCCAGAACAGCGGCAGGCAGAGCACGAGCAGGACGACGAGGACGACGAGGCCGTCTTCGTTGAGTCCCAGGAGCACGGCGCGGCCGCGGGCCATCGCTGCGGATCCTACAGCGCGCGCAGGGTCAGGCGGTCGGTCGAGACGCCGCTCGGCGTGAAGAAGAGCGTCGGGCCGAACACGTCGAACTCGACGAGCACCTCGTACGACTGCGAGTGGTACAGGCCCGCGGTCGGGGCGCCCGGCTCGCGGTCCTGCGAGCGGAACGTCAGGAGCTGGCTCGTGAACGTGCAGCGCGAGAGACCGTCGAACTGGCTCGGCGTGTAGCCGCTCACGTCGTCGGGCAGGAGCTCGAAGTTCGCCACGGTCTCCAGCGGCACGAAGAACGGGTTCGACGTCTGGCGCCAACGCACCATCTCGCCGTTGCCCCACGTCGCCTGGAAGTAGAGGTAGCCGTCCCCGTGGCGGAACGACTCGAGCTCGTCGAGCCGGCTGCCGAGCAGCGCGCCGCCCTGGACCGCGGCCGAGTAGCTCTCGAACAGCGACGCGGCGGGGGCGAACGACACGATCTGCTGATCGAGCAGCACACCGCGCGGCAACGGCGGCTCCGTGCGCGGCGTCGGGATCGTCGTCGGCGGCGGAGCGGTGCTCGGCCAGGACAAGTCGAGCGCGACGAGGTGCGCGTACGTGAAGTAGCGCTGGCCCAGCGCGCGCACCGACGGCGTGTCGAAGTGCACGCCGGTCCCGGTGAGCCCGATCGCGGGCACGTACGCGCTGCTCGGAATCATCGCCGGCACGAGCTGGAGCGCGCCGTCGATCGCTTCCAGGCCGGGCACGATCGCCTTGCTGAACGCGCCCATGCCGCCGACGAGGAACGGCTTGTCCACGTGGCCGCCGAGCGCGTCGGGCGGGAGCGCGAGCCACAGCTCGCGCGCGAAACGGTCGAGCTCGGCGAGATACGTGCTCGGCGACAGGTGCGCGGCGTCCGCCTCGCCCTGGTGCCACAGCGCGCCGCGCACGATGCCCCCGGCGTCGATCGCCCGTCCGACGCGCTCGACGATGCGGTCGAACAGGTTGTTCGGCAGCTTGTGCCGCGAGCCGGGCGCCGCGAGGTTGCGCTCCGGGTTGCCGTGGAAGCCGTGCAGGCTCGCGCCGCCCTTGGCGCAGAACACGATCAGGAGCGGGCGCTCGGGGTACGCCGTCGCCCACGTGCGCGCGAACGCCACCGCCGGCGAGACGTTGAACGGCGTCCCCGGCTCCGGATCGAAATCCATCGCGAACGGGAACGGCTGGTGCCAGGACGCGACGCGATCGGTGCGGTCGAGCACGAACACGCTCTCGGGCAGCCGGTCGAGACCGCCCGGCTTCGTGTCGCGGCCCGTGTTGTCCCCGACCATGTTGCTCTGGCCGAGGCAGAGCCAGATGTCGTAGACGGGGGGCGGAGCGCTGCCCTGGGCGGACGCGGGCAGACCGAGGGCGAGCGCCAGGACGACGAATCGAGCGAGTTGGAGCATGCGGGGGGGGACCGACCCCCCGATGCTAACGCAGACCCGCTATCTGCCGATCGGCCATTCGAGCACGCCGACACGCTGCGCCCAGCCGGCCCACAGGCCCGCCAGCTCGCGGACGAGCTCGGGGCGCTCGGCCGCCAGGTCGCGCGTCTCGGCGCGGTCGGCGGCGAGGTCGTACAGCTCCCACGCTCCCCCGCCGGGCGTCCAGGCCGAGACGAGCTTCCAGCGGCCGCGGCGGACGGCCCGGTTGCCCTCGTGCTCCCAGAAGAGCGCGCGCTCGGGGAGCGGCTCGCCCGCGAACGC
>CAZGTQ010000393.1:0-26578 GCA_964528575.1 uncultured Planctomycetaceae bacterium | reverse complement strand
TAGCGCAAGCCGAAGTGCCACGCGAGCGGCAGCGCGACCGCGCCGAGCGCGAGCAGCGCGACGACGGCGAACTTCGATCCTCTCTTCAACGCGCACAGCGTACCAGCGAGGCTAGGATCGCTCGCCCCATGGTCGACCTCTCGATGGTTCCGTTCCTCGCCGCGGCCGCGCTCGTCGTCGTCGTTCCGCCCGACGAGAAGGCGCTCGATCCGAGCGAGAGCGAGGTGCCGCTCGTCACCGCGCACGACGGTTGGCGCGGGTCGCTGGTCGTCGACAGCGGCGACGTGGGCATCTGGACGGTCGCGAGCTTCTCGGTCTTCCCCGAGTTCGGATGTCCGGAGATCGTCGGCTGCGACGACCGCGGTCGATTGCTCGTGATGGTCGGCTACAGCGGCAAGTGGACGCCGCTGCGGGTGATCGAGGAGCGCGCTTGGCTCGGTGGTCTCGCGCACGCCGACGTCGACCCGCGCGTCGAAGGAGCGGAGCTCTACACCGGCGGCAAGAACGGCTATCTGCACCAGGTCGCGCCGCGCGGGCCGGCGCAGCTCGACGATCGGATCATCGCGCACTGGCTCGGCCGCGAGATCCACACGATCCTCGCGGGCGATCTCGATCCGCGGACGGACGGCGCGGAGCTGCTCGTGTTCACGCAGCCGGGCGCGCTCTTTCGCGTCACGGCGGGGGGCGTCCACGGTGCGTTCGAGAGCGAGCTGCTCGAGGAGCTACCCGGGCGTGTACGAGACGCGGTGGTGCTCGCGGACGCGCCCGCGCAAGCGGGATGGGGGCCGGAGATCGCGACGGTCTCGCGCGACGGCCGCCTCGAGCTCCTGCGCATCGGGCCGGACGGCGTGGAGCACCGGCTCGTGCACGCGGAGTCGATGGGCAGCGGGCGAATCGCGCTCGCGCCGCGTGCGCCGAGCCGCGCAACGGTGCTCTATCAGGGCTTCGACGACGGGCGCGTGCTGCGTCACGAGCGGCAGGGGAACGACGGCTGGACCACGGAGACGATGTTCGTGGGTCCGCAGGGCGTGCGCGGCGTCGCGGCCGGCCGCTTCGACGCGGACCCCGACGTCGAGACGGTCGCGGTGTTCGGCTACAGCGCCGAGGTGCTTCTGCTCAGCCGCCGTCGCGGCGAGCCGTGGAACGCCGAGCGCTTGTTCGTCGACCGCGACAAGGGCCACTGGCTCGCGGCTGCGGAGCTCGACGGCCGCAATGCGACGCAGGAGCTCGTCGGTTCGGGGTACGGAGGACGGATCTTCCTCTTGTCGCGGCCGCCCGGCTACGGGATCGAGGGAGCAGCGACCGCGCCGCGGGCGGCGGGGACGGAACCGCCGGCGGGTGAGCGCGACGATCTCGACATCGGCGGCGGCTGACGGTTTTTCGGACGGCGCCCGCAACTCCCTGCCTCGCGGCTCGGTCTTGCCCCATACCGGGCGGGTGGGGGAGGCGGTGGGCTCCCGGGCCCGAGCGCCCCGACGCCACCGGGCGAATCCCGGCCCATCCCTTCGAACCCTGCCGGCGCCGCTCGACTCGAACGCAGCATGAGCGCTCGCGACGCAATCCTCGACGTCGCCGTCGTCGGCGGCGGTCTCGCGGGGCTGGCCGCGGCTGCGTTCGCGGCGCGCAGGGGCCGGCGCGTCGCCGTCTTCGAGCGCGCCGGGGCGTGCGGCGGGCGCGCCCGGACCGAGCGCGCGGACGGCTTCGCCTGGAACCTCGGGCCGCACGCGCTCTACCGGCGCGGCGCGGGCGCGGGCGTGCTCCGCGAGCTCGGCGTCGCGTGGTCCGGACGAGCGCCGAGCACGCGCGGCGCGCTCGCCGTGCGCGGCGGCCGGCTCGCGAAGCTGCCGGCCGGGCCGCTCTCGCTCGCGACGACCGACCTCGTCGGCTGGCGCGACAAGCTCGTTCTCGGCGGGCTCCTCGCGCGGCTGCCACGACTCGATCCCGCGCCGCTCGCCTCGACCAGCGTCTCGGAGTGGCTCGAGCGCGACGTCGCCGCTCTGGCGGTGCGCGAGGTGATGCACGCGCTCGTGCGGCTGACGACGTACACGCACGCGCCCGCCGAGCTCAGCGCGGGCGCCGCGCTCGCTCAGATCCAGCTCGCGCTGCGGGGAAACGTCGCGTACCTCGACGGCGGGTGGGGCACGCTCGTCGCCGGCCTCGAGAGCGCGGCGCGTGCCGCGGGAGCCGACGTGCGCGTGGGCGCGCGCGTCGAGTCGGTCGACGTGGACGAGCGCGTCCGCGCCGTGCGCCTGGCCGGCGGCGAGCGGATCGAGACGCGCACCGTCGTCGTCGCCGCGGAACCCCGCGAGGCGAGCCGGCTCCTCGGCGAGCGCGAGCCGCTCGCGCGCTGGGCGCGCGAAGTCCGGCCGGCCCGCGCGGCGTGCCTCGACGTCGCGCTCGCGCGGCTCCCGCGTCCCCGCGCGTTCTTCGCGCTCGGCATCGACGAGCCGAGCTACGCGTCGGTCCACTCGGCGTTCGCACGTCTCGCGCCGGACGGGGGCGCCGTGCTGCACGCTGCGCGCTACCTCGCGCCCGACGAGGAGCCGGACGCCGCGGTCGAAGCCGTTCTCGAGCGCAGCGTCGAGCGGCTCCAGCCGGGTTGGCGCGCGCACGTCGTACGGCGACGGTTCTTGCCGTCGCTCACCGTCGCGCAGCACGTTCCCCTCGCGGGGAACGGCGGGCTCGGCGCTCGCCCGGGACCCGCGGTGCCCGGCGTGGAGGGGCTCTTCGTGGTCGGCGACTGGGTCGGGCCGACCGGTCTGCTCGCGGACGCGGCGCTCGCGAGCGCGCGCGCCGCGGGGCATTCGTGTTGACGGCGCCGCGCGTCAGTCGACGAGCTCGAGCGCGAGCGCATTGCTCGCGAACAGCGGCGCCGCCGCCGCCTCGTCGACCGTGACGAACGCGTAGTGGAGCACCGTGCCGTCGAGGTTCGGGTCGAGCGCGTTCGGCAGCTCGAGCTCGACGCGCGCGCGGCCGCTCGCGTCGAGGCGCCCAACGAAGCCCGGCTCGTCCGCGGCCGCGCGCAGCATCTCGCTCGTGAAGGTGTCGGCGTTGATCGGAACGTGGACGTCGCCCAGCCAGACGCCGGGCGCCGCGCCCGAGGCGCCGGCGACGACGACGTACGGGCGGTACGCGCGTTCGGGGCCGGCGTCGAGCAGCAGCGTCAGCGGCTCCGTCGCGCGGAGCGAGAGCTCGGACCGCTGCGCCCACAAGGCCGGCAGCGGCGGCAGCTCGAGCGCGAGGGCGACGGGGCCCTCGAGGCCGCCGACGACGGCGCGCGAGCCGTCTCTGCCGATCGGGTGCACGTGGATCGCGCTCCCGCTCGAGGTCGTCACGGCGACGTAGACGTGTTGCAGCGCCTCATCGAGCGCGAGCGTGCCCGGCTCGTCCGCGAGCGCGGCGATCTGCTCGACGTCCTCGCCGTCGAGCCGCGCGCGCTCGATCACGCGCGCGCCGGCGCGCGACCACACGAGGCGGGCGAGCGTCGCGTCGACCGCGAGCCCGCGCAAGCCCGAGAGACCCGACGCGACGACGTCGCCGGGCGGCGCCGACGCGCTCGTGGCCGCCATCGCCGCGCTGCGGATGCGCCCGGCCGTGGGCTCGGTCCAATAGACGCGCGAGCCGAGCGGATCGAGCGCGACCTGGTCGGCCCCGTCGGCGGACGAGACGTGCTGCACGCCCGTCCCGTCGAGCCGGGCACGCAGGATGGCGCCGCGTTCATCGTCGGCCCAGTACACGTGCTCGGCGCCGACGGCGACGCCGCGCGGCGACCCGCCGGGGACCAGCACGCTGATCATCCCGTCGGCGCTCACCTGCGCGAGCCCCTGATCGGTCGACACCCAGCGCGCGCCTCCGTCCGCGACGGCGATCGCCCGCGCCGCCAGAGCGGTCGAGCGCTGCGCCCCCGTCCCATCGAGCCGCACCGACCCGAGCGCGTCGCCCGCAGTCCAGTGCAACGCTCCCGGCCGGATGTCGGGCCCGGTCGCGAGCCCCGGCGCCGGCCCCGGAATCGCAACGACCAACAAAACGACGGCGACCGCGCCCGCAAGAATGCCAGTCGCGCGACGAACCCTTCGATGAGGACGCATGCCGCTGGTATCGGCAGAGGGGAGGCAAGAGCAGGAGCCACCACCCCCCCCTCCACCCCATCCGGCCACAGAGCTGCCCTGCTTCCGTGTTGGTCGTGGGTCGATCTGGTGGCCCAAGTCGAGTCGGGCCAACGGGTTGCGACGACTTGGCCGCGGAGCAGGGCCTGCGCCGAGGCCGAACCCTCGGAAACGGCACGCTGGGCCGGGAAAGACCCTCCGCTCGAGGGGGGCGACCAACACGGAACAAAGCCAGTTCCGAATGCTCGGTTGGGGGGGGCGCATCGCCTCCCCACCCCCACCCCACCCCTCCCATGCTCACCCTGCTCCTCCCCCTCCTCCCGCTCGTCCTGCTCGCTCCGACCGACGTCGACGCAGCGACGCGCGCGCGCATCGAAGCTCGCTGCTCGACGTACCTGAGCGAGCTCCACGCGAAGGGCTCCTTTCCCGGTGCGTCCGCCGCGCTCGTCCTGCCCGACGGGAGCGTCGTCGCCGTCGCGGTCGGAGTCGCCGACGCCGACGATCCCGACGCCGTGAAGCTGCGGCCGAGCGACCGCATGCTCTCCGGCAGCATCGGCAAGACCTACGTCTCGGCGTGCGCGCTGCGGCTCGCGACCGCGGGCGAGCTCGATCTCGACGCGAAGGCCGCGTCCTTCTTCACCGGGGAGGACGACGCCTGGTTCGCGCGGTTGCCGAACGCCGCCGATTTCACGGTGCGCCAGCTCCTGCGCCACGAGAGCGGCCTGCCGCGCTACGTCTTCGTGCCCGCGTTCCTCGAGATCGTCGCGTCCGAGCCCGACCGCGTGTGGCAGCCGCGCGAGCTCCTCGCCTACGTCGAGGGCGCCGAGCCGCTCTTCGCCGCAGGCGAGGGCTGGAGCTACGCCGACACGAGCTACATCGTCGTCGGCATGATCCTCGAGCGCGTGAGCGGCGAGCGCTTCTACGACCTCGCGCGCGAGCTCCTGCTCGAGCCGCTCGGGCTGCGCGACACGATTCCGTCCGACCGGCGCGAGCTCCCCGGCGTCGTTCAGGGGCACGTCGTCGACGGGCGCCAGCTCGGCCTGCCCGAACGCACGATCGAGGGCGGCCAGTTCGTCTTCAACCCGCAGTTCGAATGGTGCGGCGGCGGCTTCGCGAACACGCCCGCCGACCTCGCGCGCTGGGCGCACGCGCTGTACCGGGGCCGCGCGTTCGCCGCGGAGTACCTCCCGCTCCTCACCGACGCGGTGCCCGCGCCCATGCTCGGCCCGCGCACGCTCTACGGCCTGGGCGTCATGGTGCGCGAGAGCGAGCTCGGCACCTGGCTCGGCCACGACGGATTCATGCCCGGCTACCTCTCGACGATGGGCTGCTTCCCCGATCACGAGATCGCCGCCGCGCTTCAGCTCAACACGGACTCGTCGCGCGCGCTGCCCGAGCGCAAGGACGTCGTCCTCGTCGATCTCGTGAAGATCGCGCGCGACGAGCTCGCCCGCTGACGCGGATCCGCGCGGGCGGATACGCTCCTACGATGACGACGCACGAGGCCTGGCCGGAGTTGCCCCCGCTCGCCGACTGGCAGGACACGGCCGCGACGCTCCACATGTGGACGCAAGTCGTGGGCAAGATCCGGCTCGAGCTCGCCCCGTGGATCAACCACTCGTGGGGCTGCGCGCTCTACGTGACGGCGCGCGGCCTGACGACCTCGCCGATCCCCTACGGCGGCCGCACGTTCGCGATCGACCTCGACTTCGTCGAGCACGAAGCGCGGATCGAGACGTCGGCCGGCGCCGCGCGCGCGTTCGACTTGCGCCCGATGACGGTCGCGGACTTCTACCGCCGCACGATGGACGCGCTCGGCGAGCTCGACGTCGCGGTCGACGTCTTCACGCGCCCGGTCGAGGTCGAGCAGGCGATCCCGTTCGAGCAGGACGAGCAGCACGCGAGCTACGACGCCGGCGCCGTGCTCCGGTACTGGCGCGCGCTCGTCGCCGCGCACCGCGTGCTCACCGACTTCCGCGCGCGGTTCGTCGGCAAGGTGAGCCCGGTCCACTTCTTCTGGGGAGCGTTCGACCTCGCCGTGACGCGCTTCTCGGGCCGCACCGCGCCGAAGCACCCCGGCGGCGCGCCCAACTGCCCGGACTGGGTGATGGAGGAGGCTTACTCGCACGAGGTGTCGAGCGCCGGGTTCTGGCCGGGAAGCGGGCTCGGCGAGGCCGCGTTCTACTCGTACGCCTATCCCGCGCCGGACGGATTCGCGTCGCGCTCGGCCCTGCCCGAAGGGGCCTCGTTCCACGAGGGCCTCGGCGAGTTCGTCTTGCCGTACGAGGTCGTCCGCACGGCGAGCGACCCGGAGCGCGCGCTGCTCGCCTTCCTCCAGTCGACGTACGAGGCCGCCGCCGATCTCGCGCGCTGGGACCGCCGCGCGCTCGAGCGCGCGGGGCCGCCGCCGCGCTGATCGCTCAGCAGCGCTCGTACTTCCAGTTGCGCGACTTCCCCTCGGCCATCCACTCGACGGCCTGCGCGATGCGCTTCGCGCGCGTCTCCTCGCGCTTCGCCGCGCTCACCCACTCGACGTACTCGCGCTGCTTGCTCGGCGAGAACGCCGCGTAGGTCGCGAGCGCCTTCTTCACTTTCCGCAGCGCCGCCAGCAGGTCGTCGGGAGCCTTCGGAGCGGGCTTCTTCGCGCTCGTCGCCGCCTTCTTCTTCGGGCCCGCGTCGTCGAGCGCGAGTGCTTGCTCGACGTACTTGGCGAGCACCTTCTTCGACGGCACGTCCTTCACCGTGCGGAGCCTGACCACGCACATGCTCGCCTTCGGGCCGCGCTCGAAGAGCTTCTCCGGGTCGCTCATCTCGGCGCTGCGCCAGAAGCCGAACGAGACGTGCTCCTTGAACGCCGCCATGCCCGCGACGATCCCGTTGCGCACGAAGTGCGGCGCGCTCCACTTCATCTCCTCGCGCAGCTCGGGCGACGCGGCGTGGAGCGTCGCGCGCAGGCGCTCGAGGATCGGCTGGGCGAACGGTGCAGCCTGCGCGATGTAGGCGTCCACGGCGGGAATCGTGTTCTTCATGGCGCCGCGATCTAGCGCGCGCCCGCGCTCGCTTTCTACAAAGTCCAGGAGCGCGTCATTCGAGCGTCGCGACGAAGGCTGCGACCGCGCGCGCGTCGCGCTCGCTCATCCGGAACGGCGGCATCGGGAGCCGCGCGTAGCGCCCCGACGCGCTCCGTCCAGTGCGCAGGAAGTGCACCATCTCGTCCACGGTCCAGCCGCCCGGGAGCCCCGCGATGTCCGGCGCGCGGAACTCCCACTCCTGGCCTTCGTACGGGGCCGACACCGGGATCACCGCGCCGCGCAGGAGCTGCTGCTCGACGAGCGAGCCGTCGCTCTCCTTGGGCGTGTGGCAGTAGATGCACATCGCGACGTGCCGCACGATGTACTCGCCGTGCGCGACGGCCTCGTCAGCGAGCGCCGGGTCCTGCGCGGCCGCCGCGGACCGCTGCCACACGCCGCCGCTCGCGAGCGCGGCCGCGACGAACAAGAGACTCGCGAACGCGTGCTGCTTCATGGCGTTAGGCCCGCAAGGCGCGTACCAGCGTGCCGCAGCGCCCGCGCCGGCTCGGCAAGCGCCGCGCCACGGGCTATCCTCGCGCGCGATGACCGACAAGAAGCGGACTGACCAGAAGCGGACTGACCAGAAGCGCACCGACCAGACGCGGCCCGACCCCAAGAGCATCGTCCGGCGCTCGTTCCTGAAGGGCGGCGCGCTCGGCGCCGCGGCCGGCCTCGCGTCCTGCGCGCCGGGTGCGGGCGGCCCCGCCGTGCACGCGACTCGGCGCGTGCGCTGGCAGCTCGCGTCGAGCTTCCCGCGCACGCTCGACACGATCTACGGCGCCGCGGAAGTGCTGTGCGACGTGATCGCGGCGATGAGCGACGGCAACTTCCAGATCCGTCCGTACGAGGCGGGCGAGCTCGTCCCCGGGCTCGAGGTGCTCGACGCGGTGCAGCGGCGCGCGGTGCAGGTCGGCCAGACCGGCGGCTACTACTACATCGGCAAGAACCCCGCGCTCGCGTTCGACACGTGCTTGCCGTTCGGGTTGACGGCGCGCGAGCAGAGCGCGTGGCTCGAGGAGGCGGGCGGGCTCGAGCTGATGCGCGCGCGCTACGCGGACTTCGACGTGATCTCGTTCCCCGGCGGCAACACGGGTGCGCAGATGGGCGGCTGGTTCCGCGAGCCGATCCGCGGGCTCGACGACTTGAAGGGACTCAAGATGCGCATCCCGGGTCTCGGCGGGCGCGTGATGGACGCGCTCGGCGTCTCGGTCCAGGTGCTCGCCGGCCCCGACATCTATCCCGCGCTCGAGCGTGGCGCGATCGACGCGACCGAGTGGGTCGGCCCGTACGACGACCTCAAGCTCGGCTTCCCCGAGATCGCGAAGCACTACTACTACCCGGGCTGGTGGGAGCCGGGCCCGGCGCTCTCGTTCCTCGTCAACAAGAGCGCATGGGACGAGCTCCCGTCGAGCTACCAAGCGATGTTCGACGCGGCCTCGCGCCGCGGCGCGCTCGCGATGCAGACGCGCTACGACGCGAAGAACCCCGCGGCGCTGAAGCAGATCGAGGCGCGCGGCGACGTGACGATCGCGCCGTTCACGCGCGAGCTGCTCGACGGCGCGCGCAAGGCGTCGGAAGAGCTGATGGACGCCGAAGCGGCCGCCGATCCGGGCTACCGCGAGATCCTCGAGCACTGGCGCGCCTTCCGCCGCGAGGCGCACCGCTGGTTCGGCACCGCGGAGCTCGCGTACCAGAACTACGCGTTCGGGGACCGGCGATGAGGCGCGCGCTCGCGATCGGGCTCGTCTCGCTCGCCGCGTGCCAGGACCGATCCGAGGTCGACCCGACCGCGCCCGCTTCGCCCGCGGGTGCATCCGCCGTCGACCCGATGCACGTCGTCTCGGCGCTCGAAGCGGGCGTGTCGCCCGACGCGCTCGAGCGGCTGCGCGATCTGGTCGCCGGCCTCGTCCGCGACGGCGAGACCGCGGGGATCGAGCTGCTCGTCGTCCAGAGCGACCGGACCGTCCTGCACGAGGCGTTCGGCGACGTGGAGCGGAACGTGGAGCGCTGCGCGCGCTCGCTGGCGCGGCCGCTCCTCGGCACGGCGGCTCTGATGCTCGTCGACGACGGAGCGCTCGAGCTCGACGCGCGCGTCGCAGACCACGTGCCGCAGCTCGACGCCGAGGACCAGCGCGCGACGACGATCGAGGAGCTGCTGGGCCGGCCCGGCGACGCCGGCGCGGTCGCGGCGCTCGTCGGGGCCGCGAGCGGCGCGCCGGCGCAGGGCTTCGTGCGCGCGCGCGTCCTCGAACCGCTCGGCATGGACGCGTCGGCGCTCGTCCCGGGCGAGGGGCTCTGCACCACCGCCGTCGATTTCGCGAAGCTGCTGCGCTTCTGGCTCGACAAGGGGCGCGCCGGCCGCGAGCGCTTGCTGTCGATGCGCTGCTCCCGCGCCGCGCTGCGCGCCGGTCCGCACAGCGCGGGCGAGCCGACCGGCTTCGAGCACGTGCGCTCCGCGTACGGCCTCGGCTTGCAGCTCCGGCTGCGCGGCGACGAGCTCTTCGCGTACGGCTGCTCCGGACCGGACGGAGCGCACGCGTGGGCCTTCCCCCGGCGGAACGCGTTGGCGATCTACTTCACGTCCTCGGGCGGCGACGCGATCGCGCCGCGCGTCGAAGCGGCGCTAGGCGAGCTCTTCTTCGGCCCGCCGTTCGACCCGAACTCGCTCGCGCCGCCGCTCGACGAGTACCTCGGCCTGTACAGCGCCGGGCCGGACTCGCTGTACACCGCGATCGTGCCCGCGGGAACCGGGCTGGGGCTCGAGCTCGTCGGCAGCTCGATCATGCCGCTGACGTACGCGGGCAGCGATCGATGGCGGATGGTCCTGCCGTCGGAGATCGTCACGTTCGATCGCGCGGCCGACGGCCGCGTCGTCGGCTACCGTGCGAGCGCGCGCTCCGGCCGACGCCTCGAGCCCGATCCGAGCCTGCCGTCGGCCGAGGACGTCGTCGCGCGCGTCGTCGCCGCGCACGGGCTCGACCAACTCGACGAGACGGCGCTGCGCATCCACGCCAGGACGAGCAACGACGCGAACGGCATCGCGGGCTCCATGCGGATCCTGCTCGCGAGCGGCGGTCGCTTCCGCGTCGACTTCGACGGCGGGAGCGTGTTCGAGCGCACGTCGTTCGATGGCGACTTCGTCCGCTATGCCTCGAGCATGGAAGCAGGAGGTGTGTTGGACGAGACTTCCGGCACGCTGACGCGGATCGACTCCCTCGCCGGAGCGCTCGGCGACTGGCGGTGGCTGTTCGACGAGATCGAGGTCGTCCAGCGATCCGTGCTGGGAGAGCCGGTGCTCGTGGTGCGGGTGACGGGCGCAGGCCGTGCGTCGACGAGGTACGTGAGTGAGGCCACCGGGCGCGTCCTGGGCGACGACTGCGTCCTCGCTGTGCCGTTCGTGGCCGTCCCGCTTGGCCAGCGCGCCCGCTACTCCGACTATCGCGAGGCGGGACCGACGACGTTGCCCCACTGGATCACGATCGAGTGCGAGCATCCGCTGATCGGCACCACCTTCATCGAGGTCGAGTGGGTCGAGCTCGACGTCGAGCTCTCCGACGACACCTTCGAGCTCGTCGACTGAGCCTCCCGGGCGCCCGGCGCCCCCCGGGCCGGGCGCTCCCGCCGCTCCTGGCGTATCATCGACCGCGTACGTCGATGGAGCACGGATTCGAGGAGACGGTCGACCTCGTGCGGCGCGCGCAGGACGGCGACGGGGGAGCGCTGGGCGCGCTGCTCGAGCGCTACCTGCCGCGCGTGCGCTCGCTCGTGCGCGCGCGCATCGGCGCCGGCCTGCGGCGCGAGATGGAGTCGGGCGACGTCGTGCAGGACACGATGGCGGACGTTTTGCGCGGCTTCGAGCGCTTCGACATGCGCGACGAGGCGGCCTTCGTCAAGTGGCTCTCGGCGATCGTCGAGAACCGGCTGCGGCAGGATGCGCGCTACTTCAGGGCGGCCCAGCGCGACCGCGGGCGCGAGGTGGCGCGCGCGGCCGCGGCGCGCGACTCGGTCGACCCGGCCGGCGCCGTCGACCCGGCCGAGTCCGCGGAGACTCCGGCGGAGGAGGTCGCGCGGGGCGAGCTGCTCGAGCGCATCCGCGCCGCGCGCACGAGACTCGACGCGAAGCAGCGGCTCGTGCTCGAGCTGCGCGATGCGCACGGGAGCTGGTCGGACGTCGCGGACGCGCTCGGCCTCGCGAGCCCCGACGCGGCGCGCATGCTGCACGCGCGCGCGCGGACGGCCCTGATGCGCGCGGTCGCGCTCGGGCCCGGCGCGGACGCGGAGCCACGGTGACCGCGGCGAACGAGACGTTCTTCCCGTGGCCGGACTCGCCGGCCGCGGAGGAGGCGTTCGCAGAGTTCCTCGCTCGCCGCGACCGCGGCGAGCAGGTGAGCATCGACGCGCTCGTCGCCGAGCATCCTTCGCTCGAGGGCGAGCTGCGCCGCGCGCACGATTTCTGGGTGCAGTTCGAGCACGCGCTCGGTGCCGACACGCGCGCCGGCGCGCTCGAGTCGCTCGTCGCCGAGTTCGGCGCCGAGGTCGATCCGCGCGTGCACATCGAGCCGGCGGACGAGCAGCCGACCGCGACGCGCTTCCGCGTGCGCCGCGCGGTCGGCCGCGGCGGCATGGGCGTCGTCTTCGAGGTGCACGACCCGGATCTCAATCGCACGCTCGCGATGAAGGTGATCCGCGCCGACGCGACGCCGCGCGGCACGACGACGCCCGGCCACGTCGTGCGCCGCGTCTCGCGCTTCCTCGAGGAAGCGCAGATCACCGGCCAGCTGCAGCACCCCGGCATCCCGCCGATCCACGAGCTCGGCACCGACGCCGGAGGCCGCGTCTGGTTCACGATGCCGCTGATCGAGGGCCACACGCTCGCCGAGATCATCGACCTCGTCGCGCGCGGCGAGAGCGGCTGGACGACGACGCGCGCGCTCGGCGTGCTCTCGCGCGTGTGCGAGACGATGGCGTTCGCGCACGCGAACGGCGTCGTGCACCGCGACCTGAAGCCGTCGAACGTCATGGTCGGGCGGTTCGGCGAGACGTACGTGATGGACTGGGGCCTCGCGCGCGTGCTCGGTCGCGCGGACACGCGCGACGTGCGCCTCGAGAACGTGCAGCGCCTGCTCGCGGGCGAGTCGGTCGACTCGAGCTCGCCGATCGTCACGATGGAGGGCGACGTCGTCGGCACGCCCGCGTACATGCCGCCCGAGCAGGCGTCGGGCCGCGTCGACGAGATCGGCCCGCGCTCGGACGTCTTCGCTGTCGGCGCGATGCTCTACCACTTGCTCGCGCGCGTGCCGCCGTACCGCGACGCGTCCAGCCCGCGCGAGGTGCTCGAGCGCGCGTGCCGCGCCGACGTCGAGCCGCTGCGCGAGCTGTCGCCCGACAGCCCGGGCGCGCTCGTCGCGATCTGCGAGCGCGCGATGGCGCTCGACCCGGCGCAGCGCTACGCGGACATGGGCGCGATGAGCGAGGACCTGCGCGCCTGGCTCGAGGGTCGCGTCGTGCGCGCGTACGAGAGCGGCGGCTGGGCCGAGCTGCGCGCGTGGACGCGGCGCAACACGAGGCTCGCGGTGGCGCTGGGAGCCGCGGCGCTCCTGCTCGTGCTCGCGCTCGGCACGTTCTGGGCGAGCGCGGTCGAGCGCGCGCAGGCGGAGCGCTTCTTCGATCTCGCGCGGCTCGGCGAGCTGCGCGCGCAGGCGGAAGTGCTGTGGCCGGAGGTGCCGTCGCGCGCCGCGGCGATGCGCACGTGGCTCGCTCGCGCGCGCGACCTCGCGGCGCGGCTCCCGGCACACGAGGCGACGCTCGCGGAGCTCGGCGCCGGCGACGGCGAGCTCGATCCGAGCGCCTTCGACGATTGGATGCTCCTGCGCCAGCGCGAGCTCGTCGACGGCTTGCGCGCGTTCGCCGACGTCGATCCGGGGGTCGGCGCGATCGCGGACGTCGAGGAGCGGCTCGCGTTCGCCCAGACGGTGCGCGAGCGGACGCTCGTCGAGGCGGAGGACGCGTGGGAGCGCGCGATCGAGCGCATCGCGGATCCGGGCGGGCCGTACGGCGGATTCGCGCTCGCTCCGCAGCTCGGGCTCGTCCCGCTCGGACCGGATCCCGTGTCGCGGCTCGAGGAGCTCGCGCACGTGCGCACGGGAACGGTGCCGGAGCGCGACGCGGATGGAACGCTCGTGCTCGCGGACGACTTCGCGCTGGTCTTCGTGCTCCTGCCGGGCGGAACGCACGCGCTGGGCGCGGTGGAGGGCGACTCGTACGCGTATCGGGTCGAGCGTCCGGCGACGTCCGTGGCTCTCGCGCCGTACTTCGTGTCGAAGTACGAGCTGACCGAGGCGCAGTGGCGGGCGGCGACGCGGCGCTCGCGGGCGGCCAGGGAAGCCGCCGCGCGTGCGCCGGCCCGGGCCGTGCCGCAGCGCGAGGCGGTGGCGGTGCTCGCGCGGCTCGGGCTCGCGCTGCCGACGGAGGCGCAGTGGGAATACGCGGCGCGCGGCGGCGTCGACGCGCCGTGGTGGTGGGGCTGGGACGAGGAGCGGATCGCGGAGCTCGAGGTCGTGGCGGCGTCGTCGACGGACGGCGGAAACAGCCCACGTCCCGTGGGCTCGCTCGCGCCGAATCCGTTCGGGCTGTACGACGTGCTCGGGAACCTGGGCGAGCTGACGAGCGAGGTGTACGCGCCCTACGAAGCGAGCGCGCCGCGCGACGCGCCCGACGGGCGACGGACGGATCTCGAGCCGACGCCGTCCGCGAAGTACGTCGTGCGCGGCGGCGACTTCACGGTGCGCAACGAGGAGCTCGGCCCCGACATGGTGCAGAAGATGACGCGCGCGAGCTGGCGCCTGCTCGTCGCGGACACCGACGCGTACGACCACTTCGGGATGCGCCCGGTGCGGAGGGTGGAGTGAGAGCGGCGGTCTGCGCTCTCGCCGCGTTGCTCGCGTGCGCGCCGCCCCCGCCGATCGCGTCGCTGCACGTCGAGCTCGGCCCGGTCGTCGTCCCCGACCCGGACCCCATCGAGACGACGCCGAGCGCGCTCGTTCTCGACGACGATCGCTGGCTCGTCACCGGCGGTCCGATCGGCGCGTGGTACGAGCACCTGACGGCGTGCTTCGAGCTCGTGCGCACCGACGATGGCTGGCGAGCGGGCCGCATCGACGTCTGGCGCATGCACGACGTCGCGGGCAGCGAAGGCTGGCTGGACGATCTGAGCGGGCGCGTGATCGTCGACTGTCGGACGCCGAGAGCGAGCGGATCGTGCGCATCGGATACCGCCTCGCGGGAACGTCGACGGGCTCGTGGCTGATCGATCCGCCTCGGGAGCCGGTCTCGCTCGCCGTCGCCGACTCGTTCGAGGTGCGACTCGTACCCAGCTTCTCGCCGTACGATGCCGTGGTGCGCTTCGCCCGCGAGCGCGCCCCTTGACCGATCCGCGCGGCGCTGCGAAGCTCGCTTTCGAGCTCCGCCCCCGCTCACGCAGCAAGGAGCCCGCATGCTCGCTCTCGCCGCGCTCGCGACGCAGTTCCTGATCCAGCAGACGATCGATCCGGCGGAGCACGCGTCGCCGAGCGGCGCCTGCATGCTCCTCGTCGATCCGAGCGCGCCCGACGGCTCCGGTCCGGCGAGCTATCGGCTGACGCGGGACGGCGCGCTCGCGTGGGAGGCCGAGCTCGACTTCACTCTCCGCGAGGCGGCGGTGACCGACGACGGGATCGGCGTCGGATATGCGCTGACGAACGGGCCCGACCACGGCGGACACCTCGTCATCGCCGTCATCGGCCCGGACGGCGAGCCGATCCTCGATGAGCGCGTCGAGCGGAGCGGGGTTCGGTTCATGCACACGCCCGACGATCCGTTCCCGCTCGGCCTCGTCGTCGACCAAGAGCACGACCGCTTCGCGGTGCGCATGCGCGACGCGGACCTCAATCGCGGCGTCGAGTCGTGGAGGCGCTACCGCATCTCGACCGGTGAGGAGCTCGAGCCGATCGAGCCCGCAAGCGCCGACGACGTCGGCGAGGGACAGCGCAGCTGGGTCCTGGGCGCGCGCGCGGTTCGCGGCACGGGGCTCCTCGTTGTCCACTGGTGGCTTCATGACTATCCGCGAGCGGGCGCCGTCTTCACGCTGATGGACTTCGACGGCGACGTCGTCTGGCGCGCGGAGCTGCCGCTCGACTACACGGCGGCGGACGGAGAGACGAAGGAAGAGCTGCGCCGGACGATGCACGATCGCGGGGCGATCCTGGAGTCGTCTGCGCCGGGGGCGTTTCGTCTCTGGTTCGTGCGCGACGGACAGGCGGTGACGTTCCGTGCCGAGCGCAGCGCGGAGTCGAAGAGCGGCTGGCGCGTCGCCGAAGTCGGCCGCGACCCGTACGCGGGACCGGCGGAGCCCGAGGAGGAAGCGCCGCCCGGGCGCTCGCTCGCCGCTCTCGGTTCGGTCGAGCTCGCGGGCGCGGTCGCGCCGCCGTCGCCGCTCGCGAGCCTGCGCGCGTGGACGTGCGCGCAACCGGGCGGTTTTCTCGCCGTGCGCGAGAACGCGGACGGCTCGTTCGACGAGATCCGCGTCAGCCGCGCGGGGGTCGTGTACAGCGAGCGACGGCTCGGTCCGCTGCCGAACGGCGCCGAATGGGTGACGACGTGGTGCGCGCTCGACGGAGGGAACTGGCTCGTCGCCCTGGCCGAGCGCGGGGCTCCGACGAACCTTCGTTTCGCGAAGACGGACATCCGGACGGGCTCGCTCGAGCCGCTCCCCGAGTACGAGACGCCGACGAGCGACGGTATCGCCCCGGGCCTGGACGCATTCGCCGCGTTCCCGGACGGCGGCTTCGCCGCGCTGGTCACGTTCTCGTACCCCTACTCGCCGACCTCGGCGCTGCTCGCGTTCGACGCAGCCGGGAGGCCGACGTGGAGCGTTTGGGAGAGTCTCGACGACCCGACGAAGCTCTTCGCGCCGGAAGACCTGACGATCACGCCCGACGGGCACGTCGTCGTCGTGGAGACCGTCGTGCCGACGCTGAAGGTCTACGCGCGCGACGGGACGCACGTGCGCACGATCGATCTCGCCGCGTCGTGGACCCGCGAACCGCGCTACCCGTCCGCCGTCACGAACGGCCCGGACAACAGCGTTCTCGTCCGCGACGTCGACCGGCCGGCGCTCTGGCACATGGACCTCGAGGGCGCGCTGTTGCGCAGCTTCACGCCGCACTTCGACGACGGCCGCGAGCCGGGCGCCCTCGCGCAGAGCGCGCGGTTCGGTCCCGACGGCTCGCTCTGGGCGCACGACGACTCGACGTTCCTGCGGCTCCGAGACGACGGCGCGGTGGTCGAGCGCGCGGGCGAGCCGCCCGACGCGCAGCGCGTGAACCAGCCCGGCCTCGGCGGGATCGTGCGCGGCCTCGTCTGCGTGCAGGACCAGGCGAGCGCGACGCTCTTTGCGTGGAACGAGGCGGGTGAGCCCGCGCTCGTCGGCGCGGCGCTGCTGCAGGACGCCGAGCGCGTCGACACGATCCCGCGCTTCGCGTCCGCGCCGGACGGGAGCATCTGGGTCTCGACGGAGGAGGACGGCTACCTCGGCTGGGACGAGCGGGGGCGTCGCCTCGGGTTGCGCGGCGAGGAGGACGAGCTCCTTCGGTTCGCGCCCGATCCCGCACGGCCGTGGACTTGGAGCGCGCCGAGGTACGGACGCTACGCTTGCGTCGTGCTCCGCGACGCGCAAGGCACGGAGCACGCGCGGATCGAGCGCCGCCCGGACGGCGGCTGGATCCGCGGCCTGCGCGACCTTGCGATCGCCGACGACGGCACGCTCGCGGTGCTCACGCACACGGACGTGCTGCTCTACGACGCGGAAGGCGAGCCGCTCGGCACGATCGACGTGCAAGACGGCGCGGGCCACGCGCTCGAAGCCGGCGGAGATTGGATCGTCGTCTCGAGCTGGCGACCGCACGTGCTGCTCCTGCGCCGCTCGACCGGCGAGTCGTTCACGTTCGCGCCGCCGTTCGACAGCCGGCTCGACGGATTCGCGTACGGTCTCTCGACCGACGCGAAGCGCCTCTTGTGCCTGGAACCGCGCACGCTCGTCCTGCACCGCTTCGAGCTGCCGGAGGTGCCGAAATGAGCGTCGCGCTGCTGCTCGTCGCGCTGCTCGCCGTGCAGGACGACCCGCCGCCGGAGCTTGCGCTCCGCGCGCTCGATCCGGTGCTGCTGGACGTTCCGGACGCGCCGTCGCCGCTCGCGCGCGTGCGCACGTGGACGTTCGAGCGTCCGAGCGGCTTCCGCGCGATCCGCCACGACGGCGTGGCGTCGTTCAGCGAAGTCGTCGTCGACGGCGGCGGCGCCGTCGTGCGCGAGCGGCAGATCGGCCCGCTCCCGGAAGGCCTGAGCTCGAGGACGCTCTGGGTTCCGCTCGCCGACGGCCGCTGGCTCGTCGGGATCGGCGACGCCGGTGAGGGCGAGCGCGAGCGGATTGCGTTCGCGACGACCGATGCGGAGACGGGAGCGCTCGAGCTGCTGCCAGACTTCGCGCCGCCCATGCTGCGCGGACACGAGCCGACGCTCCTGCACGACGTGGGCGCGGTTTTGGGCGGCGGCTTCGTCGCCTCGTTCACCTACAACGTCCCGCGCGAGCTGTGCGCGAAGCAGATCGTGGCGTTCGATGCGAAGGGCCGCGCGCGCTGGACGAGGGAGCACGACTGGTCGCTGCAGGGCCTGACCGTGCTGCGCGACGGGCGCGTCCTGCTCCGCGCCGGCGAGCTCGAGCTGCTCGGCCCGGACGGCCGGCACGCAACGACCATCGACTTCGAACCCGAGGACTTCGCCACGGTGACGGCCGAGCTGGACGGCACGTTCCTCTCGCACGAGCGTACGGGGACGCTCCTGTGGCAGTTCTCGGTCGACGGCGAGGAGCTGCGGAGCGTGACGCCGCTCTTCTCCGACGGAAGCCGCGCGCAGAGCCTCGCCCGCAACGCCCGGATCGCGCCCGACGGCTCGCTCTGGTCGTACGACGGGCGCTCGTTCGTGCGCATCGGCGACGACGGGCAGATCGTCGAGCGCGTCGGCCCCCCGGACCGTGCGGAGGACGCGATGCGCGATCCCGGCGCGGGCGCGATCGTGGCCGGGCGCCTGTACCTCCAGGACGAGGCGACCGGCGCGCTCCACGCCTGGAGCGAGACGGGCGAGCGGCTCTTCGTCGGCCGCACGCAGCCATCCGACGTGGACCGCGCCCATCCGATCGCGCGGATCGCGGAGGCCCACGACCGCTCGGTGTGGGTCGAGACCGACATCTGGGGCGACGGTGACAGTTGGCTCGTGTGGGACGCCGAGGGCCGTCGCCTCGGGCTCCGCGAGCGGCAGCCCTTCGTCGCTGCGCCCGATGGCGAGAGCTCCTGGTCGTGGACGTCTCGCGGACTCCTCGTGCGGCGCGCCGCGAGCGGAGCGGAGCTCGTACGCATCGCCCGCGAGGAGTGGACGATCGGAGACGTCGCGGTCGCTGCGGACGGCACGGTGGCGGTGCTCGAGGAGAGCGCCGTCTCAATCTGGTCCGCCGCGGGGGAGCCACTCGCCACGCACGCGCTCCCAAGCTCGATGCACGCGCTGCACGTGAGCTCCGAATGGATCGTCGTCGCGTCGTTCGGCGCGTCCGTCCTGCTCGTGCACCGGTCGACGGGCGAGGTCCATGCGCGTACGGTGCCGGGCGGGGCCGAGCCCTCGAGCTGGATACACGGCCTCTCCGCGGACGGCGAGCGGCTCCTGTGCCTCGCCCGGAGCACGCTCCTCCTGCACCGCTTCGAGCTGCCCTGAACCCATGCTCACGACGATCCTGCTCGCGGTCGCGCTCCAGTGGCCGCTCGACGAGACGGTGCTCGATCCGATCGGCCACGTCTCGCCGAGCGGTGCGTTCGTGCTCCACGTCGACCCGAGCGCCCGCGACGGCGCCGGGTCGTCGCAGTGCCGGCTGACGCGCGACGGTGACGTGGTCTGGGAGCGCGAGCTCCCGTTCACGCTGCGCGAGGCGGCCGTCACGGACTCCGGCTTCGCGGTCGGCTTCGCGCTCACGGCCGGGGATCGGTACGGTGGCGAGCTCGTCGTCGCGGTCCTGGAGCCCGACGGAGAGCTCGTGCTCGACGAGCGGACCGCGCGCGTGAGCAGCATGTACTTCTGCACGTCCGACAGTCCGCGACCGCACGATCTCGTCGTCGACGGCACGAGCGACAGGTTCGTCGTCCGCGTGTACGACGAATCGGTCGACGACGGGACCGAAGTCTGGTGGCGCTACCGTCTGTCGACGGGCGAGCGGCTCGACGCGCTCGTCGCCTCGCACCTGCTCTCGTCGAGCGAGGAAGGCAGCGCGTACGTACAGAGCGCGCGGGCGCTTCCGGGGACGGGGCTCACGCTCGTCCACGGGCACGTCTTCGACGCCCCGAACGATCTCGACCTGTTTTTGCTCCTCGACCAGGACGACGCGATCGTCTGGAGTCGCGCTGCGCCGCTCGGGCCGGATCTCGGCGTCGCCTCGAACGAGCACGCGAGCTCGGTCGACGCCGATGGCGTCTTCCGAATCTGGCTTGCGCGCGACGCGGAGCGTGTCGAGCTCCGCGCGGAGCCCGACACCGATGCGGCCCCGGGCTGGCGCATCGAGGAGCTGAGACGAGGCACGTGGTCTCCCCCGCTCGTCGAGAAGGCGCCGGCGCCGCAACCGATCGCTCTCGCGTCGCGGAGCGTGGTCGAGCTCGACGGCGCCGCGGCCCTGGGGGAGCTGGGCGCAACGGGGATCTTCGCCGGTCGCGTGTACGTGCAGGACATGCGGACCGCCGCGCTGCACGCGTGGACGGACGAGGGTGTGCGGCTCTTCGTCGGCGCGTCCGAGGCGCAGGACGCCGAGCTCGCCGACCGCATCGGCAGGATCGTGCACGGACCCGACGGAACGATCTGGGTCGGCGCTCGGAGCGATCGCTCTCTCGTGTGGGACGCAGGCGGTCGGTGGCTCGGGTACCGCGAGCACGACGACATCGTCTTCGTTCCGGGCGGCGGGGGCGCGTGGACGTGGGATCGGATCGAGCTCGTCCGGCGCGATGCGGGCGGAGCGAAGCTCGAGCGGCTCGCGCGACGGCCCGACCGCCGCTGGCTGCGGTCCGTTCAGGACGTGTCGTTCGGCCCCGACGGGACGCTGGCGGTTCTCGACCGGGACGCCGTCGCCCTCTGGTCCGCGTCCGGTGAGCCGCTCGCCACGCACGCGCTCTCCGACTGGATGCACCGCGTGCACGTCGGACACACGTGGCTCGTCGCGTCGTCCGTCGGCGCTGCGGTTCTGCTCGTGCACCGCGCGACCGGCGAGGTTCGCGCTCACACGGTGCCCGGCGCGCGCGCGCGCTCGAGCTGGACGCACGGGCTCTCCGCGGACGGCGAGCGGCTGCTCAGTCTCGACCGCGGCTCGCGGGTGCTGCACCACTTCGCGCTGCCGTGAGCGCAGCGCTCTACGGCAACGTCAGGATCTCCGCCGACGGCACGATGCTCGTGTCCGCTGCCGTCGACGCGCCCGAGATGAGCATCCGGTCGCCGTCGAGGATCGTCGATTCGTGGCCCTCCACGAGGAGCGCGGTGCGGCCGAACGGGTCGTTCAGCATCGGCATGCCCGAGCAATCGATCCACGAGTCGACCGACGCGAACGGGGACGCCAACGGGGCGCGGACGTCGCGGTCGGGGCAGTCGCTCGCGATGTAGCGGAAGCAGCCGTTGTCGAGCGGGATGCAGTGGATGCGCGGGCTCATGAGCAGGATCGGCGTGTTGCCGACGAGGCCCCAGGCCATGCTCGGGACGTCGTAGACGATCGCCGCCTGGCTCGTTCCGTCGACGACGAGCGCCGGCATCGTCGCAACCGTTCCGCCGCCCGTGATGAACGCGCCTCCGCTCGCTCGCGGCACCGATCCGTGGAACGCGCGCGCGCTCGGCATCGACGTCGTCGGGGTGATCGCGAGCGAGGCCCCGTCGAAGATCGACGCGGACGCGGTCGCGGCGACGGTCGGGCCCGACGGCTCGAGGCCGCCGGTGACGAGCACGCGCAACGCCCCGATCCGCGTCGCCTGGTGCAGGAAGCGCGGCGAGGGGAGCGACGGGCCCGGGACCCACGCGCCGCCCGTCGGGCTGAAGAGCTCGGTCGAGGCGAGCGGGGAGCTCGCGCCGAAGCTCGCCGGGTAGCCGCGCGAGTGCGACGCCGTGTACGGGCCCGCCGTGCCGCCCGATACGAAGACGCGGCCGTCCGCGAGCAGCACCGCCTGGTGGTGCACGCGCGCCGTCGACATCGGCGCGACCGAGGTGAACGTGTCCGTGGCGGGATCGTAGATCGTCGCGCTGGCGAGCGGCGCTCCGCTCGGGCCGATCCCGCCGAGGAGCAACACGCGCCCGTCGGCGAGCTGCGTCGCCGTGTGGCGCGAGCGCCTCTCGGGCATGAGCGGGCTCGGGATGAACTCCTGGCGCAGCGGGTCGAACCGCTCGGTCGCATCGATCACGACCCACACGCCCGGCGCCGCGGCCGGTACCTCGCCGCCGGCGAGCAGCACCGAGCCGTCCGGCAATCGCGTCGCCGTGTGCATGCGCCGCGGCGCGAGCATGTCGCCCGGCGTGCGGTGGAACTCGCGCGGGGCGGCGAGCGTGAAGCGGATCGCGTTCGAGAGCTCCTCGAACAGCGGGCTCTGCGGCGGGAGCGGGCCGACGCTCACCGCCTGCGCGTGCAACTCGAGGCCCGAGAGCGGGGCGAGCGCGGGGAGCGGCAGCGTCAGGCTCGCCGCTCCGTTGCCGTTCAGCAGCGCGACCTGCAGGTACGGCAGGGCGTCGAGCCCGACGTCGAGGACGCGCGGATCGGCCGGCTCGATCGCAGACAGCGGCGTCGGGCCAGGCCCGAACGAGGGCAGCCACAGGACGAAGTCGCCCGCGTCGCCCTGGAGCGCGACGTCGAGCTGGGACCCGAGGACGCCGTTGGACCACGTCTGATCGAGCTGGGGAGCGAGCGCGAGGGCGAGCATGCACAGCATCGCCGGACCTCCGAGTGTCGTTGGGGGGGGAGCGGGCCGAGCGCTCTCCGATTCTATGGCCGACCAGGGAAAGACAGTGCGCCGCGCGCGGGGGACGAACGCGCCGAAGGCTCGGAATCTCGGGCCTTGCGGGCGCATCGAATCTCGATAACATCGAGGTTCGATATGGAGGACGAGCGGACAGAGCGTCGGCGCGCGGGGCGGCGCTGACCGCGTGATCGTGGACCGGGCAAGGCGGAACGAGGAGCGCGGCTGGCGCCGTGTCGTCGTGATTGGAATCGAGTCGGTGCTCCGGTTCCTGCTGGTCTTCCTATGGGTGGGCGTACCGTTCGTCGCAGTCGCCGCGATCACGGGGTGGTTCGAGCCGGCGATCTCGCTCCGCGTTCGCTTCTCGCCGCCGCCGGACGCCTACTCGGTCCACTGGAGCGGAGGAGCGGCCGAGCTGTCCGACTTCGAGGCGACGCTGACGCCGGAGGAGGTGCCCGCGGCGCTCGAGCGCTGGTCGAGCCTCTTCGTCGTGCTCTGGCTGACCGCTCTGCTCGTGCTCCTCCACGCGCTCCTGCGCATCGTGCGCTCGTTGCGGCGCGGCGACCCGTTCGATCCAGCCAACGCCGGGCGGATGCGGGCGATCGCGCTGGCGCTCGTCGTGCTCGACGTCCTGGACCGCGCTCAGCACGGTCTGCTGTCGCGCCGGCTCCTCGCCGACCTCGTGATCGACGGGGCGGCGGTTCGTGGGCCGGAGCAAGGGCGTGATCTCAGCGATCTGCTCCCCTGGTTCGTCGCCGCGCTCCTGCTGCTCCTCGCCGAGGTGTTCCGCCGCGGAGCCGAGCTGCACCGCGAATCGTCGCTCACCGTCTGACGCGCATGACGATCGAGATCCGCCTGGACGAGCTGCTCGCCGAGCGCGGGATGACGCTCACCGAGCTCGCGCGACGCGTCGGAATCACGATCGCGAACCTGTCGATCCTCAAGCGCAACCGGGCGCGCGCGATCCGGCTCGAGACGCTCGACGCGATTTGTCGCGAGCTCGAGTGCCAGCCGGGCGACCTGTTGCGACACCGGCCGGGCGAGCGGATCCGTCGGCCGCGCTAATCGCCCAGGAGGCCCGTGACGAGCCCCGGGAACACGATCACGAGCACGAGCGCGACGAGCTGGATCGCGATGAACGGGACCGCGCCGCGGTAGATCGCGCTCGTCGGGATCGATTCGGGCGCCACGCCGCGCAGGTAGAAGAGCGAGAACCCGAACGGCGGCGTCAGGAACGACGTCTGCATGTTCATGGCGATCATGACGCCGAACCAAACCATCTGCTCGTCCTCGATGCCGAGCGCGCGCGCGGCCGGCGCGATCAGCGGCAGGATGATGAACGCGATCTCGAAGAAGTCGATGAAGAAGCCGAGCAGGAACACCGCGAGGTTCGCGACGATGAGCAGCCCGATGCGGCCGCCCGGGAGGTTCGTCAACAGGTGCTCGATCCACAGGTCGCCGCCCAGGCCGCGGAAGACGAGCGCGAACGCCGTCGAGCCGATCAACAGGAACACGACCATCGTCGTCAGGTGCATCGTCTCGCGCATCGTGCCGCGCAGGGCGACGAGCGAGAGCCGGCGCGCGAGAGCCGCGAGCACCATCGCTCCGACCGCTCCCAACGCGCCCGCCTCGGTCGGCGTCGCGACGCCCGCGAAGATGCTCCCGAGCACGAGCAGGATCAGCACGAGCGGGGGGACCATCGCGCGCGCGACCTGGCCGAGGAGCTTGCCGCCCGCCGCGGCGCGCTCCGCCCGCGGAATCGCCGGCGCCGCTTGCGGCCGCAGCCACGCGACGATCAGCACGTACACCGCGAACAGCGCCGCGAGCATCAGGCCCGGGACGAGCGCTCCCACGAACGCGTCGCCGACGCTGATCGAGAGCTGGTCGGCGAGCACGACGAGCACGACGCTCGGCGGCACGATCTGGCCGAGCGTGCCCGATGCGGCGATCACGCCCGCGGACAGCGTCGCCGAGTACCCGTAGCGCAGCATCACGGGCAGCGAGATCATGCCCATCGCGACGACCGACGCCCCGACGACGCCGGTCGCGGCCGCGAGCAGCGTGCCGACGAGGACGACGGCGAGCGCGATGCCGCCGCGCATCGGGCCGAAGAGCAGCCCGATCGTGCGCAGCAGGTCCTCGGCGAGCCGCGAGCGCTCGAGCATCGTCCCCATGAAGATGAAGAACGGCACCGCGAGCAGCACCTGGTTCGCCATCACGCCGAACACGCGCACGGGAAAGTTGCCGAGGAACGCCCAGTCGAAGTAGCCGAGCACGACGCCGAGGAACGCGAAGATCAGCGCCGTGCCGCCCAGCGAGAACGCGACCGGGTAGCCGACGAAGATGAACGCGAAGACGACGACGAACATCAGCGGCCCGATCCAGTCGCCGCTCATGCTCCGCCTCCTGCCCGGCTCGGTCTCTCGTCCGGCTCGACGAGCCCCACCTCGCTCGCGCTCATTCCGCGCAGGAGTGCGACGCGCTTGATCGTCTCCGACACGCCCTGGAGCCCGAGCAGCGCGAACGCGACGAGGATCGCGCTCTTGATCGGATAGCGCGCGAGCCCGCCCGGGTCCGGCGAGCCCTCGCGCACCTCCCACGAGTCGACGACGTACGGCAGGCTCGTCCACAGCGCGAACACGCAGAACGGGACGAGGAACAGGACGCCGCCCAAGAGGTCGATCCACGCCTGCGCGCGCTCGGACAGCCGGCCGTACAGCACGTCGACGCGCACGTGCCGGTTCGCGCGCAGGACGTACGGCGCGGCGAGCAGGAACACGAGGCTGAACAAGTACCACTGCGCCTCGACGTACGCGTTCGACGAGAGGCCGCCGAACCCGTCGAAGCGCTGCACGAGGAAGCGGTCGGAGTAGCGCGCGACGGCGTTGAACGCGCCGATCAGCACCATCGCGAGCGTGAGCCACGCGACGAGCTTCCCGAGCCGGCGGCTCAGCCGGTCGATCGCGAACGAGATCCGCAGCGCCGCGCGCATCGCGCGTGGAAGATAGCGATGTCCGCCCGTCCCGCGGAAGCGAGCTCTCGGCGCGTCACGGCGCCGGCGTCGAGTCTTTGCCGCGTCCGAGCGCTTTCGCGTCCTCCTCGCTCGGCACGAGCACCTCGAGGGCGTCCGGCAGGACCTCGAACGTCGCAGGCGTCTGCGTGACGACGTCGCCGTCGGCCGCGATCGGCAGGCGCCGCGACGTGTGCACCTCGACGCGGCGGCAGCGCAACTGGTCGAGGTGCGGGCTCTTCGTCTTGCGCCCGAAGACGAGCGCGGGCACGAGCGCGATCAGCTTGGCCAGGCTCTCCGGCCGCACGTTCGACACGTCGAGCCAGCCGTCGTCGATGAACGCGTCCTCGGCGACGACGAGCCCGCCGCCGTGCGTGCGCCCGTTCGCGATCGTCAGGTGGACCGAGGGGAAGCGGTGCTCGCGTCCGTCGCAGACGAGCCGCACGCCGAACGACCGGCGCGCGCGCAGGCTGCGCCACAGGCGCGGCAGGTGGCTGAGCCGTCCCCAGCGGCGTTTGGCGCTCACGTTCATCTCCTTCGAGACGTCGGTGCCCACACCGAGGGTGGCCGTATTGAAGAAATAGTGCTCGTTGACGCGCCCCACGTCGATGCGCCGCGGCCGAGCGTTCGCGAGCGCGCGGCACGCCTCGATCGGATCGAGCGGGATGCCGAGCGAGCGCGCGAGGTCGTTCGCATTGCCCAGCGGGAGGATGCCGAACGGGCGGCCGGCGCTCAGCAGCGCCCCCGCCGAACGGCCGAGCGTGCCGTCGCCGCTGCCGACGACGAGCCAGTCCGCTTCCGCCGCGGCGGCCGAGATGCGCTCGCGCAGCGCGCTCGGCTCGTCGACGCGCGTCACGCGCACCTCGAACGCGCGCCCGAGCTCCTCGAGCGCCGCCCCGAGGTCGCCCTCGGCCCGCGTCGCCCGCCCGTTGATCAAGAGCGCGATGCGGGTCGGCCTCTGCAACGTCGTTCGCCCGATTGTCTCCATCTGTCGCACCGTCCGGCCGCGCTGTTGCCTCTGTCGCCCGTCCTGTCGCGCCGTCCTGTCGCGCCGTCCTGTCGCGCCGTCCTGTCGCGACCGTGCAAGCGCCGGGCCGGCACGGCCGTTGCGCGCCCCCCCACATGGCTCTGCCGACACGTGAACGCACCGACCCGGCGCTCGGCCGAACGCCCGCGCGCCGCCCCCTGAGCCGCTTCGGGCTCGCCCGCCTTCCTTGGACGGCCGTCGTGCTCGGCGTGAGCGCATTCGCGCTCCTGGGCGTCGGCCTCGTCGGCCTCCTGCTCGCGCCGATCGTCGCCGGCCTCGCGCTCGTCGTGATCGCCCTGTGGATCGCGCTGCGCCGT
>CAZGTQ010000392.1:0-21382 GCA_964528575.1 uncultured Planctomycetaceae bacterium | reverse complement strand
CGCCGAAGGGCACCCCCGCGAGCCGCGGCGGGCAACGCGCGGCGGCGGCCGCGGCCGCGGCCCGCGCGACCGGCGCGGCCGGCGCGTGCGCCGGGGAATGCTCTTCGACGGTCATCCGCGCATGATGCCACGGCCCTCGCTTGGACTCGACCGGGCGCCGTGCTTCCATGGTCGCGAGGTCCCCCATGGAGCATCCCCCCGCCCCCGCCGCGTCGCGCGCGAGCCGGCGCTCGCTGCTCGCCCTCGCCGCCGCCGCCGTCGTCGCGCTCGTCGCGATCGCGCTCGCCGTCCGCTCGTGCACGGACCGCCCCGACGAGCCGGTCGCGGACGGAGCGCAGGAGCGCCAAGCGGACATCACGCGGATGGTCGCGGCCGCGTTCTTCGCCGAGGACAAGATCGGGGAGGCACGCAAGGCGATCGCGCCGCTCGTCGAAGTCGAGTCGCCCGATCCACGCGACCTGGTGCGCGCCGCGATCATCGACCTCGAGCTGAGCCGTCTCGACGCGGCGCGGCCGCTGCTCGAGCGCGCGCGCGAGCTCGCTCCCGACCTGCCCGAGGTGCCCTACAACCTCGGCGTGCTCGCTCACGACCAGGGCGATCTCGAAGCGGCGCTCGAGCACTTCCGTCGCGCGCACGAGCTCGCGCCGGACGACTTTCCGACGAAGCTCAAGTACGCGAACGCGCTGACCGACCTCGACGAGCTCGACGAGGCGGAGCGGCTGTACCGCGAGCTGAAGGAGGTCGGGCTCGACTTCGGCGGAAGCTGGTACCTCACGACGATCTACAAGCTGAGCCAGGTGCTCGCCTACAAGGGCGACGACGCGAGCCTCGCGGAGAGTCAGGAGCTGCTCGACGAGTTCAAGCGCCTGCGCGAGCGCGGGCTCACGGTGCCCGACACGAAGGACCTGCGGCAGGGCAATCTCGGCCGTCTGCTCGCGCCGCCGATGCCGGACCTCGCGTCCGCCGAGCCGGGCGCGGCGCCGCCGTTCGCGGCGTTCGCGCCCGTCGCGGGCCCGAGCGGCATCGCCGGCATCGCGCGCGCGACGCTGTACGACGACGTGTGGGTGCCGGCGCCCGAGCCGGGAGCGCCGTCCACGGTCGGCGCGTCCGGCGTCGTCGCGTGGGGCGCGGACGGGATTTGGTACGCGGAGCTGGGCGGCGACGGCGCGCCGCGCGTCGAGCGTCTGTGGTCGGATCCCGCGCCGCTCGCGTGGCCCTTCGATCTCGGCGAGGACGGCTCCGCGTTCGGCGATCTCGACTTCTGGGTCGCCGACGGCGCGGCGCTCACTCTGCTCGTGAACCGGGAAGGCGCGCTCGAACGCTCGCCGCTCTCTCCGCCCCCGTTCCCCGGCCCGATCGCCGACGTCACCGTCGTCGACTTCGACCACGACGGCGACCTCGACGTGCTCGTCGTCGGCGCGTTCGGCGCGCGTCTGCTCCGCAACGACGGCGCGTCGGTGACGCCCGACGGCGCGTTCGTCGACGCGAGCGCGGAGGCGAGCCTGCCCGCTGATCGCGCGTTCACGTGGTCGCTCGTCGAGGACTTCGACACCGATCAGGACGTCGACCTCCTGATGGGCGGCCCCAGCGGCACGTACCTCGCCGACAGCCTGCGCGGCGGTCGCTTCGCCGACGCGAGCGAGCGCGTCGCCTCGCTCGTCGGCACCGAGCACGAGCCGCTCGTCGCCGACCTCGACGGCGACGGCCGGCCCGATCTCTGGACGGCGGCCGCGCCCGGGCGCCTGTGGAAGGGCCTCCCGAGCGGGCGCTTCGAGGCCGTCGACCTCGCCGGCAACGGCGGGCCCACGCCGGGCGCGCCCGCCGTGCTGGCCGATGTCGACCTCGACGGCGCGCTCGATCTCGTCTGGTCGGCGGACGGCGTCGCCGCGCGCGCGCAGCTCGCACTCGGCGTGCCCGGGACGACGCTCGTGACGCTCGAGGCGGCGGGCGAGCACGCGGGCACCGGTGGACAGCCGCTCGCGGTGGAGGACTTCGACGGCGACGGCGCGATGGACCTCGCGCGAGTGCGCGCCGGCGCGCTCGAGATCGCGCGTGGCCTGCCGACCGACGCCGGGTCGCTCCGGCTCGCGCTGCGCGGGTTCAAGGACAACCGGCGCGGGGTCGGCGCGGTCGTCGAGCTGCTCGCGGGGCCGGTCTACCGGCGCGCGTACTGGCGCGGCGAGGCGACGACGTTCGGGCTCGGCGGCGAGGACGAGGTCGACGTGCTGCGCGTCACGTGGCCCAACGGCGTGGTGCAGTGGGCGCCGCTGCTCCCCGCCGGCGCGCAGCTCACGCTCCTGCAGGTCGAGCGCCTGACCGACTCGTGCCCGTTCCTGTACACGTGGAACGGCGAACGCTACGAGTTCATCAGCGACGTGCTCGGGATCACACCGCTCGGCCTGCCGCTGGCGCCGGGCCGGATGGTGGCGCCCGACCACGACGAGTACGTGCTCGTGCGCGGCGACCAGCTCGCGCCGCGCGACGGCGTCTACGAGATCCAGATCACCGAGGAGCTGCGCGAGGTGACCTATCTCGACCGCGTGCGCCTCGACGTCGTCGACCATCCCGCGGGCACCGAGATCTGGCCGAACGAGCGGTTCACGTTCCCGCCGTTCCCCGAGCCGCACACGCACGTCACCGAGCGCCTGTACCCGCCGGCGAGCGCGGTCGACGGCGACGGACGCGACTGGACGGAGGAGCTCGGCGCGATCGACGCCGTGCTCGCGGTGCCGTTCGAGCGGCTCGGCGGCCAGCTCCTCGGCCTCGCGACGCCGCACGTGCTCGAGCTGCGGTTCGACCCCGGCGTCGTCCGCGACGCGGAGAAACTGCGCCTGTTCATGACGGGGTGGCTCGTGTGGAGCAACGCGAGCGTCAACATGGCGACCGCGCGCACGCCCGGCGTCGATTTCATACCGCCGGTCCTGCAGGTGCCCGATCCGACGAGCGCGAGCGGCTGGCGCGACGCCGGTCCTCCCGTCGGCTTCCCGGCCGGCAAGACGAAGACCATGGTGATCGACGTCGACGGCCTGCTCGACGCGCAGGACCCGCGCCTGCGCATCCGTTGCACGCTGCGCCTGTACTGGGACGCGATCCGCTTGGCGACGGACGGCGACGACGCTCCGCTCGTCGTGACCGAGCTGGATCCGACGAGCGCGGACCTGTGGGAGCGCGGATTCAGCGAACCGATCATGACCCACCCCGAGCACGGGCTCGAGTGGTTCGAGTGGGGACACGAGACCGAGCATCCCCGCTGGAACCAGCACCCCGGGATGTACACGCGCTACGGCGACGTGCTCCCGCTGCTCGGCGCGATCGACGATCGTTTCGTGATCCTCGGCGCGGGCGACGCGCTCACCGTGCGCTTCGATGCGTCCGCGCTGCCGCCGCTGCGCGCGGGCTGGACGCGCGACTACCTCGTGTTCTTCGACGGCTGGGCGAAGGACCGCGACCCGAACACGATCGAGGCGCTCTACGTCGAGCCGCTGCCGTTCCACGGGATGAGCGGCTATCCCTACGGCCCGGACGAGTCGTACCCCGACGACGCCGAGCACCGTGCGTACCGGCGCGAGTGGAACACGCGGCCGGCGAAGCGCTGGATCGAGCCGCTCGCGCCGGGCGCCCGCTCGCTCGCGCCCGCGCTCGCGCGCGAGGCGCACGCGCCGGCCCTGGTGCGCGGAGCGCACACCGGCGGATGAGCGCACCGCACGAACCGCAGCCCTGGCCGCTCCTCTCGAGCCGCCAGGGCCCCGATCTCGTCATCTGCCGCGCGCGCTTCGACCGGCTGCGCAACCCGCGCACGGGCGCCGCGTTCGACCGGCTCGTGCTCGAGGCGCCCGACTGGGTCAACGTGATCGCCGTGACGCACGAGCGCGAGGTCGTGCTCGTCAAGCAGTACCGCTTCGGCACCGGCGCGGTCGCGCTCGAGATCCCCGGCGGCGTGCTCGACCCCGGCGAGGACTCGCGCGCGGCGGCGGAGCGCGAGCTGCGCGAGGAGAGCGGATTCACCGCCGAGCGCTGGCGCTACCTCGGCTCGGTCCAGGCGAATCCCGCGTTCCTGACGAACACGTGCCATCACTGGCTCGCCGAGGACGCGCGCTGCACCGAGCGCGAGCTCGCGCTCGACGAGGGCGAGGACATCGCGGTCGAGCTCGTCCCCGCCGCCGACCTGCCCGCGTACGTCGCCGACGGCCGCATCGCGCACAGCCTCGTCGTCGCCGCCCTGGCGCGCTGGATCGACCTGCGCGCGTGAACCGCCGGAGACCGCGCCGCGCGCCTGGCGAGCGGCGCTCCGATTCACCACACTGGCGCCGTCCCACCAAGCCCCACCCCGCCATGCGACACGCCACGACTCCGCTCGCCCTTCCGTTCGCCACGCTCGCGCTGACCGCCGCCGCCGCGCTCGCTTGCCAGGCGCCGACCGCGCCGCGCCGGACCCAGCTCTGGGCCGACGCCGCCGGCGACGTCGCATCGCGCGAGCTCGCGGCGCTGTGCACCGACACGTGGGACTTCCGCATGCGCACGAACCCCGAGTGGGCGACGTGGCTCGGCGACCCGCGCTTCCACGGCGAGCTCGAGGACATCTCGTTCACCGGCCGCAAGAAGCAGATGGAGGAGCTCGACAGCTTGCTCGCGCGCGCGCAGAACGCCCGCGCGGCCCAGCTCGAGGGCCAGGACCGACTGACGCAGCGGCTGCTCGTCATGGAGCTCGCGCGCGACCTCGAGGAGCTCCTGCTCGGCGTCGACGAGTGGAACCTCGATCCGCGCGACGGCCCGGAGACCGACTTCCTCACGCTGGCCGACGTGCAGCCGCACGCGACGCCGAGCGAGCGGCGCCAGTTCGTCGCGCGCTGGACCAAGATGGCGCCGTACCTGCGCCAGCGCGAGGTCGTGCTGGAGCGCGCGTTGCGCAAGCGCCGCGTCGCGTCGCGCACCGCCGTGGAGAAGACGATCGAGCAGATCGACGCGCTCCTGGAGACCGACGTGTTCGAGAGCCCGCTGCTCGCCCCCGCGCTCGGCGGCGGCCGCTGGATCACGCTGCCGGCCGGCGGCTCGGTCGCCAAGCTCGCGCACGAGGAGTACGGCGACGCGCGCGAGCAGAGCCTCTTGCGCACGGTCAACAAGCACCTGCAGGACGGCGCACCGCTCGTCAGCGGCACGCGCGTGCTCATCCCGTCCGCGGACGATCCGCTGCCGCCACAGATCCGCGGCGACGTCCTGTACGACGTGCTGCGGATCGTCCGCGACGAGATCTACCCGGCGTTCACGACGTACCGCGCGTTCCTCGCCGGCAAGATCCTGCCGGCTGCGCGTCCCGACGAGCGCGCGGGGCTTGTGCACGTGCCCGGCGGCGCCGACGCGTACCGCGCGCTCGTGCGCCACCACACGACGCTGCCGCTCACGCCCGACGATGTCCACGAGATCGGCCTCGCCGAGGTCGCGCGCGTGCGCGCCGAGATCGCGGCGCTCGGCGAGCGCGTGCTCGGCACGTCGCGCATGGCCGAGATCCAGCGCAAGCTGCGCGAGGATCCCGCGATGCACTTCGCGACGCGCGCCGAGGTCGAGAGCTACGCGCGCGAGGCCGTGCACCGCGCGCAGCGCGAGCTGCCGCAGTACTTCGGGCTGCTCCCGTCGACGCAGTGCGAGGTCGTGCCGATCCCGGCGCACGAGGAGCGCCACACGACGATCGCGTACTACCGCGGGCCCTCGGCCGACGGCGCGCGGCCCGGCCGCTACTACGTCAACACGTCCGCGCCGCAGACGCGCCCGCGCTACGAGGCGGCTGTGCTCGCCTACCACGAGGCGGTCCCCGGTCACCACCTGCAGATCGCGCTCGCCCGGGAGCTCGAGGGGCTGCCGCTCGTGCGCCGCCACGCCGGCGAGACCGCGTTCGTCGAGGGCTGGGCGCTGTACACCGAGCGCCTGTGCGACGAGATGGGCCTGTTCGATTCGGACGTCGACCGCCTCGGCATGCTCTCGTTCGACGCGTGGCGCGCGTGCCGGCTCGTCGTCGACACGGGGATCCACGCGAAGGGCTGGAGCCGCCAGCGCGCGATCGACTACCTGTTCGAGAACACACTGCTCGCGGAGAACAACGTCAAGAACGAGGTCGATCGCTACGTCGCGAGCCCCGGCCAGGCGCTCGCGTACAAGATCGGCCAGCGCGAGATCCTCGCCCTGCGCGACGAGGCGCGCGCCGCGCTGGGCGCCCGCTTCGACCTCGCCACGTTCCACGACCGCGTGCTCGAGAACGGCTCGGTGACTCTGCCGATCCTGCGCGAGCGGATCCAGGCGTGGATCGCGGCCGACGGCGCCTGAGCGCGTCCTGAGGAAGAGCGAGCATGGCGCGCGCGCGGACGCTCGTGGTCGGCGGCGGCATCGCCGGTCTGTCGACCGCTTGGCACCTGGCTCACGCGCCGGGCCGGGCCGGCGCGCGCGACGTCGTGCTGCTCGAGCGCGAACGGCAGCTCGCGGCGCACTCGAGCGGCAAGAACGCGGCGATCCTGCGCACGCACGCCCCCGACGCCCCCACCGCCGCGCTCCTGCGCGCGGGCGCGCGCTTTCTCGCCTCCCCGCCCGAGGGCTTCGCGCCGGTGCCCCTCCTCGACCGCGTCGGCCTCGTCGTCGCCGGCCGCGGCCCCGCGCCCGACCCGCTGCCGCCCGGCGCGACGCGGCTCGCTCTCGACGCGCTGCGCGGCACGCTCGGCGGCGTCGCGGCGCCCGCGGACTGGGCGCTGCGCTTCGCCGACGAAGGCCGCATCGACGTCGCCGCGCTCGCGGACGGCTTCGCGCGCGGCGCGCGCGCGCGCGGCGCGGCGCTCGAGACGGGCGCGCGCGTCGAGCGGCTCCTCGCGCGCGGCGGGCGCGTGTGCGGCGTGCGGCTCGCGAGCGGCGAGGAGATCGGTGCGGACGCGACCGTGCTCGCCGCCGGCGGCTGGGCGGAGCGCCTCGGCGCGTCGGCGGGCTCGCGCGTCGCCGCGACGCCGACACGCCGCCATCTGCTCGTCACCGCGCCGGACGCGCGCGTCGATCCGCGCTGGCCGGTCGTGTGGCACGACGCCGAGGGCCTGTACGCCCGGCCCGAGAGCGGCGGTCTGCTCGTGTGCGGCTGCGACGAGACGCCCGTCGACCCCGACGCGTGCGAGGTCGATCCCGCCGTGCGCGAGACGATCGCCGAGAAGGTCGCGCGCGTCCTGCCCGCGTTCGCCGACGCGGGCGCCGCGCACTTCTGGTGCGGGCTGCGCACGTTCGCGCCCGACCGCCGCTTCCTCGTCGGTCCCGACCCCGACGTCGCGGGCCTGTTCTGGGTCGCCGCGCTGGGCGGCCACGGCATGGGCGCCGCGCCCGAGGTCGGCCGCATCGCGGCTCTGCGCATCCGCGGGCGTGCGCCGCGCGAAGCTGCCGAGCGAGCGGTCGATCCGGCGCGCTTCACCGCCGCCGCGTCGCGCTGAGCGCGCGGCCCAGTTCTTGCCCAGCAGCGGCGACGCGCGAGGTCGCGCCCGAACACGAGATTGACGCAGCGTCGCGTCGGCGCGGCGCGAGCCGCAGACTCACGCGCCGTCGCGACGGCGGCGCGCAGGGGCGGCGGACGCGGCGGCGTTTGCGCTATCCTCTCGGCGCGCGACCGCGCAGGAATGAGGGCGCGCGACCGCGCCGGAGAAGAAGGACGACGCGTTGGTCGCGAGCGCCCCCGGGGCGCCGGCGCGCGCCCACGCGGGGCTCATGGACGAAGCGGTGAACGACACGGAGCGGACGGCGAGGCGGCCGCGGCGGTGGCGCCGCCGGCTGCTGCGCGTCGCGCTCGTCCTGCTCGCCGTCTGCGCGCTGCTCTGGGTCTTCCGCACGCCCCTGCTCGGCCCGCTCGTCGTGCGCGCCGCCGATCACTTCGGCCGCCGCCATGCCGGGCTCGCGATCGAGATCGACCGCGTCGGCGGCTCGTGGGTCGGCGGTCTCGTGCTCGACGACGTCCGCGTCCACGCGGTCGACGACGAGATGCCCCTGCGGCTGCTCGTCGCGGAGCGCGTCGAGGTCGACTACGCGCTCGGGCGGCTCGTCGGGGGCGATCTGCTCGGCGGGCTCGACAGCGTCGCGCTCGCCGGAGCCGAGATCGAGATCGACACGACGCGCGGTGCCGAGACGGACCCGACGCCGCCGCGCGAGGGACCGCTCGAGCTGCCCGCGCGGCTGCCGGCGATCGACGTCGAGCGCGGCGAGCTGCGGCTGACGCTCGGCCCCGACAGCGGCGTGCACCTGCGCGGGCTCGACGTCGAGACGCTCGCCGCGGACCCGCGCACGTATGGGCTCGCCGCCGACGCGACGCTCACGCTCGGCGCGGGCGCGCCGCGCCAGACGAACGTGCGCGCCGAGGTCGTGGTCACGCCCGAGCGTTTCGACGTGACGCGGCTCGAGCTCGACGGCGAGGAGCTGCTGCGCGACTCGCACGTCGAGCTCGGCGCGCTCGCCGAGGGCGTGCCGCGCGGGCGGGTGAGCGGCTCGCTCGGCGGCGGCACGTTCGACGTCGACGCGGACGTGCGCGACGACGCGTACGAGCTGCGCTTCGACGCGCGGGGCGTCGACCTCGAGCGCGCGGCCGAGCGGATCGGCGTCGCGCTGCCCGCGCAAGGCACGATCAGCGTGTCCGGCCGCGCGAGCGTGCCGCGCCGCCGCCCGTCGAAGGCGAGCGTCGACGCGACGCTCGAGGCGCGCGACGTGCGCGTCGACGAGCCCTCGGGCGCGGCCCGCGCGGACGAGGTGAGCGCGCGCGTCCGGCTCGAGGACGGCCAGGCGACCGTCGAGGACCTCGCGCTCGTCCGCGACGGCGGACGGATCACGGCGGAGCGTGTCAGCGCGCCGCTGCTCGACCCGAACGCGACCGGCGAGCTCGAGCTCGTCCCGCCGCTGCGCATGCTGGCCGAGGGCCGCGTCGAGGAGCTCGACGTGCGGCTCGTCGCGTGGCCGCTGCACGAGCCGCAGTGGCGCGCGACCGCGAGCGAGATCGGCGCGACCCTGTCGCTCGAGGACGGCGTCGTGCGCGCGCGCGACCTCGTGCTCGAGGGCGGGGACAGCCGCATCGAGGCGCAGAGCGCGCGCGTCCCGCTCATCGACCCGCTGGCCGCGGGCGATCCCGCGCTCCTGCCGCTGGACGTGATGCTGGCCGAGGCCGACGTGCAGGGGCTCGACGCGCACGTCGCGTCGTGGCCCGCGTCCGAGCCGGCGTGGCTCGCCGAGCTGTGGGACGAGCGCGAGGTCGTCGCCGACGTCGAGGGCTCGTTCGCGGACGGCGCGTTCGCGGGCGACGTCGTCGTCACGTCGCTGGCGGGGCGCCTCGCGCTCGACGCCGAGAGCGTCGCGATCGCGGGCGAGGCCGGCTCGCTCGCGCGCCCGGCGGTCGACGCGGACGTCGTCCTCACGCTCGCGAACCTCGCGCCGTGGACGGCGCCGCACGATCTACCGATCGCCGCACGCGACGTGCGCGTCGACGCGTCGGTCGCCGGACGCTGGCCCGAGCTCGGCGGCACCGCGCGCGTCGCGGCCGCCGCGCTCGTCGTCGGCGAGCGCGAGCTCGGCCCCGTCTACGTCGAGGCGCGCGGCGCGGTCGGGGCCGACGCCTTCCACGTCGCGGAGCTGACCGCGAAGCAGGCGACCAACTACCTCGTCGCGACGGACCTGCGCGTGCCGCGCGCGCAGTCGTTCGCCGCCCTCGCGAGCGGTTGGTCGGGCACGGTGCAGCTCGACGCGCCGGACCTGGGCGCGTGGTTCGACGACCCCGTCGCGAGCGGCCCGCGCGCGCGCCTCGAGGCGACGCTCGAGCCGGGCGGGCTCGCGGTCGACCGCGGCCGGGTCGCGGTCGAGGGCGCCGCGGCGGTCCTGCGCTCGGGCGCGCTGACCCTCGACGAGCGCGACCCGTCCGACCTCGCGCGGGCGGTGCTCGCCCTCGACCTCGACGTGCAGATCGACGACCTCGCGCCGCTCGGCGAGCTGCTCGACCCCGGCGAGACGTGGAGCGGGTCCGTCGCGGGCTCGCTGCGCGTCGCGGGCACGCTCGAGGACCCTGCCGGAACCGTCTCGCTCGCCTCCGACGGCGCCGTCGTGCACTCGGTGCAGCTCGACCGCGTGATCCTCGACGCGTCGCTCGCGGGGAGCACGCTCGTCGTCGCGCCGCTGCGCGTGCGCCGCGGCGCGGACCGGCTGCGCGTGCGCGGAACGTTCGACCTGGAGCGGCGCTCGATCGAGGACGCGGACCTCGAGCTGTCGCTCGCCGACATCGCGCCGTACCTGCCGGGCCGGGATGTCGCGGGGTCGATCGAGCTGTCGGCCGCGGCGCGCGGGCCGCTCGCGCGTCCCGAGGGCTTCGTCGCGCTCGACGCGCGCTCCCTGCGCTTGGGTGAGCACGAGGTCGGCGTCGTCACCGCGCTAGCGACGAGCGCGAACGAGCGGGTCGAGCTCGACGCCGCCGCGCGGCGCACGCCGATCGGCGACGTCGCGTTCAGCGCGCACGCGGAGGGCTGGGGAGCGGGCAGCGAAGTCGCGCTGACGCTCGACACGCTCGACTTGACCGCGGGCGGCGACTCCCTCTCGCTCGCCGCGCCCGTCCCGATCCGGCTCGACGGCGGCCTCGCGTTCGAGGAGCTGCGCCTCGCGGGCGACGCCGGCGCGCTGCGCGCGAGCGTCGGCCAGACCTCCGACGGCTGGGCGTTCGGCGTCCAGCTCGAGCGACTGCGCCCGACGCCGTTCCTCGGCACGCTCGTCCCGCGCGACTTCGCGGTCGGCACGGTCGACGGCTCCTTCGAGGCGTTCGTCGGACCGAGCACGACCGCGAGCGGGCGGCTCGCGATCGCCGAACTGCGCCCGTACGAGGGTGCGCCGCCGCTCGACGTGCTGCTGCGACGCTCGAGCTTCGGCGGGAACCGACTCGAGCTCGAGGGCCTGCGCGTCGTCGCGGGACCCGCGACGTGGCTCGAGGCGAGCGCCTCGCTGTCGGTGCCGCAGAACGGCGAGCGGCTGCTCGCGGCGCCGCTCGCCCTCGAGCTGCGCGCGGAGGTCGCGGATCTCGGGGACCTCAGGCTCGAGCAGTTCACCGACGGGCGCGCCGTGCTGGGCTCGCTGCGTGCGTCGGTCGACCTCGAGGGGAGCTGGAACGAGCCGCGCGGCAGCGTCGCGATCGCGTGCGAGCGGCTCTCGCTGCGCTGGGAGGTGCCCGGCCTGCCGGTGCAGGCGCCGCCGGTCACGCTGAACGTGGCGGCGACGCTCGGCGAACGGGTCGTGCTCGACGACGTCGCGTTGCGCGCGCCCGACGGGTCGAGCGTGACGCTGAGCGGCGAGCTGGGCTGGTCGCCGACGCTCGCCCCCGCCGAGATCGACCTCGCGACGGACCTCGTCATCGACGCGCAATCGCTCGACTGGCTCCAGCCGTGGCTGCCCGACGTGCGGCGGCTCGCCGGCCGCGCGCACGCCGAGGCGACCGCGCGCGGCACGCTCGCGACCCCCGTGCTCGCGGGCTGGATCGAGGTCAGCGGCGCGCAGCTCAAGCTCGAGACCGAGCTTCCGGCGATCGCGCACGTCGACGCGCGGGTGTCGCTCGAGAGTCGGCGCGTGGAGATCGAGACGCTCACCGGGACGCTGGGCGGCGCGCCGTTCCGCGTGACCGGCTCGCTCGCCGTGCCCGCCGAGCCCGAGGAGCGGGCGCGCCTGGCGCTCGAGCTCGAGGGCGAGAACCTGCTCCTGCAGCGGCGCGACGGCGTCAAGGTGCGCGCGGATGCCGACCTCCGGATCGCGGGGCCGCTCGACGCGCTCGTCGCGTCGGGCACGATCCGCCTGCGCGACTCGCTGTACGCGCGGCGGCTCGACCCGCTCGAGGTCGCGCGCGGCAGCGACACTCCCGGCGGCGCGCACGGGCCGGAGCTCTACCTCTTCTCGTTCCGCTCGCCGCCGCTCGCAGACCTCGCCTTCGACGTGCGCGTCGAGACCGCGGAGCCGTTCCGCATCGCGAACAACGTGCTGCAAGCGTCGCTGCGGCCGCAACTGCACCTGGGCGGCACCGGCGAGGTCCCCGTCATCACCGGACCGATCTTCCTCGACCGCGCCAAGCTCTCGCTGCCGGCGAGCACCCTGACGTTCCCCTCGGGCACGATCACGTTCGACGCGTCCGCGCCGTTCGTGCCGCGGCTCGACCTGCTCGGCCGCACGCGCATGCGCGGCTACGACGTCTCGCTGCGCGTCAACGGTCCCTACCACGATCCGGAGATCGAGCTGAGCTCCGTCCCGCCGCTCGGCCACCAAGCGCTGCGCATCCTCTTGCTCACCGGCCAGGCGCCCGACTCGGGGCTGTCGCGCAAGACCGGCGTCGCCGCCGCGGAGTCGGTCGCCGTGTTCCTCGCCACCGACATCTTCTCGTCGTGGTTCGGCAGCGCGTCGCTCGAGGACGACGACGACGAGTCGCTCATCGAACGCTTCGACTTCGTATCGGGCCGAGACGTCTCGCGCACCGGCGCGAAGACGATCGAGGCGACGTTCCTGCTGACCGAGGAGCTCCTGCTCCCGCGCGACACGCTCTACCTGACCGCCGAGCGCGACGTCTACGACGACTACAACCTCGGCACACGCCTCGTGTTCGAGTTCGAGTGAGCATGCGTCGCGCCGTCCTCCTGCTCGCGCTCGCGGGCCTCGCCGGGTGCGCGTCGACCGGCTCCGACGTGTACGACCTCGTCGTCGTGGGCAACGAGGAGCTCTCGACGGGCGAGATCGGCGACCTGATCGCGGACGATCTGCGCGACTTCGAGCGCCAGGAGCTGTCCGCGGCGCCGATCGACGATGCGGCGTTCGCCGTCGAGACGCGCCTGCGCCGAGCGGGCTTCGTGTTCGCGCAAGTCGACTACGAGGTGCAGCGCGGGCCCGAGAAGGCGACCGTCGTCCTGAAGGTCGTCGAAGGGCCGCGCACGATCTTGCGCGGCGTCACGTTCGAGGGGCTCGAGACGCGCTCGGCCGAGGATCTGCAGCCGTACTTCGACGTCGGCGAGCCGTACTCGCGCGACGCGGTCGAGAGCGCGGCGAACGCGATCGAGTCGTCGTACCGCGCGCAGGGCCACCTCGACGCGGAGGTCGCGGTCACCGACGAACAGTTGGAGACGGACCTGTCGGGCGCGCGCATCGTCGTGCGCGTGAGCGAGGGCCAGCAGTACGTGTTGAGCCGCGTGCGCATCGCCGGCGAGCTCGGGCCCCTGCGCGAGCAGCTCGCGGCGCTCCTGCGCGAGCGCGTCGGCGACCCGTGGGTGCCGCAGCTCACCGTGGCGCTGCGCTCCGCAGCCGAGGACTACCTCGCGCAGCACGCGTACGTCGACGCGGACGTCGACGTCGCGGAGCCGGAGTACGGCGACGGCGGCGAGGTCGAGCTGCGCGTGCAGGTCGAGCTCGGCCAGCAGGTGGTCGTCGACCGCATCCGCCTCGAGGGCAACGCGGCGACATGGGACTCGTTCGTACGCTCGCGCGTCGCGCTCGAGCCGGGCGACCTGTACCGGGCGAGCCTCGAGCGCGAGAGCTTCCGCAGGCTCTACCGCACCGGGCTCTTCCGCTCCGTCGAGCTCGAGCTCGAGGGCGACGGGCCGCGCCGTACGCTCGTCGTGCGCGTCGAAGAGCTGCCGTCGCTCGAACTCTACGTCGAGCCGGGCTGGGGCTCGTACGAAGGGCCGCGCTTCACCGTCGGCGTCACGGAGTCGAACGTGCTCGGCAGCGGGCGGATCGCGCGAACCGAGGCGACGGTCTCGGCGCGTTCGGTGAGCGCGAGCATCGACCTGATCGACCCGTGGTTCGTGGGCACGGAGATCACGGCGGACCTCAATCTGTCGGCCGAGCGGCGCGAGGAGCCGTCGTTCACGTTCGAGGAGGTCGGAGCGGGCCTGTTCTTCACGCGCGACTGGAGCGCGGAGTTCTCGACGTCGGTCGGCTACGAGTTCAAGCGCACGGACGTCATCGAGCTCGACGCGGAGGACCCCTCGGACTTCGCGCAGGACCTCCTGGAGTCCGTCGACATCGCGTCGGTCTCGCTCGTGCCGCGCGTCGACCGGCGCAACGATCTGTTCGCGCCGATGAGCGGCTTCCTGACGCAGATGCGGCTCGAGTACGCGACCGATGCGCTCGGCTCGGAGGTCGACTTCGTGCGCGCCCAGGCGACGTACGTGCAGCACATCCGCCTCGACGAGGACGAGACGAGCCTCGCCCTGCGCTTCGAGACCGGCGTGATCGATCCGGCCGCCGATACGGAGACGATCCCGATCCAGGAACGCTTCTTCAGCGGCGGGGACAGCACGGTCCGCAGCTTCGGCGAGAGCGAGCTGGGCCCGTCGGACGACAACGGCGAGCCGCTGGGCGGCGAGGCGCGCTCGACGTTCTCCGCCGAGGTACGGCGCCTGCTCGGCGCCAACTTCGAGGGTGTCGTCTTCTACGACTGGGGCACGGTCGCGTCGCAGGCCGAGGACGCGTTCGACTTCGACGTCACCGGCCAGGGCGTCGGCGTCGGGCTGCGCTACCTGCTCCCGATCGGCCCGATCCGCCTCGACGTCGCGTGGAACCCCTCGCCCGAGGACGACGAGGACGACTGGGTGTTCCACCTAGCCCTCGGCCAGGCGTTCTGAGCGCCGTGGCGGACCGCTACGTCTCCCAGCCGTCGGTCTCGGGGCGCGAGGCGGCGCGGTGGGCGCGCCATTCGCGGATGCCCCAGCCGCAGAGGATGCCGAGGACGAGCACGACGAAGATCAGCACGACCTGCGGCATCGGCCAGCTCCAGAGGAGGAACTCGACCTCGACCGTGTCGTTGTTCTGGAGAGCGAAGAGCGCGATCGTGCCGAGCACGACGAACAGCACGATCGGCTTGGGTCGCAGCTTCATGCGCGCGGCCGGTAGAGCTCCCCGCCGCCGTGGACGAACTCTTCGCTCTTCTCGCGCATGCCGGCGGTCAGCGCCTCGCGCTCGTCGACGTGGTGCTCCGCCGCGTAACGGCGCACGTCCTCGGTGATGCGCATCGAGCAGAACTGCGGCCCGCACATCGAGCAGAAGTGCGCGCTCTTCGCGTTCGGCGCCGGCAGCGTCTCGTCGTGGAACGCGCGCGCGGTCTCGGGGTCGAGGCCGAGGTTGAACTGGTCCTCCCAGCGGAACTCGAAGCGCGCCCGAGAGAGCGCGTCGTCCCACGCCTGCGCGCCGCGGTGCTCCTTCGCGAGGTCCGCGGCATGGGCGGCGATCTTGTACGCGATCACGCCGGCCTTGACGTCGTCGCGGTCGGGCAGGCCGAGGTGCTCCTTCGGCGTGACGTAGCACAGCATCGCCGTCCCGTACCAGCCGATCTGCGCCGCGCCGATCGCGGACGTGATGTGGTCGTAGCCGGGCGCGATGTCGGTCGTGAGCGGGCCGAGCGTGTAGAACGGCGCCTCGTGGCAGACCTGCATCTGGCGGTCGACGTTCTCCTGGATGCGGTGCATCGGGACGTGCCCCGGCCCCTCGATCATCACCTGGACGTCGTGCTCCCACGCGACGCGCGTCAGCTCGCCCAGCGTCTCGAGCTCGGCGAACTGCGCGTCGTCGTTCGCGTCGGCGATGCAGCCCGGCCGCAGCCCGTCGCCGAGGCTGAACGAGACGTCGTAGCGCTTCATCAGCTCGCAGATGCGCTCGAAGTGCGTGTAGAGGAAGTTCTCCTCGTGGTGCGCCAGGCACCACTTCGCCATGATCGAGCCGCCGCGCGAGACGATGCCGGTCAGGCGCTTCGCCGTCAGCGGGACGTAGCGCAGCAGCACGCCGGCGTGGATCGTGAAGTAGTCGACGCCCTGCTCCGCCTGCTCCTCGAGCGTGTCGAGGAAGATGCCGATCGTCAGCTTCTCCGGCACGCCGCCGACCTTCTCGAGCGCCTGGTAGATCGGCACCGTCCCGATCGGCACCGGCGCGTTGCGCACGATGCGCTCGCGGGTCGCGTGGATGTCGGGCCCGGTCGACAGGTCCATCACCGTGTCGGCGCCCCAGCGGACCGCCCACGAGAGCTTCGAGACCTCCTCCTCGACCGACGACGTCACGGCGGAGTTGCCGATGTTCGCGTTGACCTTCACGAGGAACTTGCGGCCGATGATCATCGGCTCGAGCTCGGGGTGCTTCACGTTCGCCGGAATGATCGCGCGGCCCCGCGCGATCTCCGCGCGCACGAGCTCGGGCGAGCAGCCCTCGCGCTCCGCGACGAACGCCATCTCCTGCGTGACCACGCCGCGCCGCGCATAGTGCATCTGCGACACGTTCGAGTCGCCGCGCGCGAGGCGCTCGCGGATCCAAGGCTCCCGCAGCGGCGGCAGGCCGCGCCGCGGGTCGAAGCCCTGGGGCCCGGTCGTGTCGTACAAGTCGATCGTCCCGGGCTCGCCGTCGAGGTGGACGCGTCGCTTGGGCACCCGCAACGTCGCGCCGCCGTGCTCGATCTCGGCGTAGATCTTGTGGGAGCGCGGGAAGCTCTGCTCCAGCGGCGGGAGCGGCGCGCTCGCCTCCTGTCGGACGTTCTTCATGGCTGCGGGAGCTCCGTGGTCCGGGCGCGACGACGCGGATGCGTCGCACGATCCTCGAACGTGCCACGTTAGCCGGCCGGCCGGGCGTTCCCAACCGCCGAGCGCAATTCGCCGCTACAGATCGACCCGATCCGCGGCGGTACGGCCGTCGGGGTTCGTCACGCGCACGGCGACGGAGCCGCGCAGCGAGGCGGGGACGACGACGGTGATCAGACGCTCGCTCTCGATGCGCACGCCCCAGGCACGCGCGCCGTCGAAGTCGACGTACGGGCCGTGGGACGTCCCGAAGAAGCCCTCGCCCTCGATGCGCAGCTCGCGGTCGAACGTCGTCGTCGAGCCGTCGACGGTGCGGACGAACGGGTCGATCGGGCGGACCTCGAAGTGGGCGACGAGCGGCGCGTCGCCCGCGGCGAAGGGCGCTCCCGCGGCGGGCGGCGTCGGATCGTTGGGGCGGGAGACCGCGAACGTCGCGAGGACGGAGGCGGCGGTCAGGGCCAGGGCGGCGGCGAGGATTCGGCGGCTCATTTCACGAACTCGAGCTCGTCGACTTCGACCTCGCCCTGCACGCCGACGTCCGTCAAGAAGCCGGCGAAGAGCAAGCGGTCGAGGTCGAGCGCGGGGTTGGCGGCGACGAAAGCGGTGAGAGGGACGCGCGTAGTGCGCAGCACGGTCTTGGTCGGGAACTTGGGCGGGAACGGAGGGAAGGGGAACGTGCCGGGGTGCGACGCCGGCCACGGGATCGTCCCGTAGGCGGACAGGCTCACGAGCGCGAGGTCGCCGTCCTCGTCGAGTAGGCCGAAGCTGAGGTCGAGCGGCACGTTCGGCGTGTTCGCCGGCGAGTTGAAGCGCTGCGCGAAGCGGCCCGACATGTGCGTCCACCCGGTCGCGTCGAACCCGTTCGCGTCGAGCAGCGTGGCCCAGAGGCCGTCGGCGTCACCGACCCAGACCGCGACGAGGCCGCGCGTCAGGTGGTAGAGCGTGTTGTTCTGCTGCTGGAACGACGTCTCGAGCGCGACGGGGAACGCCGCGGCGGCCGGCATGGACGCGCTCGTCACCGACAGCGCCGGCTGCGACTCGAAGGAGTCGAGCACCAGGCGCTCGGGCGCTCGGTACAGCGGCAGGATCTCGGCCTGCGACGTGAGCGCGGAGAGCTCCGGCCCGTCGGCGAACTCCGGCGCCGGCGCGGGCGACGGCGCGAGCTTGCGCCCGAGGAAGCCGCCGATGTACCCCATCGCGATGTCGTGGTGCAGCGAGCGCGGGATGTCCGCGTTGCCCTCGAGGCTGTACGTGATCGTCTCGGTGAAGAAGAAGTGGTTGGCGCCGTAGACGTACTCGAACACGCACTCGGTCGAGCGCGCGCGGTCGTGCAGCGCGATCGGCCAGCCGTTGTTCACGTCGCCGTCCTTCGACCCGTAGATTCCCATGTACGCGATCGTCGACGGCACCTGGTACTGCTCGAAGTCGGTCGGAGCGATCGTCCCGATCGCGAGGATCGGGAACGGCGCGGGGGCCTGCTGGTTCTTGACCACCGCCGCCACCGCGCCCTCGCCGCCGCGCGAGTGGCCGGCGAGAGCGATGCGCGTGCCGTCGATCGCCGCCGCGAGCCCGGGCGGAGCGCCGGGCGCGACGTTCGCGAGGTCGAGCCAGTCGCGCACCGTCTCGAGGAAGATGTCGCCGCGTTGCGGGATCGCCGCGGGGTTGCCGAACTGCCCGACGACGTCGAGGTTGACCGACACCGCGACGAAGCCCCACGAGGCCAGCCGCTCGAGCAGGTAGTCCGCCTGCTCGTGGTTGCTCCCGAGCGTCGGACCGGTGTGGAAGCGGCCGTGGCCGAACACGACGAGCGGGAACGCTCCGGCGGCGGCCGGCGTCAGCACGCCTCCCGGCGCCGTCGAGGGGTACATCGTGCGCCCGTAGTGGTTGACCACGAGCGGCCCGCCGTTGATCGGGTCGGTCGTGGCGACGTTGCCGAAGCTCCAGTCCCACACCGAGACGTTCTCGGGGCCCGGCGCGAGCTGGTCGACGGGAGCTTGGGCGGCGGGCGCGACGGAGAGCGGCGCCAGCACGAGCGCGACGGAGAGGATGGGGGTCGTTCGCATGACGGGGGGTGACGACCGGCGGGGTGGTGAGGCGGGCGCGGTACGGATCGCCGCGGAGGGACGATCGCCGCGGAGAATCCGCCCAGTCTAACCACGCGCGGCCGTTGAGTCGGCTGTGGAGCACCGATAGGCTCCGCAACCGATACGTAACCGTCCGGTCCGCGCGTCACGAATCGAGCCTCCACCCTCCCAGGAGCCCTGCGCGCCATGTCCCTCACGCCCCGCCAGTCGGCCGTCCGCGCCATCGCGAGCGGGAGCCTCGCTCCCGAGCCCCGCGCGTCGCAGAGGACCCCGCTCCCCCAGCTCTTCGGCTCGAACGTCTTCGGCGACGCGGCCCAGCGCAAGCGGCTGCCGCGCGAGATCTACCGGCGCCTGCGCCGCACGATCGAGAACGGCGAGCAGCTCGACCCGAGCATCGCGGACACGGTCGCCAACGCGATGAAGGACTGGGCGATCGAGCGCGGCGCGACGCACTTCACGCACTGGTTCCAGCCGATGACCGGCCTGACGGCCGAGAAGCACGATTCGTTCCTGACGCCGACGCGCGACGGGGGCGCGATCCTCGAGTTCTCGGGCTCGGAGCTGATCCGCGGCGAGCCCGACGCGTCGTCGTTCCCCAGCGGCGGCATCCGCGCGACGTTCGAGGCGCGCGGCTACACCGCGTGGGATCCGAACTCGCCCGCGTTCCTGCGCGAGACGACCTACGGATCGACGCTGACGATCCCGACGGCGTTCGCCTCCTGGACCGGCGAGGCGCTCGACACGAAGACGCCGCTCCTGCGCTCGTGCGAAGCGCTCGACAAGCAGGCGCGGCGGCTGCTCGGCCTGCTCGGCGACACCGACGTGCAGCGCGTCGTCGCGACGGTCGGCCCCGAGCAGGAGTACTTCCTGATCGACCGCGAGTTCTACTACCTGCGCCCCGACCTCGTGAGCTGCGGGCGCTCGCTGTTCGGCGCGCGTCCGCCGAAGGGCCAGGAGCTCGAGGACCACTACTTCGGCGCGACGCCGCAACGCGTGCTCGCGTTCATGATGGACCTCGAGCACGAGCTGTGGCGCCTGGGCATCCCGATCCGCACGCGCCACGCGGAGGTCGCGCCGTCGCAGTTCGAGATGGCGCCGATCTACGAGCAGGCGTCGGTCGCGACCGACCACAACATGCTCGCGATGGAGCTCCTGCAGCTCGTCGCCGAGCGCCACGGCCTCAAGTGCCTGCTGCACGAGAAGCCGTTCGTCGGCGTGAACGGCAGCGGCAAGCACAACAACTGGTCGCTGGCCGACCAGAACGGCAACAACCTGCTCGACCCCGGGCAGACGCCGCACGAGAACGTCGTCTTCACGGTCTTCCTGACGGCGATCATCCGCGCGGTCGACCGCCACCAGGACCTCCTGCGCGCATCGATCGCGTACGCCGGCAACGACCACCGCCTCGGCGCGAACGAGGCGCCGCCCGCGATCATCTCGATCTTCCTCGGCGCCGAGCTCGAGGGCGTCGTCGACGCGCTCGTCCGCGGCACGTCGCCGCAGGTCCTCGGACGCGGCAAGGAGATCAAGCTCGGCGTGACGACGCTGCCGCACCTGCCGCGCGACACGAGCGACCGCAACCGCACCTCGCCGTTCGCGTTCACCGGCACGAAGTTCGAGTTCCGCGCGCTCGGCTCGAGCCAGTCGATCGCGTACCCGAACATCTTCCTCAACACGGCGGTCGCCGAGTCGCTCGACCACCTCGCGACCGAGCTCGAGCGGCGCGGCGCCACGCTCTCCTCGATCCAGACGCTCGTGCGCGAGACGCTGGCGGCGCACCAGCGGATCATCTTCAGCGGCGACAACTACTCGCGCGAGTGGCAGGAGGAAGCGGAGCGGCGCGGGCTGCTCAACCTGCGCGACACGCCCAGCGCGCTCGGCAAGCTGACGGCGTCGAAGAACCTCGAGCTCTTCGAGCGCTACGAGGTCTTCAGCCGGCGCGAGACCGAGTCGCGCTCGCACGTGCTGCACGAGGCCTACGTGCACCGCATGGGCGTCGAGGCGCTGTCGATGAAGAACGTCGGATCGACGCAGATCCTCCCCGCGGCGCTGCGCTACCAGAAGGCGGTCGCCGACTCGATCCAGAGCGCGCGCGCGGCGTCGAGCGCGGTCGACACGAGCGACCAGGAGGCGCTCCTGTGCACCGTCGCCGAGACGGCCTGCCGCCTGAAGTCCGCGCTCGACCGCCTCGGCGAGCTGCGCGACCGCGCCGACGAGATCGGGCACGATTCGGCGGTCAAGGCCGCGTTCTACCGGGACGAGGTCGCGCCGGCGATGGAGCGCGTGCGCACCCACGGCGACGCGCTCGAGCTGCTCGTCGACGACGACCTGTGGCCGCTGCCGAAGTACCGCGAGCTCCTGTTCATCCACTGAGCCCAGGACCTTGGCTCTCGCGCGCGAGGAGGCGTGGGCGCTGCTCTGCGAGTGGACGCCGTCCGACGCGCTGCGCAAGCACGCGCGTGCGGTCGAGGTCGTGATGCGCGCCGCCGCCGCCCGCTACGCCGAAGGCGCGCCCGACGTCGACGCGGCGACGGTCGAGCGCTGGGGCCTCGCCGGCATGCTGCACGACGCGGACTACGACCGCTGGCCCGAGGAGCACCCCCAGCGCATCGTCGCGTGGCTGCGCGAGCGCGGCGAGGAGGAGATCGCGCACGCGGTCTCGGCGCACTACACGAAGTGGGGCGTGCCGTACGAGACGCGGCTCGACGAAGCGCTGCTCGCCTGCGACGAGCTCACCGG
>CAZGTQ010000391.1:0-10022 GCA_964528575.1 uncultured Planctomycetaceae bacterium | reverse complement strand
AGCTCGCCAGCGCGATCACGCGCGACAGCGACGCCGCGAGCGACCTCGTGCAGGAGACCTGGGCGCAGGCGCTGGAGCGGCCGCCGCGCCACGGCGAGAACGTGCGCGCCTGGCTCGCGGTCGTGCTACGACGCGCGTCGTGGCGCGAGCTCAGGAGCGCGCCGCGGCAGGGAACGAGCCCGGCCGAGCCGGTCGATCCGTCGGAGCCGGCGGACGAGCTCACCGACGCCGACGCGCGCGCCGCGATCGCGCAGGCGCTCGCCACGCTCAGCGAGCCGCTGCGCGAGGCCGTGCGGCTGCGCTTCTTCGACGGGCTCCCGCCGCGTCAGGAATCCGGCTCCGCATGTCGACGCGGAGCTGACCATTCGATGAGCATCCGCGACCTGCGCTCCGCGTGCCCCGACCGATGAACGCGGACCAATCGGCCGAGACATCGACCGCGCGGAAGGTTTCGCCGTAGCCTCTGTAGGCGATCGCGGGAGACAGGCACGACGCAGGCCGAGTCGGGGCAGGCAACAGGGCGGGTAGGTGCGGCCGGGGGCCTGGAAGGGTACGAAGCGTGGCCATGAGCCCAGAGCCCCGACCCATCCACACATCGGTGACTTTTGCGGAGGCGCTCCGAGTCTGGACGCGCGTCGCGCTCCTCAGCTTCGGGGGACCGGCAGGTCAGATCGCCGTGATGCACCGCATCCTCGTCGAGGAGAAGCGATGGGTCAGCGAGGGCAGGTTCCTCCATGCTCTCAACTACTGCATGCTCCTGCCGGGCCCGGAAGCGCAGCAGCTCGCGACCTACGTCGGCTGGCTCCTCCATGGCTGGCGAGGTGGGCTCACCGCCGGAGTGCTCTTCGTCCTGCCGGGGTTCCTCGCGATCCTCGTGCTGAGCGTCCTGTACGCAGGCTTCCAGGGCGTGACGCTCGTCGATGCGCTCCTCTTCGGGCTCAAGCCCGCCGTGATGGCCATCGTCGTCGAGGCGGTGTTCCGGATCGGGCGGCGCGCGCTGAAGAACTCGGCGATGGTGTCCCTAGCGGCGGTTGCCTTCGTGGCCATCTTCTTCCTGGAGGTGCCCTTCCCGATGATCGTCCTGACGGCGGCAGGAGTCGGCTTGATCGGCGGGCGCCTGGCGCCGAGCCGCTTCGCCGTCGCTGGTGGCCACGGCAAGGCGGTCGAGGGCGCCCCTGCCCTGGGCGACGACGCGGCAACCGCCTCGCGTCCGGGCCTCGGAAGGGCGCTTCGCGTCGCGGCGCTCTGGCTGGCGATCTGGCTGGTACCCCTCGCCGCGCTCGCCACAGTGCTCGGGCCGGCGCACGTCTTCGTTCAGGAGGGGGCCTTCTTCAGCAAGGCCGCTGTCGTCACGTTCGGGGGAGCCTACGCGGTCCTCGCGTACATCGCCCAGGAAGCGGTCGAGACGTACGCATGGCTCCAGCCCGGCGAGATGCTGGATGGACTCGGGATGGCGGAGACGACGCCGGGCCCACTGATCCAGGTGGTCCAGTTTGTCGGGTTCATGGCCGCCTACCGGAATTCGGGAAGCCTGGACCCGATGCTCGCGGGAGTCCTCGGTTCGGTGATCGTGACGTGGGTGACGTTCGCGCCGTGCTTCCTGTGGATCTTCCTGGGCGCGCCCTACATCGAGTACCTGCGTGGGAACAGGGCGCTGGCCAGCGCCCTCTCGGCGATCACGGCCGCCGTCGTCGGCGTCGTGCTCAACCTCGCCGTCTGGTTCTCGATGCACACGCTGTTCGCCGAGGTCGTGGAGCAGCGCCGGTTCGGCGTGCGTCTCCTGATCCCAGACGCGACGACGATCGACTCGGCCGCGTCCATCATCGCGCTAGGGGCGTTCGTCGCCATGTTCCGGTTCAAGGTCGGCATGCTCCCGACGCTGGGCGGCGGAGTGTTGCTAGGAGCGGCGTGGTACGCGCTTGCTCGCTGACCGACCGGCGTGCGAAGTCCTCAGCTCACCCAGGCCAGAGGAGGGGGATGAGCGCCGTGGCCGTCACGGCGTCACGCTCTGCGCTCGTCCTCGAACGTCAGCGCGCCGGTCGTGCTACCCGGCGACGCGGCGCGCGCCGCGCGGATCGCAACGCCCATCTTCGCGAGCGCGGCGATGAATGCCTGCTGTTCGCCGAGAGCGGGGCGGTGTTCGGGCGTCGGGCCATCGTCTTCGACGTAGGACGAGCCTGCTGTACCGGGGCGGCGAGGAGCTGTGGGAGCTCGTGCGGGTCGAGCCGGGCGCGCACTGCACGCTCGAGCTCGAGACGGCCTGACGGCGTTGCGTACCCTTTGCGTATTGGGGCGGCAGGATTGCCGGCGCGACTGCATGGGATCTTCATGCTGCTTCTTCTCGCTGTCGTCTGTGCGGCCGCCGCGCCGGTCGCGGCGCAGTGCCCGCTCTCCCCGCTGCCGGTCGGCGTCGAGTTGGTCGATTCGTCCGGCACTCCCGATCCGTCGTTCGCGGGTATCGCCAACGACGTCGCGCTCGCGCCCGGTCGCGTCGTCGTGGCGTGCATGGGCGACGGCCTGTTTCCGTTCCAGTCCGCGACGCCGTTCAAGGGCGCCGTCTCGATCCTGACGCAGGCCCCCGGCGGGAGCTGGGCGCTCGAAGCGAAGCTCCGCGGGCCGTTCGCGCCGGACAGGAGCTTCGGCCGCTGCGTCGCGTTCGCGGGTCCCGAAGCGCTCCTCGTGGGCGACCCCGGCGCCTGCCCGGTCGTCTGCGTCGCGTCGAACGGCCCGCCCGGTCGGGTGCTCGCCTACGAGCGCGTCGCCGGCACGTGGACGCAGACGCAGGTGCTCACGGCGCCCGTAGCGCTCTCGAACGACTCGTTCGGCGTGTCGGTCGCGGGCGAGGGGAACCTGCTCGCCGTCGGCGCGCCGTCCGATTCGTTCTTCGGCTCCGGCCAGTCCGGCGCGGTGCACGTGTTCGAGCGCACGCCCGCGGGCTGGCAGCCGCGCGCGCAGATCCTCCCGCCCGGGCCGCAGGGGCGCTTCGGCGCCGAAGTCGCGCTCGGCGGGGGCGTGCTCGTCGTCGCCGATCCCGGCCTCGCGGTCTCGACCGGCTTCCCCGGCGCGGTGCACGTGTTCCGGATGCAGGGGAGCCCGAGCGCATGGAGTCTCGCGACGACGCTCCTGCCCGAGCCGCAAGACTCGCCGTTCGCGCGCTTCGGCGAGTCGGTCGCGACCGACGGGCTGCGCGTCGTCGTCGGTGTCCCCGGCGCCGACCTGTCGGTCGACCCGTTCGCGGTGGTCGCCAGCGAGCCCGGCACGATCCGCAGCGGCCGCGTCGACGTGTTCGAGGAGCTCCTCGGCAACTTCGTGCGCACGGCGACGATCGCGCCGCCCGAGCCCGTGATCGGCGGGCAGTTCGGCGCGACGGTCGCGCTCGACGGGACGCAACTGGTCGTGGGCGCGCCGAGCGGAGCGGGCCGCGTGTACGCGTTCGAGCTGAGCGGTTCGCTGTGGGCGCCGCTCGACGTGATCGAGGCGTCGACGCTCGACGGAGTGAACCCGACGGACGACCTCGACGGCGTCGGCCGCGCGCTCGCGCTCCTCGGCGGTCGCGTCGTCGTCGGAGCGCCGAACGCGTCGTTCCCGGACGCTCCGGGGCAGGGCGCCGCGGCGTCGTTCGAGCTCGGCGGTCCGCCCTGCGACGCGCGCGACCTGCTCGGAGCGCCCGGAATCCTGTCGGTCGCGCTCGGCGGCGAGCACGTGTGGAACGTGCGCCCGGGCCCGCCCGCGGCCGGCTCGATCTACTTCGTCGTCGGCTCGGCGTCGGGGACGCAGCCGGGCTTCGTCTTCGACGACGTGCTCGTGCCGCTCAACGGCGACTTCTATCTCGCGACGACGATCGCGCTCGCGAACCAGGCCCCGTTCGTCGCGACGCTCGGCACGCTCGACGCCGCCGGGCGCGCGACGGCCGCGGTCACGCTGCCGCCGGCGCCGAGCCCGTCGCTCGTCGGCCTCGAGCTGTTCCACAGCGCGGGCCTGTTCGACGCCACGTCGCTCGCGCTGACGAGCGCGACGGTGCCGGCGCGTCTCGCGCTCGTGCCGTAGGGCTGCGTTCCCGCGGGTCGGGGTATGGTGTAGGGTCGAGAGCGCGCCGCCGCGGAAGGAGGGCGCCTTGATCCGACACGCCGTCCTTGCACTGTTCGTCACCACGTGCGCCGGCGCGGGCGCGGCGCAGAGCACGACCGAGCTCGCGAAGATCGTCGCGGCCGACGCGAGCGCAGGCGACGTCTTCGGCTCGGCGCTCGACCTGTCCGGTCCGAGGCTGCTCGTCGCAGCGCCGGGCGACGGCGCGTTGGATGCCGGCTCGGCCTACGTCGTGCGTCGCGCGGGCACCGGTTGGGCGCACGAAGCGAAGCTCGTCGCGGGCGACGGCTCGCCCGGGGACTCCTTCGGGAGCGCCGTCGCGCTCGACGGCGACCGCGCGCTCGTCGGCGCGCCACAGGACGACCCGTTCGGCGACGACTCGGGCTCCGCATACGTGTTCGAGCGCGGAGCGTCGGGCTGGGCGCAGACGGCGAAGCTCGTCCCGCTGGTCGGCGCGGTCGACGACGCCGCCGGCTGGGCGGTCGACATCGAAGGCGACACGGCGGTGCTCGGCGTCCCCAACGGCGGCGGCCTCCTGACGAACGAGGGCGCGGTCCTCGTGTTCGAGCGCGGGCCCGGCGGCTGGGCGCAGACGGCGGCGCTCGTCGCCGGCGATGGGAACATCGGCGGCGCGTTCGGCATCTCGGTCGCGCTCGACGGCGATCGGCTCCTGGTCGGCGCGCGGGGCGACGACGCCGGCGGCTTCGCGGCCGGCGCGGCGTACGTCTTCGAGCGGACGGGCCCCGGCGCGCCCTGGACACGGACCGCGAAGCTCGTCGCCGCCGACGCGCAGAGCGGCGATCGCCTCGGACACGCCGTCGCGTTGCGCGGCGACGTCGCCGCCGCGAGCGCCCGCGACGACGACGACGGGGGCACGGACGCCGGCTCGCTCTACGTGTTCGAGCGAGCGGGCACGAGCTGGAGCCAGGCCGCGAAGCTCCTCCCCGGGGACCCCGATCCCTTCCTGCGCTTCGGAACGGCCCTCGCGCTGGACGACGTGCGGCTCGTCGTCGGCGCGCCGTTCGACGCGGGCGTCAGCGGGTCGGCCTACGTCTTCGAGCGCGGCGCCGGCGGCTGGGTGCAGACGAAGAAGCTCGTCGGGAGCGACGCCGTTTCGGCCAGCGCGCTCGGCTGCGACGTGACGGTCGAGGGCGGCCAAGTGCTGCTCGGCGCGTACGGCGACGCGAACGGCGGCCCGGACGCGGGCGCGGTCTACGTGTACGACGGGACGCTGACGGCGGACGTGAGCTCGCTCTCCGTGGCGGCCGGCGGCGTGCAGACGCTCCTGGTCGACGCGGGGCTCGGCTCCGGCGGGCTGGTGTACGTCGTGCTCGGTTCGGTCTCCGGCATCGAGCCCGGCCTGGCGCTCGGCGAGGACACGCTGCCGCTCACCGTCGACGCGTACACGGTGTTCACGCTGGCGCAGCCGAACACGCCGCCGCTCGCGGGCTCGTTCGGCGTGCTGGACACGAGCGGCCGAGCGACGGCGACGTTCACGCTCCCGCCGGGCGCGCCCGCCTCGCTGGCGGGTTTCCAGGTCGCGCACGCGTTCGTGCTGATCGCGGTCGGAACGGGGCAGCCGAGCGTCGCGCTCGTCAGCAATCCGACCCTCGTCGAGCTGCTGCCCTGACGCGCGCTCGCGCTCGTCAGCGCGCCTCGATCATCGCGATGAGGCGCTCGACGCACTCCGCGACGAACTCCGGGTCCTCGGCGTGCGTCGCGCGCTCGACGACCTCGATGCTGGGCGGCAGGCCCTGCTTCAGCGCCGCGAAGAACGCAGCGTCGCTCTCCGTGTCGCGCAGCGGGCCGCCGGGCATCGCGTAGCGGCCGGTCCCGTCCGTCGGGAGCATGAGCACGGCGTCGCCGCGCGTGTGCTGCAGCCGGCGTACGACTTCGCGCGCGACGCGGACGAGCTCGTCGGCGCGCAGGCGCGGGACGAAGACGACGGGGCTGTGGAAGAGCCACGCGTGCTCCTTCCACGCCTCGGGCACGGCGTTCGGCTCGACGAGGATGCCGAGGTGCTCGGCGCCGCCGGGGACGAGCACTTGGGGCAGGCCGAGCTCGCCCGCGACGGTCAAGCGTTCCGGCCCGCCGGCGCGCAGGACGCCGAACACGTCGTCGGCGATCTCGCCCATCGCGTAGTCGAAGACGGCCCCGACGATGCCCTCTTTCATCATCTGCTCCATCGCGCGGCCGCCCGAGCCGATCGCGTGGAAGACGACGACCTCGTAGCCGCGCTCGTGGAAGAGCTCGATCGCCTTCATCGCGCCCTGGGTGAGCACGCCGAGGTTCGACATGCCGATCAGCGGCTTGTCGCCGCGGCTCGGCTCGAGCGGAAGGTCGACCTGCGCCATCCCGTGCACCGCGCCCGCGGCGTTCGCGAGGATCCGCCGCGTGAACGCGTTGAGCCCGAGGATGTCGCTCACGGAGAACATCATCGTGACGTCCTTCACGCCGACGTAGCTCGACGTGTCGCCGCACGCCGCGGTCGAGACCATCACCTTGGGCAGCCCGTACGGCAGCGCGCGCATCACCTGCGTGCACGCGGCCGTGCCCTGGAAGCCGCCGAGGCCCAGGACGCCGTGCACCGGCTCGATGCCCGGGCCCGCGTCGACGCGCTCGCGCAGGATGCGCGTCGCGCCGGCGACCATGACGGGCGCGGCGACGTCGCGCGACGGCTCCCGCAGGAGCACGTCGAGCGGAGTCCCGCCGGCCGCGGCGACCTCCTCGCGCGTCACGTCCGCGCTCGCGCCGGGCGTGCCGAGGACGCCCATGTCGACGACGAGCGCGCGGCTGCCGAGCCGCTCGATCTGCTCGCGCAGGAAGCTCGCTTCGGCGCCCTTGGTGTCGAGCGTCGCGAGCACGGCGAGGGTCTTGGTCATCGGCTCACCTGCCGCGCGAGTCGGGGAACCGCAGCGCGGCGAACGCGCGCGCCGTCTCGGTGACCGCGCGCTCGATCGGCAGCCGCTCGGTCGAAGAGCCGGTCCAGAATCCGTCGCACGACGTGTGGTCGAGGATGTACTGCGCGTCCTCGGGCGTCTCCATCGCGGCCCCGTGCGCGACGAGCAGCGTCTCGGGCGAGAGCGAGCGCAGCTTGCGATTCGCCTCCTCGGTGCGCCGCGCGGTCTCGTCGATCGTCTCGCCGGAGTCGTACCCGCTCAGCCCGCCCTTGGTCGTGCCGGCGTGGAAGCAGAAGAGGTCGGGCTGCGCCTCGGAGACCATGCGACAACTGTCCTCCTCGTCGAACGCGAGGCCGACGGTGACGAAGCCGCGCTCCTTCGCGACTTGCAGGAGCTCGATCTCGTTGTCGAACGTGATCCCGCTCTTGGTCAGCACCGCGCGGATCTGGCTGTCCTTGTCGATGTAGCTGATCGACGGACCGATGTTCGAGACGGAGCAGATGCCGCGCGCCTTCAGCTCGTCGAGCACGTGGCCCATGTCGCGCAGCGGGTCGTTCGCGTTGAGGCACGGGCAGACGAACGCGTCGCCGGTGAGCGCGGGGAGGATGTCCTGCGACGTGTAGTCCAGCGTCTGCTTGTTCGAGTCGAGGATCGGCCACAGCATCGACATCGTCCCCATGCCGTTCGCGCGCAGCCGCGCGCCGGAGAACGTGTTGATGCAGTCGGCGCCCTCGCGCTCGAGCAGCTTCGCGACGAGCCCGCTGCCGGCGCTCGCGATCCAGACAGGGCGGCGCTCGGCGCGCTTCTTCGCGAGCTTCGCGAGGATGGCTTCGCGTGTGGTACGGGGGGAGAACACGGGGAGAGTCCTGTGGGGGAGGGGGAGGCGTCGGGGGAGCATAGCGTCTGAGGTCCTCCGGCCGCAGGCGTTCGGGCTACACTGCCGAGGCGATGGAAGGACCGAAAAGCTCATGATGCGGCCGATCGCCGTTGCGCTCGTCGTCAGCGTCCTGTCGGCTCCGCTCGCCACCGGCCAGGAGAGCGCGCGCGACGAGCGCGTCGACGCGCTGTGCGCAGAGTGGGACCGCGACGACGCTCCGGGCGCGGTCGTCGGCGTCTATCGCGGCGGAGAGCTCGTCCACGCGCGCGGCTACGGCAGCGCGAATCTCGACCTGGGCGTACCGCTGACGCCGCGCACCGTGCTGCGCATCGGGTCGATCTCGAAGCAGTTCGTCGCGATGTGCATCGTCCTGCTCGCCGAGGACGGCGCGCTCGAGCTCGACGACGACGTACGGGAGCACTTGCCGGAGCTGCGCGACTACGGTGCGCCGATCACGCTCCGCAACTTGCTCCACCACACGAGCGGGATTCGCGAGTACCTCTCGCTGCTCGAGCTGATCGGCAAGCCCGAGGGCAGCGGGCACCCGGTCACGCCCCGCGAGCTCCTCGAGCTGATCGCGCGTCAGGAAGCGCTCGTGCACGCGCCGGGCGAGGAGCACTCGTACTCCAACTCGAATTACTTCCTCCTCTCGGAGGTCGTCACCCGCGTGAGCGGCACGAAGACGAGCGCGTTCGCGAAGGCGCGCATCTTCGATCCGCTCGCGATGACGAGCACGCGGTTCAGCGACGACCCGACGGCGATCGTCCCGAACCGCGCCTGGGGCTACTCGCCGCTCGATGGGGGCGGCTATCGGATGGACATCCTCTTGTCGGAGATCGTCGGCGATCTGGGCGTCGTCACGACCGTCGAGGACTTCCTCCAGTGGGACCGCACTCTGCGGCACGATCGGCTCGGGTCGGGGAGCCTGGACGTGCTCGCGACGATGCTGACGCGCGGTCGACTGAGCGACGGCGAGGAGCTCGATTACGCGCTCGGGATCGAGCACGGGAGCTACCGCGGGTTGCGCACGCTGGGTCACGACGGTGCGGCGGTCGGTTACGTGTCGGAGTATCTGCAGTTCCCCGACCACGATCTGTCGATCGTCGTCTTCGCGAACGACAGCTCGTTCGGACCCGGCCGGCTCGCGCGTCGGATCGCGGAGCTGTACCTCGCGGATCGGTTCACCGAGCCCGCGCCGCCGCCCCGCGGCCGCGGCGAGCGCAGGCCGCGACGCGAACGGCCCGGCCCGGTCGCGCTGTCGCCCGAGCAGCTCGAGACGTTCGCCGGCGACTACTACGGCCGCGAGCTGCACTACGTGTATCCGATCGCGGTGCGCGGGGACGCGCTCGTGCTCGAGGTCCGCGGCCGGTCGCACGCGCTCGAGCCGCTGGGCGACGGCGTGTTCCGCTGGGGTGGGCGTCGGCTGGAGTTCGACATGGCCGAGAGCGGGACGGCGACGGGGTTCGGCCTGAGCGACGGCGACGTGCGCAACATCCGATTCCGGCGTGTGACGAACCCGCTCCCGACGGATTGACCCCGCCCGCGAGTCGGCCGGCGCTCATCGCAAATCCGCAGTCTCTCGTGGAAGCCGGCGCCCCGAGTCGCGAGACTGACGCGCCCCTCCGGACCCCCCGACCACGACCAGAATGACGACCAAGAAGCGCACCCGCCGAACGCCCGACCAGATGATCGCCGACCTGCAAGCCGAGATCGAGCGGGTCAAGGCACGCGCGGCCCAGGCGAAGGTCAAGAAGGACCCGGCTCTGCGTCACCTCTCCGCGGCGGTTCGCGCCATCGACAAGGCCGCGGCGGAGACCACGGACGCGGCGACGCGCACGGCCTTGATGGAAGCACGCGCGACGCTGTCCGGCTGCCTCGCGCTCAGCGGTGCGGCACCTTCGGGCGGAGGCAAGGCCCTGACGCCGAAGCGACGCGTCGGCGCCCCGCCGGATGCGGACCGGGTGCTCGCCTACATCCGCAAGCATCCCGGCTCCCGCTCCGAGGAGATCTGCGGCGAGCTCGGAACCAGCGCCGCCACCCTGCGCCCCGTTCTGCACCGGCTCCGCGACGAGCGCAGGGTCAAGGTCGAGGGGCGGGCGCGCGCGACGCGCTACACCGCCCTGGGCCGAGAGTAGCGGCGCGCGACGCTCGTCGGCGAT
>CAZGTQ010000390.1:0-8930 GCA_964528575.1 uncultured Planctomycetaceae bacterium | reverse complement strand
GCTGCTGCGCGACGAGCGCCGCGGCGAGGACGAGGAGGACGCCGAGGGCTGACCGCGCCCCGCGCCCCCGCTTTGGCTCCGGTCCCGCTCTCCGCGGCCCCCGCGGCGGACGACGTCGCCCCGCTGCTCGCCGACCTCGGCGTCGACGCCGTGTCGATGCGCGCGCTCGATCCGAGCGGCGGCAGCGGCGCCGGCGCTCCGGGCGACGTCCTCGCGGCGGCCGGCGCGCTCGACGCGCCCGACTGGGCGAGCGCGCTCGAGGCGGCGTGGGCGCCGGACGGGTTCCTGCTCGTGTGCGTGCCCGGCGCGCCGAGCGACCACGCGCTCGCCGCGCTGCGCGATCGGCTCTGGCCGCGCGCGCACGTCACCGGCCTGGCTCGCTGCGACGCGCAGCGCACGCGCCTGACGAGCCTCTCGGACGCGCGCTCGCTCGGCCCGTGCGCGTTCCGCGGCGTCGTGCTCGTCTGCCGGCGCTACGCGTTCGTGCTCGACCCCGACGCGACGACGGCGAAGTTCGACCAGAACGCGAGCGGCTGGAACGGCAACCCGGGGACGCCGGGCTACCGCCACTTCCGTTGGATGCGGCGCCTGGTCGGCCGCTTCGCGACGCCGCAGCCGGGCGCGCGCATCCTCGACTTCGGCTGCGGCGCGGGATGGGTCGGCATCGAAGCCGCGCTGACCGCGCCCGGCTGCGCGCTGCGGGCGTTCGACCCGAGCCCGCAGATGGTGAGCCAGTCGGAGGCGAACGCGCGCGCGAGCGGCGTCGCCGACTTCGAGGGCCGCGTCGGCTTCGGCGAGGACCCGCCGTACCCCGCCGCGGGCGAGCCGCGCTTCGACGTGGTCCTCTCCTCGGGCGTGGTCTCGTTCGCGCGCGACTTCGAGCGCTGGATGGACGGCCTCGCGCGCACGGTGCGCCCGGGCGGCACGCTCGTCGTCGGCGACCTCAATCCGCGGTCGCGCGGCATGCGCTCGCGCCGTCGCACGCGCCCGCTGCTGCCGTTGCGCGAGCTGAACGCGCGCCCGCGCGCCGAGGTCCAGCGCTGGCTCGAAGCGCGCGGCTTCGCGCTCGAGTCCGCCGCGGGCTACCAGCTCACGACGCCGGTGCCGCAGGCGCTGCACTTCAGCGACGAGCGTCTCGGCGGCGCGCTCTCGCTCCCGCTGCTCGCGGCGAACGCGACGTGCGCCGCGCTCGACCGCGTGCTCGGCGGCCGGCTGTCGGCGCCGTTCGACAGTTGGGTCATGCGCCTGCGCGCGCGCGGATGACGGCGAGCACGTGCGCGTGCACTGCGAACGCCTCGTCGCCGAAGAGCACCATCCGGGCGCTCTCGATCGTGGGCGTGGCCGCGAGCGCCTGCGCGAGCGTGCCGAGCGCGACCTCTGCGGCGTCGCGCAGCGGATAGCCGAACACGCCCGTCGAGATCGCCGGGAACGCGAGCGTGCGCAGGCCGTGCTCGGCGGCGAGCGCGACCGCCGAGCGGTAGCACGAGGCGAGCAGCTCCGGCTCGCCCGCGCGGCCGCCCGACCACACGGGCCCGACGGTGTGGATCACGCAGCGCGCGGGGAGCCGGTGCCCGCCCGTCAGCCGCGCCTCGCCGACCGGGCAGCCGTCGGGATGGCGCTCGACGCACTCCGCGAGCAGGCCCGGGCCGGCCGCGCGGTGGATCGCCCCGTCGACGCCGCCGCCGCCGCGCAGCGACGCGCCGGCGGCGTTCACGATCGCGTCGACGCGCTCGAGGGTCAGGTCGCCCTGCACGCACGCGAGCCGCTCGAAAGCCGATCCGCGCCCGCCCATCGCGCCGAGCATGGGCTCGCGGCGCGTTTCGCGCTAGTCTGATCGCGTCCAGGAGCCCCGCCGATGAACGAGCGTTCCGAGAAGAGCCCCGGCCGGCGCAAGGTCACCGTCCGCACGCTCGAGCGCATGAAGCGCGACGGCAAGCCGATCACCGCGCTGACGGCCTACGACTTCCTGATGGCCGAGTTGATCGACAAGGCCGGCGTCGACGTGATCCTCGCGGGCGACTCCGCCGCGATGGTCGTCCAGGGGCTCGCGACGACGGTGTCGGTGACGATGGAGCAGATGCTCTACCACGCGCACGTCGTCGCGCGCGGCGTCGAGCGTGCGCTCGTCGTGGGCGACCTGCCGTTCATGAGCTATCAGGTCAACGCCGACGAGGCGCTGCGCAACGCCGGGCGCATGGTGAAGGAGTCGGGCGTCGAGGCGGTCAAGCTCGAGGGCGGCGAGAAGGTGTGTGCGACGATCGCGCGCATCGTCGACGTCGGGATCCCGGTGATGGGGCACCTCGGTCTCACGCCGCAGTCGATCCACAAGTTCGGCACCTACCAGGTGCGCGCGCGCGATCCCGAGGAGGCGGACGAGATCCGGCGCGACGCGCGCGCGCTCGAGGACGCCGGCGCGTTCGCGATCGTGCTGGAGAAGGTGCCCGCCGCGCTCGCGACCGAGATCGCGCAGAGCCTGCGCGTCCCCGTGATCGGCATCGGCGCGGGCCCGGGCTGCGACGGCCAGATCCTCGTCACGCACGACATGCTCGGCCTCTACACCCGCTTCCACCCGCGCTTCGTGCGCCGCTACGCGGAGATCGCGCAGCAGATGACGGAAGCGTTTTCCAACTACGTCGCCGACGTGCGCAACCGCGACTTCCCGAGCGACGGCGAGAGCTACTGAGCGCGACCGAGCCGGGCCGGGCGGCCGGGTCGGCTCGCCTCAAGTTCCGCTCTCCCGGACCTCGATAGGCCCGTCGGAGGCCGCGCGTCCCACCGCGCCGGCCGCCGTCCCCCATGGCGCACGAAACTCCGAACCCGACGTCGGGGCCCGGCTCCGGTCCCGGCATCGCCGGCCTGGCGCGCCGGCTCGCGCGGACCGTGCACGGCGCCGCGGGCGACGACGACGACCTGCGGCGCGCGCGGCTCGACCTCGACGAGCTGCGCGAGGAGCTCGCGGTGCTGCGGCCCGCGACGCTCACCGACGGCGCGCTCGCCGACGAGCTGGGGGCGTTGTGCGCGCGCGGCGCGGCGCTGCTCGCCGAGGCGCTCGAGGTCTCGGCGGCCGTGCGCGACGCGGTGGACGCGAGCTCGTCCGGCGCGAGCGCGGCCCCGCCGTGCGACCTCGAGGGCTGGGTCGACCGCCTCGTCGAGATGGCGGTCGCGGTCGACGACCGCGTCGCCGGCGACCCGTCGGAGCAGCCGGTGGAGCTGCCGCGCGCGGCGCTCGAGGACGAGTGCCTGCCCGACTTCCTCGTCGAGGCCGACGAGTTGCTCGAGGAGGGCGAGAGCGCGCTCGCGCAAGTCGAACGCGAGCCCGACGCCGCCTCGGCCGAGATCCAAGGCGCGTTCCGCGCGTTCCACTCGATCAAGGGCATGGCCGGCTTCCTCGCGCTCGACGCCGTCGTCGACGTCGCGGGAGCGGGCGAGGAGCTGCTCGACGTCCTGCGCGAGCGCCGCCGGCCGATCACCGGCGCCGACTTCGACCTGCTCTTCGAGGGGTTCGCGCTCCTGCGCGAGCTCAACGGCGCGCTGCGCGGCGCCACCGCCCCGCGGCGCGGGCGCGTCGAGCGGACTGTGAGCGCGCTGCGCTGCGCCGCGACGATCCGCGCGCCGCGCGAGAGCGCCGGCGAGCCGCGCGCGGGGGTGGCCGCTGCGCCGAAGCCGAGCGCGCCCCGGCGGGCGGGCCGCGCGCGCCTCGGCGAGCTGCTCCTGCAGCGGGGCGTGCTCACGCCGCGCGCGCTCGAGCTCGCGCTCGCCGACCAGCGCGAGACCGGCAAGCGGCTGGGCGAGACGCTGATCGAGCTGGGCCTGGCGAGCATCGACGAAATCGCGTCGGCGCTGCGCGCGCAGCGCGCGATCGGCGCGGCGCCGCAGCCCGGCAAGCTGCCGCTCGGCGCGCTCCTCGTGCACCTGCGCCTGATCACGCCGCGCGCGCTCGAGCTCGCGCTGCGCGAGCAGCGCGCGAACGGCCGTTTGCTCGGGGAGACGCTCGTCGAGCTCGGATTCATCACGCGCGCCGAGATCGACCGCGCGCTCGAGCTGCAGGCGACGAGCGGAGCGCGCCTGTGGCGCGTGCTCAGCGCCGACCCCGCCGGGCTCGCCGCCTCGCTCGAGCGGGACATGCTCGAGCCGCTCGAGGACGCGCCGGCGGCGGTCGATCCCGCCAGCGGGCACGGCTCGGTGCGCGTCAGCGCGGAGCGCCTCGACGCGCTCACCGAGGAGCTGCTCGGCCTGCACGTGACGCTGCGCGCGTCGCGCCGCCGCGCGGGCGACGCGGACGTCACGCCCGAGCGCGACGCGCTCGCCACGTTCGAGCGCGTCGCCGACGCCGTGCGGCGCGCGCTGCAGACCGCGCTGTCGCTGCGCCTGGTCTCGCTGCGCCCGACGTTCGAGCGGATGGCGCGCGTCGCGCGCGACGTCGCGCGCCGCACGAAGAAGCTCGTGCGCGTCGAGCTCGACGCCGACGAGCTCGAGCTCGACCGCCGCACGGTCGAGGCGCTGTCCGAACCGCTCATGCACCTCGCGCGCAACGCGGCCGACCACGGCATCGAGCTGCCGGAGCAGCGCGCGGCCGCGGGCAAGGACCCGCGCGGGGCCGTCACGCTGCGCCTGCGCGCGCGCGCGGGCACGGTCGAGATCTGCGTCGCCGACGACGGCGCGGGGATCGACGTCGAGCAAGTCGTCGCGAAGGCGCGCGAGCACGGCCTCGTCGGCCGGAGCGCGCTCGTCGACGCGCGCCAGATGATCTTTCTGCCCGGCCTCTCGACGCGCGCCGCCGCGGGCGACGGCGGCGGCCAGGGCCTCGGCATGGACGTCGTGCGCCGGCACGTCGAGGCGCTCGGCGGCGGGGTCTCGCTCGAGACCGCCGCCGGGGCGGGCACGACGTTCCGCTTGACGGTGCCGCTGCGCCTCGCCGCGCTCGACGCGCTCGTCGTCGTCGGCGGCGGCCGCCGCTTCGCGATCCCGTACGCGAGCGCGCTCGACGACGCGGCGCCGCGCGGGCCGGTCCTGCGCCTGCCGGACGGCGAGGCCTTCGTGCGGCATGGCGACGTGTGGATCGGTTTCTGCGCCCTCGGCGCCGAGAACGGGCGGCGGATCCTGCTCGGCGCGGACGGTCGCACGGCGTGCGTCGCGGTCGACGAGCTCCAGGGCCGACGACGCATCGTGCTGCGCGCCGGCGGGGCGCCCGACGAGGCGATCCTCGCGGACGGCGGGTCGGCGCGCCTGTTCGACCCGTTCGGAGAGACGGGAAAGGCGCCGCGAAGCTAAGGAAGCGGCCCTGCGACGCCCGAAAGATCGAGCGGCGCTCCGTGCGCCGACGCGATGAACGCCGTCCTGATCGTCGACGACTCCGCCACCATGCGGAAGATGCTGAGGCGGGTGCTCGGCCAGACCGACCTGCCGATCGACGTCGTGCTCGAGGCCGCCGACGGCGTCGACGCGATCCAGCAGCTCGTCGAGCAGCCGGACGTGCGCGTCGTGCTCTGCGACTGGAACATGCCGCGGCTCGACGGGGCGCGCTTCCTCGCCGCGGTCCGCCGGCGGCGGACGAAGGAGCAGCTCGCGGTCGTGCTCGTCACGACCGAGCGGGCCGAGGCGATCTTCGACACGATCTCCGAGGACGAGGTCAACGCGTACCTGCAGAAGCCGCTGACGCCTTCGGACCTGCGCACGGCGATCGCGCCGTACCTGCGGGCGGAGGGCGAGGCGGCGTGAGCGCGGCGGACGCGAAGCAGGCGGAGGCCGCGGCCGCGGCGGCGGACGAGGGGCCGGCGAGCGACGGCTCGGGGGTCGCGAGCCTCGCGGAGCTCGCGCTCGAGCAAGTCGCGCGGGACATCTCGCTCTTCTCGAACCGCGACATCTCGCTCGACGTCGAGTCGGTGCGCAGGACCGGCGACCGCGCGTGCGGGCGCGGCTCGATCCACCTGGCGTTCCGCCTCACGATCGACGGCGCGGCCGACACCGGCGATGGCGCGGGGAGCGGCATGCGCCAGGGCTGCCTGCTCGTTCCGCTCGCGGACGCGATCACGCTGGCGAGCTTCCTCATGCTCAAGTCGCACGAGGACATCCTCGCGCTGCGCCGGCGCACCGACCTCGACCGGCCGCTCAAGGACGCGATGCTCGAGGTCTGCAACCTCGTCGGCGGCGCGATCGACAACGCGCTGCGCTGGTTCCTCCCGAGCGGCGCGACCGTCCGCGCGGCCGGCTGCCAGGGCGTGCGCGACGGAGCGCGCCCGGTGCTCGCGAACCCGCCCGAGACCGAGCTCGTCGTCGCGCGCGCGAAGAGCCGCGTCGACAGCTTCGATCCATCGGCGTGGGTGCTGATGATCCCGAACTTGTTCGACCTCGGTTGAGCGCGCGTGGTTCCAGGTGCTAGCCGCTCCGAGCCTTCGCAGGGCGCGGTTCGCGAGGGGTTCGGCGCGCTCGAGGGTCTCGAGCGCGTAGGCGTGACGATCGAGCCGGCGAGCTACAACGTCCCGATCGTCGTCGCGTGCGCGTTCGTCAGCCGCAGGTTCGGACCCACGGCGGCCTGCCAGTACACCGTCGCGCCCACGAGCGCCGGAGCGGCGGGCACTGCGACGGAGAACGTCGCTTCGCCGTCGGGGGCGAGCGCTCCGCTCGACTGCAACGCGAACGTTGCCAGGTCGAGGTAGAGCGTCCCGAACGGCGGCAGCGGAAGTGCGCTCTTCGCCGACGCGGTGCCGAGCAGCCACGGTCCGAGCGGCGGGCCATAGACGCGCATCGTCAAGCCCTTGCCGATCCCGGCGACGGTATCGGCCGCCACGTGGCGCGCGACGTTCGTGTAGAAGCGGTTCTGCGTCCCGCTGTTCGACGTCAGGACGTCGAGGTCGCCGTCGCCGTCGAGATCCGCCACCTCGATGTCGGTCGCGCCGAGGAAACCCCCGATCGTCGGGGGCCCGTTGCCCTCGACGAAGAGGCCCGCGCCGTCGTTCAGGAGCAGGGCGAGCTCGCCCGAGCGGGAAACCAGGGCGTCGAGGTCGCCGTCATCGTCGATGTCGGCGAGCTCGACGTCGAGGGTGGCGTCGGGCGTCTGCGGCAGCGACGCGGTCCAGTCGAGGAACGCGCCCGACCCCAGAAGGTCGTTGCGGTACAGCCGGTTCTGTTGTCCGCCGCCGAACGGGAACGGGATCGCGTTGGCGACGAAGATGTCGGCGCTCCCGTCGCCGTCGACGTCCCCGACGGCGACGCCGGCCGACGCGTCGTCGATCGAGGGCAACAGAGCGGAGGCGTCGAAGAACGTCCCCGTCCCGTCGTTGCCGTAGAGTCGGTTCGGACCGTTGAGCGTGGCGAGCACCGCGTCGAGGTCGCCGTCGCCGTCGAGATCCGCGAGAGTGACGTCGGCGCTGCGATCGATGTGGGCGGGGAGCTGGGCCGAGCCGTCGACGAACGAACCGCCGACGTTGCGGTACAGCCGGTTCGCCTGCGGACCGCCGGTGAACGTGCCGATATTGGCGACGATGGCGTCGAGGTCGCCGTCGCCGTCCAGGTCGCCGAGCGCGACCGCGCTGGAGTGGTCCTCGAAGAACGGTAGCGCCGCGCTCGCATCCGTGAAGACGCCGAGCGTGTCGAGCTCGTTGCGATAGAGGGAGTTCGCTCCGCCGCCGCCGACCGGGGGGATGCCGTTGGCGACGAGCGCATCCAGGTCGCCGTCGCCGTCCACGTCGCCGAGCTCGACGTCCGTGCTGAGCGTCGACCCTACGGGAAGCGCCCCGGCGACTTCGGTGAAGAAGCCGGCCTGGTCGTTGAGGTACAGCCGGTCCTGGCCGCCCGTCGCGAAGATCGCGTCGAGGTCGCCGTCGCCGTCCACGTCGCCCAGCGCGACGCCTTCGTCGGAGAGCTCTTCTCCGGGCAGGTTCGTCGAAGGCTCGACGACGCCGCCGCTGCCGTCGCCGAGGAACAGCCGGTTCTGCTCCAGCCAGTTGGCGACGAACGCGTCGAGGTCGCCGTCGCCATCGACGTCGCCGACCGCGAGCCCCTGGGCCTGTTGCGTGGGGCTCCGGGCCAGGTTCGAGGCGTCGACGAAGGCGGCCGTCGCGGTGCCCAGGAAGAGCTGCAGGGGCCCCACGTGGTTGGCGACCAAGAGGTCGAGCTCGCCGTCGCCGTCGAGATCCTCGAGGACCGCGTCGACCGGCCTGAAGTCCAGGTCCGGGATGGCGCCGGGCTGCGCGCCGAAGAGGCCCGTGCCGTCGCCGGTGAACAAGGAAATGGTGCCGTACGTGACCCCTTCCTTGACGCAATCGATGCGGCCGTCGCCGTCGACGTCGCCGAAGAGGATCACGCTCGTTTGGAACATGCCGTCCAGCGGGAAGGCGCCGGTCCGCTCGATGAACGTGCCCGCTCCGTCGTTCAGGCACAGGCGGTCGAGCCCCGCGTTGCCGATGCCGACGTCGAGGTCGCCGTCGGTGTCGACGTCGGCGAGGGCTACCGAGTCGCTGTCGAGGTTGTTGAAGACGGGCACCTGCGATGCCGCCAGGGCGAACGCGCCGAAGCCGTCGTTGACCAAGAGGGCGGGTTGTTCGGACGAGGAGAACTTGCGGTACACGAGGAACACGTCGAGGTCGCCGTCCCCGTCGACGTCGCCGACGGCGACGTCGCTCTCGGACTTGATGTCGGCCGGGAGCTGCAGGGGGGTGACGTCGGAAAACACGCCCGCACCGTCGTTCGAGAACAGGCGGTTCTGCTGGTTGTGCTCGCCGAGCAAGGCGTCGAGGTCGCCGTCGCCGTCGAAGTCGCCCAGCGCAGCCGTGAGGGTATCGCTCACGCCGGGCGCGGCGGGCACGTCCTGGCTGCGGTCCTCGAACACGCCGGAGCCGACGTTGCGGTACAGGCCGTCCTTGCCCTTGATCGGCAGGAAGGCGTCGAGGTCGCCGTCGCCGTCGACGTCGCCGAGGCGCACTCCGGTCGAG
>CAZGTQ010000389.1:0-25265 GCA_964528575.1 uncultured Planctomycetaceae bacterium | reverse complement strand
TCTACCGATAGGGTCGGAGGTGTGAGCACCGATCCGAGGAGCCGCCGGGCGCGCGTCGTGGTCGCGGTCGAGGACGAGGACGTGCGGCGCCGGCTGGCGCGGGCGCTCGCGGGCTCGGAGCTCGACATCCGGGTGGTCGAGCCGGGCGGCGACCCGCTGCGCGCGGAGGGGACCGCCGGCGCGGACCTGCTCGTCGTGCGCCGCTCGCGGATGCGGCCCGAGGACCTGCGCGTCGTCGACCGCTACACGCACCGCGAGACGACGCCGGGCGTGGTCGTGTTCCACGAGGACGACGACGCGGCGGCGCGCGCGGGCGTGCTCGCGGCCGGCGCCGCAGGGATCGTCGCGGCGTCGGACTCGGACAGCGACATCCGCGCGACGGTCGAGGCGCTCGCGGGCGCGGAGCTCGAGGGCGGGCTCGCGGGCCCGCACGCGGGCGGCGCCGAGCCCGAGGCGCGGCTCGCCGATTTCCGCTCGCGCAGCTCCGCGATGCGCGACTTCCTCGATCTCGTCGGCCGCGTTGTCGAGACCGACTCGTCGTTGCTGATCACGGGGGAGACCGGCGTCGGCAAGGAGCGACTCGCGCGCGCGATCCACAACGAGGGCGCGCGGCGCACGGGCCCCTTCGTCAGCGTCAACTGCGGCGCGATCCCCGAGCAGCTCCTCGAGAGCGAGCTGTTCGGCCACGAGGCGGGCGCGTTCACGGGCGCGAGCAAGCGCAAGCGCGGCCGCTTCGAGCAGGCCGACGGCGGCACGATCTTCCTCGACGAGATCGGCGACATGCCGATCCACCTGCAGGTCAAGCTCCTCACGGTGCTCCAGCGCCGCCGGGTGCAGCGCGTCGGCAGCGAGGAGCGCGTGCCGACCAACGTGCGCGTGATGGCGGCGACGAACCGCGAGCTGGGCGAAGCGGTGCGCAGCGGCGACTTCCGCCAGGACCTCTACTACCGGCTCAACGTCGTCTGCCTGCGCATCCCGCCGCTGCGCGAGCGCGCGGTCGACATCCCCGACCTCGTCGGCTCGATGATCCATCACTTCCGCGGCCTGCTCGGCCGGCGCGACGTCGAGGGCATCTCCGAGGCGGCGATCGACGCGATGGAGCGCTGGGCCTGGCCCGGCAACGTCCGCGAGCTCGTCAACGCCGTCGAGCACGCGGTCGTGATGTGCCGCACGAAACGCATCGAGCGCGAGGACCTGCCGGTCGCGATCGCGCGCGGCGAGCCCGACGCGGTGACTGCGCCGGTCCAACTGCCGGTGGGCGCCTCCGCGCGCGCGCTCGTCACCGACGAGGACCTGGGCCGCCCGTTGCGCGAGGCGAAGCGCGACGCGACGGCGCGTTTCGAGCGCGAGTATCTCGAGGCGCTGCTCGAGCGCACGCGCGGTCGCGTCGGCGAGGTCGCGAGCCTGGCCGGCATCGCACCTCGCTCGCTGTACGACAAGCTGAAGGCGCACGACCTGCGCAAGGAGGACTACACGCGCTGAGCGAGCGACGCCGCGTCACGCCGCCGCGCTCCTGGGGCACGATGCTGCGTCAGCGCGCGAGCACGTCGCGCGCCGCCGCGATCAGCCGCGCGACGTCCTCCTCGGTCGTGTCGAACGACGTCATCCAGCGCGCGATCGAGCGGCGCTCGTCCCACAGGGCGAACGGGACGCGTTCGCGCAGCGCTGCGACGCAGCGCGCCGGCAGCCGCGCGAACACCGCGTTCGTCTCGACCGGCTGCACGATCTCGACGCCGGGCAGCTCGCGGGCGCGCTCGGCGAGCAGTCGCGCCATCGCGTTCGCCCGCTCGGCGTTCGCGCGCCACAGCTCGCCCTCGAGGAGCGCCTCGAGCTGCGCCGCGACGAAGCGCATCTTCGAGGGGAGCTGCGCCGCCTGCTTGCGGTGGAACGGCGCCTCCGCGGCGAGGGCGGGCTCGAGGAACAGCACCGCCTCGCCCGCGAGCAGCCCGTTCTTCGTCCCGCCGAACGAGACGACGTCCACGCCGGCCTCGCTCGTCAGCGCCGCGAGCGACGTCCCGAGCCGCGCCGCCGCGTTCGCCAGCCGCGCGCCGTCGACGTGCAGCACGAGCGCGCGCGCGTGCGCCAGCTCCGCGAGAGCGCGCGTCTCGTCGGGCGTGTACACCGTGCCCCACTCGGTCGCCTGCGCGATCGAGACCACGCGCGGCTGGGCGTGGTGCACGCCCTCGGTGCGCTCGAGGCCGCGCTCGACCGCGTCGGGCGTCAGCTTCCCGCCCGCGTCCTCGAGCGGCACGAGCTTGGCCCCGAGGAAGCGCTCGGGCGCCGCGCACTCGTCGCGCCACAGGTGCGCGCTGCGCGCGCACAGCACCGACTGGAACGGGCGCACGAGCGCGGCGAGCGCGACGACGTTCGCGCCCGTCCCGCCGAACGTCAGGAGCACCTCGGCCGACGGCCGCGCGAACGCCTCGCGCAGCCGCTCGACCGCGCGCTCCGTCCACGGGTCCGCGCCGTACGCGGTCGCGTGGCCGACGTTCGCGCGCTCGATCGCCGCGAGCACGGCGGGGTGCACGCCCGACGCGTTGTCGCTGACGAAGCCGCGCTCGCTCACGACACGTGGAACGCGATCGTCTGCAGGTCGCTCATGAACTCGAGCGCTTGCCGGCCGCCGAGGCGGCCGACGCCGCTGCGCGTGCCGGCCATGCCGCCGAACGGTACGTGCGGCTCCCAGTAGTTCGAGTTGTCGTTCACGACGACGACGCCCGTACGCAGCCGCTCGGCCCACTTCCACGCCTCGTTCAGGTTCTCGGTGAACACCGACGCCACGAGGCCGAGGTCGCAGGACGCGATCGCTTCCCACGCGTCGTCCTCGCTCGAGAACGAGCGCACGGGCGCGATCGGTCCGAACGTCTCCTCGGTGTTGACGAGGCTGTCGAGGCTGAAGTCGACGAGCACCGTCGGCTCGTGGAAGAAGCCGGAGAGCCCCGCGGGCCGCCCGCCGCCCGCGACGACCGTCGCGCCCTTGTTCTGCGCGTCCGCGACGTGCGCCGCCATCTTCTCGACGACGGCGCTGTTGTTCTGCGGCCCGAGGTTCACGCGCTCGTCCCACACGTCGCCCTGGACCCACTTCTCGCTCTGCGCGACGAGGTTCTCGACGAGCTCGTCGCGCAGGTTGTCGGCGACGAGGATCCGCTCGGCCGCCGAGCACACCTGCCCCGCCGCGAAGAAGCACGCGTCGGCGATCACCGCCGCTGCGCGCGCCGGATCCGCGTCGGGCAGCACGATCGCCGGTCCGTTGCCGCCGAGCTCGAGCAGCCGCGGCTTGAGTCCCGCGCGCTGCGAGATGAGCTCGCCGGTCGCGCTGCTGCCGGTCATTGCGATCGCGTGGGTGCCCGGGCTCACGACGAGCTCGTCGCCGACCTCGGCGCCGGGCCCGGTGACCATGTTGACGAGCCCGCGCGGCAGCCCCGCCTCCTCGTAGCACTGCATCAAGAGCTCGGCGGTGAACGCGGCGGTGGGAGCGGGCGTCCAGACGACCGCGTTGCCCATGACGAGCGCGTAGGGGATGTACTCGCTCGGGATCATCGCCGGGAAGTTCCACGGCGTGATCACCGCGACGACGCCGCGCGGCCGGCGCCCGGTGACGAGCCGCTTGTGCGGGTCGCGCCCGAGGAACGAGGGGCTCTCGAGGTAGCGTCCCAGCTCCGCCGCCTGGCGGTAGAAGACCGGCACGAACGCCTCCGCCTCGATCTTCGCCTCGCTGTGGCGCGGCTTGCCCAGCTCGCGGCACAGCACGTCGGCGAGCTCGTCGGAGCGCCGCTCGAGCACCGCGCCGACGCGGATGCAAGCGTCCGCGCGCTCCCACAGCGGCACGCGCGCCCACTCGCGCTGAGCCCGCTCCGCCGCCGCGATCGCGCGCCGCGCGTCCTCGCGCCCGCCCTTGGGGACGCGTCCGAACGGCTCGCCGCGCGCGGGATCGATCGCGTCGTACGTCTCGCCGGACGCCGCGCCGATCCACTCGCCGTCCACGTGCATGCGACATTCCTGCAATGGTCTGCTCCTTCGTCGGGGGTGCTCGGGCGTGGAACGAGCACCCACCGTACACCCGCAGGCGCAGCGTGCGAGGATTCGCGCCTCAACGCGGCGCGACGGCGAGCGTGTCCGTGCCGAGCGCGAGCCGCAACGACTGCTCGGCGACGACGTGCGCGGCCGGGGCGCCCGAGGAGCGCGCTTCGAGGAAGCGCACGGTCGCGTCGCCGGGCGGCGCCCACAGCCGCACGATCCCGCGCCCGGGCACGACGCGGCGGTGCCAGAGCACGCCGCGGGACTCGATCTCCATCGTCAGCGCCGGCGCGCTGCCGTCGCGGCGCACGAGCAGCTCGGCGGCGGGCTCGACCTCGATGCGGACGCTCTCGGTCGCTCCGGCGGCGTAGCGGACGGCGGCGAACCCGGCGCGCCCGTCCGGCGTCGTCGCGATGACGACCCCGCGGCCGCGCTCGCGCCGCACGAGGCGCGCGCGCCCGCGCCAGTCCGTGGCGACGGATGCGGTCTCGGAGCCGTCGCGCAGAGCGACCGCCGCGCGGCACGGCGCGCCGGTGCGCGCGTCGACGACGAGCACCTCGACGCTGGCCGCGTCGCGCAACTGCAGCACGACCTCGTCTTCGCCCGCGAGCACGTCGTCGCGCTCGACGAAGCACGTCTCGCTCGCCTGCGCCGAGACGCGCACCGGGCCCGGCACGAGCGGTCCGAGCTCGTAGCGGCCCTCGCCGTCGGACCACGTCGTCGCGACGTCGCCCGGCGAGGGGCCGACGACGCCGGTCACGCGCGCCTCGGCGATGGGCTCTCCCGCCGCGTCCACGACGACGCCGCGCACGACGAGGCCGCGGTGCACGTCGACCCGCGGGCGCGACGTCGCGTCGCCGTCCACCACGCGCACCGGGACGACGAGCGCGGCCTCGTCGCTGCGCGCGGCGAGCGCGACGTGCCACTCGCCGTTCGGCACGTCCTCGAACACGAACGCGCCGGAGCCGTCGGTCGACACGCGCGCGAACGGGCGCGCGTCGCAATCCGCGCGCAGGACGAGCGAGCGCTGCCGCGCCGGCGACCCGCAGTCGACGCACACCGCTTCGCCGCGCACGCTCGCGCCGGCGCCGAGCGTCCAGTCCACCGTGCGCTCCTCCGCCGGCTCCAGGCGCACAGGCGCCTCGAACACGCGGACGAGCGCGCCGTCGCGCAGGAGCTCGAGCTCGAGGTCGATGCCCGCCGGCAGGTCGTCGAGACGGTACGCGCCGTCGGCGCCCGTGCGCGCCGGCGCGATCGCGAGCGCGTCCCGCGTCAGCCACGGATCGTGCAGCGTCTCGTGCGGCGCGAGGCGCGCGCGCACCTCGAGCTCCTCGACGCGCTCGCCGCGCGCGTGCACGACGTGCCCCGTGATCGACGCCGCCGCGTACAGCGTCAGCACCTGCGCCTCGTCGCGCGTCTCGTGTCCGAACTGGGGAACGAACGCGATCGACCCGTACCCGCGCGCCTCGACGCGCCCGCGGTCGGCGCGCCACGAGCGCAAGAGCAGGCAGAACTCGCCTCGCGCGTCGGTCGCCGCGTGTCCGGCGAGGACGTCGCCGCCGGCCAAGTCCGGCGTGTTCACGCGCACCTGCGCACCCGCGATCGGACGGCCCGTCTTGTCCTGCACCCGGCCGCGGTACACGAGATCGGGCTCGGTCGGGACCTCGAAGAGCAGCCGGAGCGTGGCGCCGGGCGCGAGCGGCGCGATCGTCGTCTCCTCGTGCGGCGCGATCCAGTGCGGCTCGAGCGCGATCCGCAGCTTCCGCCCGGGCGCGACGTGCAGCCGCGCGCGCCCGTACACGTTCGTGCGCGGCGCGACGCGCTCGGAGCCGACGTCGCCGTCGCTGACCATGATCTCGTGCTCGACTGGAGACTGCGGCCACGCGAAGACCGCGGCGCCGGAGATCGGCGCGCCCGTCTCGGCCGCGACGACGTCGATCACGACGGTCGCCTCGCCGAGCCCGGCCGACGTCTCGGAGCACCCGCAGAGCAACGCGAGCGTGGCGGCGCCCGCCGCCGCCAGCCATGCTCGCGCTCCCCGCGGGAGAACGGGTCTTGTTGCACTCATCGTCCTGCCTGCACCGGCCGCCGCGCGCCCTCGTGCGCCCGTGGCCGCCTCCTGCCGGCCGGGCGGTTGCAAACGATGGACCCGGCGCCGCGCATGCCCTCAGGACTGCCTCTCGCGCTCCCGGTGACGTTCCGACTCGTTCCGTTTCGTCGAAATTGGCGTGCAGGATCCGACGCCGCGGAACGGAGGCCTCCGACGGGCTGTCAGCGCGGCGCGACGACCAACGCCGGCTCGCCGAGCGCCAGGCGGACGCTCTGCCGACCGATGCGCCTGGGCTCCTGCTCCGGCGACTCGCTCGGCGCGAGGAACGTGACCGTCGCCGCGCCCGGCGACGCGAAGAGCCGCGCGACGCCGCGCCCGGGGAGGGCGCGGCGGTCCCAGAGCACGCCGTCGGACTCGAGGTCGACGACGATCCACCCGCCGTCGTGGTCGCGGCGCACGTCGAGCGCGGCGCCGGGGCCGACCGCGACCGTCGCGGCGGAAGTCTCGCCGCCCACGAGCTCGACCGTCGCCCGTCCGACGAGCCCGCCGGGCGTCGTCGCGACGACGGTGCACGAGCCCGGCGGCAGTTGGGTCAGACGCACGCGGCCGCGCCAGTCGGTCTCCGCGGCGGCGTCGCGCGGGTACTGGCTGCCCGCAGCGACGTAGGCGCGGCGCGGCTCACCCGTCCGCGCGTCGACGACACGTGCCTCGACGCGCGCGCGCGGCTGCACTCGCACCTCGACGTCGTCGCTCGGGCTCTCGAGCCGCCCGCTCCAGCGTCCTTCGGTCGCATGAGCGTCGATGCGGACGGGCCCCTGGACGAGCGACGTCAGCGTGAACGACCCGTCCTCGCTCGACCAGCATCGAGCGGAGACGGACGGGAGCTCCGAGGACGCGGCCGTGACGAGCGCGCGCGCGACCGGAGCGCCCTGCGCGTCGAGCACTCGCCCGCACACGGCGGCGTGGCGGCGCCGAAGCTCGAGGCGCACGTCCCCGTCGGCGCGACCGCGCTCGACGCGCACGAGGCGTTCCGGCGCCGCGACGTCGTCGATGTCTTCCGACAGAGCGACGATCCATTCGCCGTCCGGGACGTCCTCGAACAGGAACGCCGAGTTCACGAGCGTCCGCGCACTCGCGCAGACGGCTCCACGCCGCGAGCGCAGGACGATCCGGCGCGGGCGCAGGGGGACGTCCGGACCGGCGAGCGCCACGATCCCGCTCACACTCGCGCCGCCTCCGATCTGCCAGTCGATCGCGCGCGTCTCGCCGGGCTCGAGACGGACGACGTCGGCGGACGCTCGGAGGAGGTCGGCGTCGCGGAAGAGCGCCACGTCGAACGGACGGTGCGGAGGCAGATCGTCGAATCGATACGCGCCGTTCGTGTCGGTGCGCGTGGGCTCCACCACGACGTCGCCGAGCGCCGTCCACGGATCCAGACCGAGCTCGCCTTCGGCGTCGATCACCCGCACCTCGACGTCTGCCAGTCCGTCGCCGGCGGCGTCTGCCACGCGACCGACGAGGGAGGCCGTGCGATCGAGCACGTGCGTGCGCTCGGTCTGCTCCGTCGCGTGGCCGCGGATCGGCACGAAGCCGAGCGGACCGAAGCCGTCCGCTTCGACCGTCGCTCGGTCGGCGTGCCAGGAGCGCAAGCGAAGCTCGAACGTCCCGTCGCGCTCGGTCACCGTGCGCGCGACGACCGTCATGGTCCACATGAGCTCGCCTGCTGCGACCCGCACGCGCGCTCCTTGGACAGGCTCGCCGTGGCGGTCGACGACGCGCGCCCGGTAGACGAGATCGGGCACGGTCGGCAGCTCGAAGCGCAGCGAGCGTTCCTCCCGCGGCTCGAACGGCTCGAGGATCCGCTCGTCGTCCGGCGCGACCCCGTCGCGCGGTGTCGGCGAGATGCGCAGCGCACGCCCCGGCCGCAGGCGCAGCGTCGCGCGTCCTTCGGCGTCGGTGCTCGGCGCGCGCTCTTCGGTCCCGACGCTCTCGTCCCCGATCGCGATGCCGGCGTCGCCGGGCGGGATCGTCCAGGCGAGCACGGGAACGCCTGCGAGCGGCTCGCCCGTGTCGGCGGACACGACCTCGACGACGAGCGTCGCGCGCTCGTCGAGGGCCGTGGCGCCGAGGAGCACAGCGACGAGGACGAGCGGCAGCATGCGCCGAGCGTAGCGCGGTTCGCGGGAAGAGCGGGCGGCTTCGCGCGTCGGCGGGGGGGTGCGGAAAGCGGCGTGGACGAGCGGCGTGCTCGCTGCGGCGGCCGCGGCCGGCGCCGTCGCGCTCTGGCTCGGCGGATGGTCGGAGCCGGCGGAGCGAGACGCGGCGGCGGTCGTCGCGCCGAGGCCGCGGGCCGGCGCGCGTGCGGACGCGGCCTTGCGCGCGGCGCCCCGCGACGAGCCGACCGCCGCGGCCGTGGAACCGCGGAGCGAGGCGCGGCGAACGCCCGTGCCTCGCGCGGTCGAGCGGGAGGCGGCACCCCCTGCGGCGTTCGTCGCGCTCCACGGCGTGCTCGTCTCTGCGGGCGGCGACGAGCCGCTCTGCGGCGTGCGGCTCGGGCTCTCGAGCTACGGCGTCGCCGAGGACGCCGAGGTCGTCACGGCGCTCGACGGCACGTTCTTCGTCCCGGCGTGGTGGGGCGAGCGGCTGACGAGGGTGCGCTTCCTCGATCTGCCGTCGGGCGCGAACGGTCGCGGCGAGGCCCGCAACCTGCGGCCCGAGCCGCGCGAGGACGGAGCGCTGTCGCTGCGCGTCGAGCTCGGCGCGGCATACCGGCTCGATCTGCGCCTCGAGACCGGGGCGAGCGCGCGCGAGCGCGGGCCTTTCGTCGCGGAGCTGCAGACCGACGAGCGCGCCGTGCGCCGCGGCGCGGACGGCGAGCCGGACTGGGTCGTCGTCCCGGGGAGCGGCCGGCGCCTGCGGGTCGTGAGCGTCGACGGCGCGCTCGTCGGCTCCGCGCGCGTCGCCGGGACGGCCGGGATCCATCCCGGCGTGGTCCGCGTCGTGCTCGAGGAGCCCGCCGCGCTGTCCGGCACGGTGCGCGCCGAGGACGGCTCGTCGCCGCAGGGCGTGCGCGTGAAGCTCCATCCGATCGAGCTCGAAGGCTCGGCTCCAGCCGGGCAGGAGCTCGAGCACGACGCCAGCTACCGCTTCGACGTTCTCCAGACAGGCCTCTACCGCTTGTCGGTCGAGCACGACGACGAGACGTCGTTCGAGCCGTTCTCGCGCGACGTGCTCGTCGCGCGCGGCGCGAACGAGGAGCACGTCGTGCTGCGGCGCCGGCCGAGCGTCGGCGCGGTCCGCGGCACGATCCGCAGCGAGAGCGGCCGCTTCCGGCGGGAGCGGATGCACGTGTCCCTGTGGGGCAGCGAGGTGATGTGGCTCGGTGCCGACGTCGCGTGGCGCGAGATCGGCGGCGAGATCGTGGGCACGTTCGAGTTTCCGCGCGTGCCGCCCGCTCGTCCGGACTGGAAGCTGCAAGTCTCGCCCGCGACGCTCGGTCTCTTCGAGTGGTCGCCGGGCTCGCTCGTCGTGGAGCCGCCGTGCGAGGACGTCGTCTTCGTCTGCCACGACGACGAGCCGTGCGAGGACCTCGTGCTCGGGGCCGTCGATGCCGAGACGGGGGAGCCGCTCGACTTCTTCCATCGCTATCGCCGCCCCGGCGAGCGCCGCGAGTTCCACGCGTGCGGGCGATATTCGCCACCGTCGTGCACGTTCCACAGCTTCCCGCTCGCGCGCGGGCTCGAGTGGACGGTGCAGTCGAAGGGCTACGTCGAGCGCAGCGGCACGCTCGCGGACTTCGTTGCCGACGCGAGCGCCGAGCGGCCGACGCGGGTGCTGCGCGTCGAGCTCGAGCGCTCCGGAGACTGAGCCGGGCGGCGCCCCGCGAGGGACGCCGCCCGGGCCGTCACGGTCTCGGAGGGGCTTACGGCAGGAACGTGATGCGCAGGGCGTCGCTCACGACGACGTCGCTCGGGTCGGCGGCGCCTGGATCGACGGCGAGGTACTGCGAGATCGCGTCGAAGCCGATCAGGATCGGGTTGTTCGGCAGCGGGACGTTCAGCGTGAACGAGCCCGCGGCGGCGGCGCCCGGCGTGCCGCTCGCGAGGAGCGGAACGCCCTCGAGCGCCCACAGCGGGCCGCTGAAGACCGTGCCGCCGAACAGCGGGACGAAGATCTCGTTCGTGCCGAGGAAGAGGAAGGCGATGCCGCCGCCGACGATGCGGTCGCCGCCGAGCGTCCAGGCCGCGTTGCCGATCTCGGGCATGCCGCCGGTCGCCCACGCGCGCGGGACGGCGCCGCCCGTGCCGGGCGAGCCGCCGCCGAGGACGAGGTAGGGCGACGCGAACGGGACCTCGTACGTCGAGAGCTCGGTCGTGCCGACGACGAGCGCGCCCGTCCCGCGGTCGTACGCGAGGCCGCTCGCTTGCCCGCTCGGGACGACGAACAGCGTGTCGAACGTGTCTCCGCCGTCGGCGCTGACGAGCACGAGCCCGGACGCGTCCGAGTACCAGAAGAAGCCCGGGACGTCGGGGTGGAGCTCGAGGTCGGAGGCCGCGTACGCGCTCTGGCCCAGGCTCGTCCACGTCACGCCGCCGTCGGTGCTGCGCATCAGGCCGGCGCCCTCGTCGGCGCGGTACATGCGGCCGGGGACGAACGGGTCGAATGCGAGCAGGCTCGACGGGCCGCCGCCCGGCCAGGCCGGCTGCAGCGGGCCGAACGTGGCGCCGCCGTCGAGGCTCTGCGACCACTGGTTCGAGGGTGTGAGCTGGATCGCGCGGCCGGGCGAGAAGGGATCCCACGCGATCGCCGTCGTCGAGCGGCTCTCCGAGCCGGGGACGATGCTCCACGTGTTGCCGCCGTTCGTGCTGCGCAAGAGCGAGCCGACGGCGAACGGGTTCGACGCGCCGGCGAGCACGCGGCTCGCGTTGCGCGGATCGAAGGCGAGGTCGGTGACGAAGCCGCCGCCGAAGAGCTCGAACGTCTTCGTGGCGGTCTGGCCGCCGTTCGTCAGCACGACGATCTGGGCGTTGTCGATGAACGCGCCGACGCCGCCCGTGACCCAGCGGTCCGGGTTGGTCGGGTGCACCTTCACGACGCGCGTGTCGGCGCCGAAGTCGAACTGGTGCGCGGTGCCGCCTAGCGGCTGACCCTGCGGCGCGGCGTAGACGCCGTTGGCGGCGGTCGCGATGCGCTGGCCGCCGGGGCCCGCGACCGCGACGTCGAAGATCAGCAGCTCGGCGAACGCGAGGTGCGTCCACGGCGGCGAGGAGCCGTTCGCGCGCCACAGGCCGCCGAAGCTCGCCTCGGCCGAGAGGAGCGCGTCGCCGTTCGAGAGGAACGCGAGGTCGGTCGGGATCGGCGGCTGCGCGGGGAAGCCGGCGTTGCCGTCGTTCCAGGTCGAGCCGGCGTCGTCCGAGTACCACATGCCGTCCAGCAGGCCGACCCACAGCCGGCTGCCGGGCGACGCGATGCCGAAGAGCTCCGCGTTCGCATTCGCCGGCAGGCCGTTGTCGATCGGAGCGAAGCTCGTCGCCCCGTCCATGCTGCGCAGCAAACCGCTGTTCGTGCCGACGAAGAGCGTGCTCGCGTTGCCCGGGTCTGCGAGCACCGTCTGGGCCCACGACGTCATCGGCGTTGCGGAGAAGGTCGCGCCGCCGTCGAACGAGCGGAACACGCCCTGGATCGAGCCGTAGTAGGCGACGCTCGGGTTCGAGGGCGCGATCGTGACCGTGTTGATCAGGGTGCCCGTGGCGACCGACGCCCACGTGTTGCCCTGGTCGGTCGAGCGGTAGAGGTCCGTCCCGGCGGCCGCGAGCAGCAGCGACGCGCCCGGCGCGACGGCGATCTGGCGCAGGCCCGCGTCGTCGAGGGTCAGCGGGTTCCAGGCGCCGCCGAAGCTCGTCGCCTCGTAGACGCGCGAGCCGGCGACGGCGTAGACGCTCGCTCCGCCGGCGGGGTCGAGCTCGAGCTGGCTGACGACGCCCAGCGGGAGCCCGGCGCTCGCGTCGGTGAAGGTCGCGCCGCCGTCGCTCGAGCGGCGCACGCCCTCGAAGTCGGCGACGAGCAGGTTGGCGTCGTCGTTCGGATCGACGACGACGGAGAGCGCGGCCCCGCCGAGGGGACCGAGCTGGACCGGCGGCGGCGGCGGGCCACCTTGGGCAGCGGCGGGGACGGGCAGGACGAGTGCGAGAGCGAGCGTGGAGAGCGCGCGGAGCATGGCGATCGAAGGGTTGAGGGCTGACGGGTCTCGCCCGGGCCGGCCCGCGGCCGGCGCTCGGGTGCAGGGTCCGATGCGTGTACCTTGTCGTCTCGGCCCCTCCGGTCACGGAAGTTTCCTGGAAACTTCCAGCGAACGTGTGCGAGGCCCTCCCAGCGGCGGCTGGGGAAGCCCGCCGCGGACCGGCGCGGGAGGGCTCGCTCCGTAACGATTTGTGACCGCCTGCGCCCGCCCGGCCCCGCGGCGGCGCGGCGCCCGCTACGATCGCTGCACCCCCGTCCCGCAGTCCTCCGCGAGGTCCGCTCATGCGCTCCGTCTACCTCTTCGTGGCGTTGGTCGCCGCGAGCAACTCCGGTTGGTCCCAGTCCCCGCTGCTCGTGGACGCCGGCGCGACGGGCGCCCAGACCGGCTCGTCGTGGACCGACGCGTTCCCCTTCCTGCAGGACGCGCTCGCCGTCGCCCAGCCGGGCGATCAGATCTGGGTCGCCGAGGGCACCTACAGGCCGGACCAGGGGGCGGGGCAGGTCGCCGGCTCGCGCGCCTCGACGTTCCTCGTGCCGAGCGACGTGCGGCTCTTCGGCGGCTTCGCCGGCACCGAGACGTCGCTCGCGCAACGCGCGGGGCTCTTCGACACGACGATCCTGAGCGGCGACCTCAACGGCGACGACGCGACGGTGGGCAACCTCGACAACGCCTACCATGTCGTCACCACGAGTGGCGCGGTCTTCGGCGCGCTGATCGACGGGTTCACGATCACCGCCGGCAACGCCGACCTGTTCGGCGGCTTCGAGTCCTATGGCGGGGGCATCGTGAACTACGACGGCCGCGTCGAGCTGCGCAACTGCATCGTCACGGGCAACGAGGCGCTCGAGGACGGCGGCGGGCTGGCGAACCTCGGCAGCGGCGGCTCGGTGCTGATCGTCGCGTGCACGTTCCGCGACAACCTCGCGAACGACGTCGGCGGCGGGCTCTTCTCGACCGACGCCTCGTCGGGCCCGCGCGTCGTCTCGTGCCGCTTCCTCGGCAACCGCGCGACGCGGCTCGGCGGAGGCGTGTACCTGTTCTCGCTCCAGAGCTCGAGCGCCGAGCTCGTCGGCTGTCTCTTCGGCGGCAACACCGCCTCGGAGCGCGGCGGCGGGCTCTTCGCCAGCACGGACACCCTGGCGACGATCTCGAGCTGCACGTTCAGCGCGAACAGCGTCCAGACCGGCGACGGCGGCGGAATCTTCGCGTCGAACGCGCTCACGCTCGTCAACAGCGTCCTGTGGGGCAACGCGGACGCGAACGGGACGGTCGAGACGTCGCAGATCACGAGCAGCGGCTCGCAGATCGACAACTGCTGCGTCGAGGGATGGAGCGGGGGGCTCGGCGGCTCGGGCAACTTCGGCGACGACCCGCAGCTCGTCGATGCGATCGGTCCCGACGGCGTGGCGGGCACCGAGGACGACGATGCGTCCTTGTTCGCCGGCTCGCCGTGCCTCGACGCGGGCGACAACGACCGGGTGCCGGCCGACGCGCTCGACGTCGACGGCGACGGCGACCGTGACGAGCCTCTGCCGCTCGACCTCGCGGGCAACGAGCGCTTCCTCGAGTCGCCCGCAGCGCCGGACGTCGGCGCCGGCACGCCGCCGCTCGTCGACCTGGGCGCCTACGAGCGGTCGTCGAGCCCGCTCTCGGCCGACGTCTTCGCGATCTCGATCGCGGTCGGCGGCGCCCAGACGCTCGCGCTCGACGCGGGCCCCGACCGCGCCGGCCAGTTCTATCTGTTGCTCGGGTCGCTCACCGGCACGAGCCCCGGCGTGTCGATCGACGCGTTCGTCCTTCCGGTCAACGTGGACTCCTACACGCTGCACACGTTGACGAGCCCGAACACGCCGCCGCTGACGAGCTCGTTCGGCACGCTCGGCGCGACCGGATTCGCAACGGCGACGTTCACGCTCGCGGCCGGATCGCCGGCGACGCTGCTCGGTCTGACGGCGAACCACGCGTACGTCACGCTCGAGCTGCTGCCGGGGCTCTTGCGGCCGACGATGACGTCGAACGCGGTGCCGGTGGACTTCGTGCCGTAGAGCGCGTGCGCGACGGCGCGACGGCGCGACGCGACGACGCGGACGCGGGACTTACACGGACGAACGGTGACTCCGTGGCGCGCGGCTCGGTCTTGCCCGTGGGTGGGCGGGGGAGGCGGTGGACCCCGGCGCACCGCCGCGGTGAGCCCGCATCGACTACGATGGCCTCTCCCCCGGCCCGATCCTTCGCCACCATGCGCACCGCTCTCCACGCTCTCGTCGTCCTCGCCGGCCTGGGTGCGCCGAGTTGGGCCCAGACGATCTTCGTCGACGACGACGCGACCGGCGCGGCGAACGGCGCGTCGTGGACCGACGCCTTCCGCTTCCTGCAGGATGCGCTCGGTGCGGCGCAGGCGGGCGACGAGATCTGGGTGGCGGGGGGCGTGTATCGGCCCGACCAGGGCGCCGGACAGCTCGCGGGCTCACGGGCCGCCGCGTTCTTCGTGCCGAGCGACGTGCGGCTCTACGGCGGCTTCGCCGGGACGGAGTCGACGCTCGCGCAGCGGGCCGGGCTGTTCGAGAGCACCGTCCTCAGCGGCGATCTCGCGGGCGACGATGCGACGGTCGGCAACGCGGAGAACGCGTTCCACGTGATGGTGACGAGCAACACCTCGCCCGCCACGCTCGTCGACGGATTCACGATCTCGGGCGGCAACGCGAGCCAGCTCGGCGTCGATTCGCGCGGGGCGGGCATCTACAGCGACAACGGCCGCCTCACGCTGCGCAACTGCATCATCGAGGACAACGAGTGCCTCGACGACGGCGCCGGGATGTCGAGCACCGGGTCCGGCTCCGACCTGCTGATCGTCGCGTGCACGTTCCGCGACAACCTCGCGCACGACGTTGGCGGCGGGCTCTTCGCGAGCGGTGCGACTCTCGGACCGCGCGTCGTCGCCTGTCGCTTCCTCGGCAACGCATCGGATCGGCTCGGCGGCGGCGTCTACCTCTTCGGTCCGAGCACGGAGACGGCGCAGTTCGTCGGCTGCCTCTTCAGCGGCAACTTCGCCCTCGAGCGCGGCGGTGCGCTGTACGCGAGCTCGAGCACGAACGCGACGTTCAGCAACTGCACGGTCAGCGCCAACCGCACGCAGACCAGCACGGGCGCCGGCCTGTGGGCGAGCGACTCGCTCTCGCTCTTCAACTGCATCCTGTGGGGCAACGTCGACGCCAACGGCAGCGTCGAGGGCTCGCAGATCTCGAGCAGCGCCCCGCAGGTCGACAATTGCTGCATCCAGGGCTTGACGGCCGGGCTCGGCGGTTTCGGCAACCTCGGCGGCGACCCGCTGTTCGCCGACTTCGACGGCGCCGACGACATCGCGGGAACCGACGACGACGACGTAGCGCTGCTCCCCGGCTCGCCGTGCGTCGACGCGGGCGACAACGCCCGCGTGCCCAGCGACTTCGCCGACGTCGATGCGGACGGCGACGTGAACGAGCCCCTCCCGCTCGACCTCGCCGGGGCCGCGCGCTTCTTCGACGACGCCGGAGCACCGGACGTCGGCTCCGGAACTGTGCCGCTCGTCGACATGGGCGCGTTCGAGAAGCAACCGACGGCGATCTCGGGCGACGTGGCCGCGATCTCGCTCTCGGCCGGCGGGACGCAGACGCTCCAGCTCGACGGCGGCGTGGGCCGGGCGGGCCAGTTCTACCTGCTGCTCGGCTCGCTCACCGGAACGAGCCCCGGCTTCCCGATCGATGCGTTCCTGCTCCCGCTCAACGTCGACTCGTACACGCTGTACACGCTGACGAGCCCCAACACGCCGCCGCTCGCCGGCTCGTTCGGCGTCCTCGACGGCGTCGGTCGCGCGACGGCGACGTTCACGCTGCCGCCGGCCTCGAACCCCGCGCTCGCGGGCTTGACGGTGAACCACGCGTGGGTCGCGCTCGAGCTGCTGCCGAACCTGCTGCATCCGACGCTCGTGTCCGAGGCGCTGCCGCTCGACCTGCTCCCGTAGCGGGCGAGCACGGAGCGGCGAGCACCCGGAGCGGCGAGCACCAGAGCGAGCGCAGCGATTGTTCGAGCGGCGGGCGCAACCCCGGGGCGCGCGGCTCGGTCCTGCCCGTGGGTGGGCGGGGGAGGCGGTGGACCCGGTGGACCCGGTGACCCGACCGGGGGGCCCGGCGAGCCCGCTACCCCAGCTCCCCCCGGACGCGCTCGAGCAGCCGTTGCGTCAGCCGGATGCCCTGCGCCTCCGGGAGCGCGTCGCCCTCGTACTCGATGCCGATAAAGCCGCGGTAGCCCGCGTCGCGCACGATCGTGAGCATGCGCCGGTAGTCCGTGTTCGTCTCGTCGCCGTCCGCGTCGAAGGCGTGGGACTTCGCGCTGACGGCGCGGGCGAAGGGCATCAGCTCGCGCACGCCCTCGTAGCGGTCGTACCAGTCGCCGCCGCCGAGGTGGAAGTTGCCGAAGTCGGGGAGCGTGCCGACGCGCGGATGGTCGGCCGCGCGCATGACCTCGGCGAGCCACTTGCCGTTCGACGAGAGGCCGCCGTGGTTCTCGACGATCACCGCGAGGTCGTAGTCCTCGGCCATCACGCCGAGGCGGTGGAGCGAGTCGGCCGCCCGGTCGCGCCGCTCCTCCCAGCCGCCGCCGCCCTGCGCGTTGACGCGGATCGCGTGGCAGCCGAGGTAGCGCGCCGCCGCGAGCCACTTGAAGTGCCGCTCGATCGCGCGGCGGCGCTCCGCGTCGTCCGCGTGCGCGAGCTGCCCCTCGCCGTCGATCATGATCAGGAGGCTGCGCACCCCCGCGTCGCGCGCGCGCTCGCGCATCTCGCCCAGGTACGCGAAGTCGCCGGCGCGGTCGGCGAAGAATTGGTTGACGTACTCGACGGCCTCGATACCGAGCTCGTCCTTCGCGTACGCGGCGAACGCGAGGTTGTCGAGCGCGCCCCCGCGCAGCGCGCGGTGCAGCGACCACTGGGCGAGCGAGATCCGGAACCAGGGCTCGGCGGGACCGAGCGGGTCCTGGGTTTGGGAGCGGAGGGCCAGCGCCGCGCCGGCCGCGGCGGACGAGCGGAGGAGCCGGCGGCGGGAGATCTGCATGGCGGCGATAGTAGCCGCGAGCGTGCCCCTACCGGACCAGGCCGGCCGTGCTAGCTTGGACCCGCGCCCGTCCCGAGCACACCCGCTCCCGCGACGGTTGACCCAGGAGACCCCGCTCGATGAGCCCCCTCTCTTCGTTCGCCGCTATCGTTCCGCTCGCCGTCCTGCTCGCTGCGCCTGCGCTGGGCCAGAGCCCGCCCGGAGAGGGGCCCGCGCTCGGGCTCGACCGCACGACGCAGCTCGACATCACGAGCGGCGCCCTCACGCACCAGCAGATCCGCCAGGCGGGTCTGAAGATCTTCGCGACGCCGACGAACAAGCTCGACGGCTACGGCGACGGTCCGATGAACCCGAACGACCCGATCTCGCCGGGCGGACGGCCGACGCTGCAGAACAACGGCACGTTCCTGCGCGTCAACGGCCTCGACGCCCAGAACTGCCAGGAGTGCCACTCGGTCGGCAGCGCGCAGACAGTGCCCTTCACGTTCGCCGTCGGCGGCGTCGGAGCGAGCAGCGCCAACGCGATCTTCCAGCCGCGCGACATCGACGTCGACGACTCCGACGGCAACGGCTTCGCGGGGTTCAACGGCCGCTACATCAACCCGCCGTTCCTGTTCGGCTCGGGAGCGGTCGAGCTGCTCGGCAAGGAGATGACGTTCGAGCTGCAGTTGCGCAAGGTGCTCGCGGACCTGAACCCCGGCCTGCCGATCCCGCTGCTCGCCAAGGGCGTCGACTTCGGCACGATCGTGCGCACGCCGGGCACGCTGGACTACGACACGTCGGGCGTCGTCGGCGTCGACGAGGACCTCGTCGTGCGCCCGTTCGGCCGCAAGGGCGAGTTCCCGACCGTGCGCGCGTTCGACGTCGAAGCGGTCCAGTTCCACTTCGGCATGCAGCCGGTCGAGGCGGTCGGCGCGGGCGTCGACGGCGACAACGACGGCGTGGCGGACGAGTTCCTCGTCGGCGAGCTCTCCGCGCTCAGCATCTTCGCGACCAACCTCGAGCGGCCACGCATGGACCCGCTGACGCCCGAGGCGCAGGCCGGCTTCGAGCTCTTCATGCAGATCGGCTGCGCGGGCTGCCACGAGCCGGTGAAGGACACCGTGCTGCAGAAGCTCCCGCACGCGTTCCCCGAGGTGCACAACGACCCGCTCGCGAACGTCTACTACGAGAGCGACCTCCTCGCCGGGCCGGCCGGTTTCGAGCCGAGCCCGCTCGGCGGCATCCGCGTCCCGCTGTTCTCCGACCTCAAGCGTCACGACATGGGGCCGGGCCTCGCGGAGACGTTCGGCAAGCCGCTCGACTCGTCGTTCATCACCGCGCGCCTGTGGGGCGTCGCCGACACCGCGCCGTACCTGCACGACGGCCGCGCGCTCACGCTGACCGACGCGATCCTGCTGCACGGCGGCGAGGCGCAGACGGTGCGCGACACGTTCGACGGCCTCGCGGCCCAGGACCGCGTCCGCATCCTCTCGTTCCTGCGCAGCCTGCGTACGCCGACCGACCCGGCGGACGACCTGTTCTGAGCGAAGCACGCGACGAGGCCGCATACGTCTGCCACGCGTGCGGCGAGGAGATCGTGGTGCCCGTCGATGCGTCGGCGGGCACCGTGCAGCGCTACGTCGAGGATTGCCCGGTGTGCTGCCGGCCGCAGCTCCTCGAGGTGACGTTCGAGCGCGACGGGACGGCGAGCATCGCCTCGCAGCCCGAGGAGTAGATACGGTGTCGCACACCTATACGGTGTCGCACACCTGGTTGTCGTTCAGCGACAGGGAGGTGCCAGGTGCCGCACCTGGCACCTCCCTGTCGCTGAACGACAACAAGGTGTGCGACACCGTATCGGGCGGTCCGATCGTGCACGGCTCGGGGCGGCGGGGGTACCATTGGAGCGTCCCCCGTCGGATCCGAGGAGGCGGTCGAGATGAGCGAGACCACCAGGAGCGACACGAGGAGCGCGCCCGCCGTCGCGGCCGCGCTCTTGGCGATCGTCGGCGTAGGCGGCGAGGCCGCGGCGCAGCTCACGACGCTGATCGACTTCGAGCTGAACGCGCCGACCGTCTTCGCCAGCACGGGGCCGTTGAGGGACGCGTACGCGGCGCAGGGCCTGCTGTTCAGCGGCCCGTCGGACGCCGACGGCGCAGCGGTGCTCAACCAGGGCGGGAACTTCGGCATCGACGCGCGCAGCGGCGACGAGTTCCTCGCGTTCAACCACGGCTCCTCGATGCAGAACGGCGGCGTGCCGCGGGGGCCCGAGACGATCCTGTTCGACCCGCCCGCGCGACGCGTTTCGATCTGGGTCGCCGGCGGCAGCGGCAGCGGCGCCGCATTCCGCATGGACGCGTTCATCGGCGCCACCGCGGTCGACACCTCCTCGACGTCGGCGCAGACGAGCTGGGTGCAGCTCGTCGTCGAGTCGCCGAACGGGATCGACCGCGTCGTGCTCGAGCAGATCGGCGGCGACGTGGTCTACGTGATGGACGACCTCGAGGTCGTCTCGCTCGACGCGGCGCTCGTGTCCTCGGCGACGGAGATCTCGATCGCGACGGGCGGCGTGCAGGACCTGACGCTCTTCGCCGGAGAGGAGCACGCCGGGCGCCTCTACCTGGTCCTCGGGTCGGTCACCGGCAACGGACCGCTCACGATCGATGACCAGGACCTGCCGCTCTCGGTCGACATCTACACGGTCCACACGCTGATGAACCCGAACGCGCCGCCGCTGACGGGCTCGCTCGGCGTGCTCGACGGCTCCGGCGTCGCCAACGCGCTCTTCACGGTGCCGGGTGGCCTGGCGCCGAGCTTCGTCGGCGTGACCTTCTACCACGCGTGCGCGATCGTCAGCCTGCCCCCCGAGGTGATCGTCGTGCGCGAGGTGAGCAACCCGGTCGAGCTCACCCTGTTGCCCTGACGGAGAGCACGCGCCTCGGTTACCCTCGTCACGGGGCACCATCGCGTTCATCACAGGCGCGGTTCGCAAGGGTCGACATGCACGAGAATGCAGCCAGGGGCGTGAATGCGGCGGCGTGGGCCGTCGCGGCGGGGATCGCGCTCGGCGCACAGGCGCCGGCGCAGGTCACGACGCGAATCGATTTCGAGCTGGGATCGCCGTCCACCTTCGGCTCGACCTTGCCGCTGACGAACGAGTACGCCGCGCAAGGCGTGTCGTTCGCGGGACCGGCGCCGGGCGAGGGCGGAGCGGTGCTCAACCAGAGCGGCAACTTCGGCGTCGACGCGCGCAGCGGCGTCGAGTTCCTCGCGTTCAACCACAGCGCGAGCATGGGGAATGGCTCCCCGGCGCGGGGGCCCGAGACGCTCACGTTCGACCTGCCGGCGCGGGAGGTGTCGATCTGGGCCGCCGGCGGCTTCGGCGCGGGCGCATCGTTCCGCCTGGACGCGTTCCTCGGCGCCGCCCTCGTCGGCTCGACGACCTCGGCGCCCCAGTCGGGCTGGGCGCAGCTCCTCGTCCAGAGCCCCGGCGGCATCGACCGGGTCGTGATCGCCGAGGTCGGCGGCGACGAGACGTACGTGATGGACGATCTCGAGATCGTCTCGCTGTCCGCCGCGTTGCTCTCGTCCGTGACGCAGATCTCCGCGTCGAGCGGCGGCGTGCAGGACATGACCGTGTCCGCCGGCGCCGCGCACGCGGGTCGGCTCTACCTGATCCTCGGCTCGGTGACGGGCACCGACCCGCCGTTCCCGATCGACGGGAAGAGCCTGCCGCTCCTGATCGACATCTACACGGTCCAGACGTTGAACGCTCCGAACGCGCCGCCGCTCGCGAATTCGCTCGGCCTGCTCGACGCGAGCGGCGTCGCGACCGCGTCCTTCACCGTCCCGCCCGGATTGCCCGCGAGCTTCGTCGGCCTGACGTTCTTCCACGCGTTCGTCGTCGTGACCGTTCCGCCGGACATCCCGCTCGTCGCCGAGACGAGCGCGCCGTTGGCACTGACGCTGACTCCGTGACGCGGCTCGAGGTCCGCAACGACCAGGGCGAGCGCCTCGATTGCGCGTTCCACTCCGGCGCGCCCGGCCGGCGCGACGTGCTGGTGCTGGGGCACGGCGTCACGGCGAACAAGGACCGGCCGTTCCTCGTCGCGCTCGCGCAGGCGACGAGCGCGGCCGGGATCGCGACCCTGCGCGTCTCGTTCTCGGGCAACGGCGCGTCGGAGGGCCGCTTCGAGGATTCGTGCATCTCGAAGGAGGTGCGCGACTTGGGAGCGGTGCTCGACGCGCTCGACGGTCACCGCGTCGCGTACGCAGGCCACAGCATGGGCGGCGCGGTCGGCGTGCTGCGCGCGGCGAGCGACGAGCGCGTCCGCCTGCTCGTGTCGCTCGCGGGCATGGTCCACGTGCGGCGCTTCGCCGAGCGCAAGTTCGGCGCGCTCGTCCCTGGCCGCGACACGATGTGGGACAAGCCCGAGTGTCCGCTGTCGCAGGCGTTCCTCGACGACATGGAGCGCATCGACAGCGTCGCGGAGCTCGGCGCGCGCATCCGCGTGCCGTGGCTGCTCGTGCACGGGACGGGGGACGAGGTCGTGCCGCTCGCGGACTCGCTCGACGTGCTCGCGTGCGCGCCGCAGGGCGCCGACGCGCGGCTCGTGCGCCTCGAGGGGGCCGACCACGTGTTCTCCGGCGGCGCGACGGGCGCGCTGGTCGTCGCGGCCGTGCCGTGGCTCGTCGAGCGCTTCAGTACGCTCGCGTGAGGCCGGGGATCGCGATCGGGTAGTTGCCGTCGGCGTCCGGCACGCTCGGCGGGATCCCGTCCCACGCGTACGCGGAGGGGACGAGCGCGAGGCTGGACGCGAGCGCGTCGTCCCACGCGACGACCTGGCCGGAGTACGTCGCCATGCGCGCGAGGATCGCGGTCATCGTGCTCCGCGCGCCGTTGTCCGCCTCGTGGTGCTCGAGGTCGCGGCGCACCGCCTCGAAGAGCCGGTCGTGCTCGACCTGGTACGGGTCGGGGTTCTCGCCGCGGAAGCGCCACGTCTCGCCGCGGCTCTCGATCACGCCCGCGCTGACGTCCGCGCGTCCCTCCGCGCCGCTGGCGTGCTCGGACACGCTCGCCCAGCAGCCCTTCTGGTGCCGGCACTGCGAGAGGAGCGTCGTCCCGTCGGCGTAGGTGAGCTCGACCATGTGGTGGTCGTAGATCTCGCCGTGCTCGGCGCCGGTGCGCACCTGGCGGCCGCCCTGGCCCTGTGCCGACACCGGATACGCGCCCTGGATCCAGTTGCAGACGTCGAGGTTGTGGATGTGCTGCTCGACGACGTGGTCCCCGCAGAGCCAGTTGAAGTAGTACCAGTTGCGCATCTGGTGCTCCATCTCGCTCTGGCCCTCCTCGCGCGGCTTCACCCACACGCCGCTGCTGTTCCAATAGCAGCGCAGCAGGCGGATCGCGCCGATCGCGCCGTCGCGGATGCGCCGCACGGTCTCGACGTAGCGCGCCTCGTGGTGGCGCTGGAGCCCGACCCCGACCTTGAGCCCGCGCCGCTTCGACTCCTCCGACGCGGCCAGCACACGCCGCACGCCGGGGCCGTCGACCGCGACCGGCTTCTCCATGAACACGTGCTTGTCGCGCTCGACCGCGAGCTCGAAGTGGATCGGCCGGAAGCCGGGCGGCGTCGCGAGCACGACGAGGTCGACGTCGTCGTCCAGCGCGCGCTCGTACGCGTCGAAGCCGGCGTAGCGCCGCTCCGGCGGCACGTCGACGCGCTCGGGGTGCGCCTCGGCGAGATAGGCGTGGCTCTCGGCGAGCCGGTCCTCGAACGCGTCCGCCATCGCGACGAGCCGCACGGGGCCGGCGGTGTTCAGCGCCTGGATCGCGGCGCCCGTGCCGCGGCCGCCGCAGCCGACCAGCGCGATGCGGATCTCGTCGTCGCCGAGCGCGCGCCCGCGCGCCGGAGCGGCGTCGGTCAGGAGCGCGGCGCCCGCGAGGGCGGCGGAGGAGCGTTTCAAGAACGTGCGGCGGCTCGTCGGGCGGCTCATGGGTCTTCGAGTCTAGTGAGGATCGGCCGTGGCCGTCCCGGTAGGATCCGCCGCTCTTCGTCGTGGGCAAGCAGACCGATCTCCGAGCCAGGATCCGCACCGGCGCGCTCGTCGCGGCGGGTCTCGTCGCCGTCGTGACGCTGGCGCCGCCGTGGGTGACGAGCGCCCTGCTCCTCGCCGCCGCGCTGCGCGCCGGCTGGGAATGGACCGCGGTCTGCGGCGTCGCCTCGGGTGGCGGCCGTGCGGCGTACGCGCTGGCGGTGGGGGCGGCGGCGGCGCTGTGCGCGGCCGTGGCGGCCCGCGAGGGGGGGCTCGGGGTCGTGGCGGCCGTCGCCCTCGCCTGGTGGCTCGCCGCGTTCGTCGCGATCCTCGCGTACCCGTTCCGCATCCCGCGCGCCCTGGCGTTCGTGGCGGGCTTTCTCGTGCTCGCTCCGGCCGGCGCGTGCATGCACGTCGTGCTGCACGAGCGCGGCCCGCTCTGGCTCCTGCTCCTGTTCGTGCTCGTCGCGCTCGCCGACACGTTCGCGCTGTTCGCGGGCCGCCGCTTCGGGCGCCGCAAGCTCGCGCCGCGCGTCAGCGGCGCCAAGACGTGGGAGGGCGTCGCGGGCGGCCTCGCCGCGGTCGCGCTCGCTGCGCTCGTGGTCGCGCTCGCGACCGGGAGCTCGGCGCCGAAGCTGCTCGCGGTCGGCGTCGCGGTCGGCGCGATCTCGATCGTCGGCGACCTCACCGCGTCGATCTTCAAGCGCAGCGTCGGCCTGGACGACTACCCGCTGCTCCTGCCGGGCCACGGCGGGATCATGGATCGGATCGACAGCCACGTCGCGGCGGCGCCGGTCTGGGCGCTCGGCCTCGCCTGGGCCGGCGCAGGCGGAGTCGGCGGTTGAGCGGGAGCGGGCGCCTGATCGTGTGCAACCCGGTCGCGGGCCGAGGCGCGCGCCGGGTCGAGCGCACGGGCGGCGTCGTCGCGGCCCTCCAGCGCCGGCTCGTCGAAGTGCGCGGCGGCGAGGTCGAGGTCGCGCGCACGAGCGGCCCGCGCGAAGCGGTCGAGATCGCGCGCGCGCGCCGCGGCGCGGTGCGCGAGGTGTACGTCGTCGGCGGCGACGGCACGCTGCGCGAGGTCGTCGAGGGCCTGGGCGACGCGGCGCGCGACGTGACGGTCGGCTTCGTGCCGATGGGCAACGCGAACGTGATCGCGCGCGAGAACCGCATCCCGTTGCGTCCGGCGGCGGCGATCGAGCAGGCGATCGTCTGTCGCGGCCGGCCGATCGACGCGATGCTCGTGCGCGTGCCCGAGCACGGCGAGCGCGAGCTGCTCGGCCTCGCGATGCTCGGTGTCGGCCTCGACGCCCGCGTCACGCGCATCGTCGGCTACGTGCGCAAGCAGGTCGCGGGCCGCCGTCTCTACGCGCGCGCGACGGGCGCGGACCGGCTCTACGTCGCCGGCTTCCTGCGCGCGTGGGGCCGGCTCGGTGCGCGCGAGCTGCGCGTCCGCGGCGCCGAGCTCGACGCGAGCGCGACGCACCTGTGGGTGTGCAACACGCGCTGCTACTCCAAGGGCTGGGCGATGGCCCCCGAGGCGCGCGCCGACGACGGCCTGCTCGACGTCCACGCCTGCAGCGTCGACGGCCGCTGGACTGCGCTCCAGCTCTACGGGAGCGCGCTCCTGCGCCGCCGCATGCCCGCCGCCAAGTCGCACTACGCCCGCGCCGCGAGCTGGAAGCTCGAGGCCCCGCGCCCGTTCCGCTGGCAGCTCGACGGCGATCCCCAGCCCAGCACCCGCGCGCTGGACGTGCGCGTCTCGCCCGCGCACTTCAAGCTCGTCTGCCCCGACTCGCCCGCGCTCGACTGATCGGCGCTACCGCGCGCCGGCGCTGGATTGGCGCGCGCTACC
>CAZGTQ010000388.1:0-26035 GCA_964528575.1 uncultured Planctomycetaceae bacterium | reverse complement strand
TCTCGAGGTTGAGGAGCGTTCGGATCGACCGCCGCAGCGCCGCGACGTCCGCGTCCTGGATGTGCCGGCGGTCCTTGCGCAGGTGGCACGTGATCCCGTCGGCGCCGGCGGCCTCGGCCGCGAGCGCCCAGGCGATCGGGTCCGGCGCCGCCCCGCGCCGCGCCTGGCGCACCGTCGCCACGTGGTCGACGTTCACGTGCAGCCGCACCATCGGGCGGATCTTACGAGGAGCGCGACAGCGGATCAGCGCACAGCCCGTACAAACGCCCGCCCGGGGCGCCCGTAGGCCTGCGCACGCCCCCCTCCCTACGACGCCTCGTCCGAGGAGGATCGATGTCCACCGACCGTTCCGCCGGCCGCGCGCTCCTCGCGCTCGCCGCCGGCGCCGCCCTCGCGCTCCCCGCCCTGGCCGACACCGGCTCGCGCGGGTCCGACCCGACCCAGCGCGAGGGCGCGAAGCGCCCCGACCCCGTGCGGCTGCACGGGATCGACTGGCACCGCGACCTGCCGCGCGCGCTCGAGCTCGCCGGCGAGCGCTCGACCGCCCAGCGCCCGCGCGCCGTCCTGTGGTTGCGCATGCTCGGCGACCTCGCCGGCGACACCTGAAGCGCCGGCCACGCTCTGAGAACCGTGTCGTTCTCGGACAAGGACGTGCTCGCTCGCCTGCGCCGCAACTTCGTGTGCGCCTGGGTGAACCTCGAGGGGGACCCGATCGCGGGCGAGTCGTACGCGCACCCGCCCGGCGACCCGCCGCCCCATTGCGTGCGCGGCAACGGCGAGCACAACGTCCAGATGCTCGTCCTCACCCCGTCCGGCGAGATCGTGAGCGCGCTGTCGGGCTACCTCTCCCCGCAGACGCTCGGCGAGGAGCTCGACCTCGCGGCCGCGCTCGTGCGCGACCTGGCCGGCGCGGAGGAGGTGGACGTCGAGCTGCGCGAGCGCGTCGTCGCGTTGCGCCACGAGGCGTTCGCGAAGGAGCTCGCGGAGCGCGAGTGGCCCGAGCTGTTCGGCGAATTCGAGAAGGCGCGGGCGCTCTCCGACCACCAGTTCGCCCAGCGCCATCCGCTGCTGCACTTCGAGCGCTTCCGTCCGGAAATGCTCGTCGGCAACGCGCGCACCTTCTTCGGCTCGAGCTCGGGAGGGACGCCGTCGGAGCGGATCGGAGGCGAAGGCGACGGTCCGCGCACCGGCAAGGGCTCGGGCCGAGACGGCAACCTGCAGTAGGAGGGGAAACCTGCGGCAGGCGAGAGCGGGGAGCGCGGCCGGGGAAGCCGCGCTCCCCGCTCGCCCTCGACGCGCGCGGTCCTCCTCGCGGACCGCTGCGACCGCGCGCCCGCGGACGCTACGCTCTGGCGTGCGCATCATCGCCGGGGAGCACCGGGGCCGCCGGATCGCGGCGCCGCCGGGACGCGGGACGCGGCCGATGCTCGACCGCGTGCGCGAAGCGCTGTTCTCGACGCTGGCGCCCGAGATCGGGGATGCGCGCGTGCTCGACCTGTTCGCCGGGACGGGGAGCCTGGGCCTCGAGGCGCTCTCCCGCGGCGCGGCGCGCGCGCGCCTGGTCGAGCGCGCGCAGCCGGTGTTGCGCGTCCTGCGCGCGAACGTCGAGACGCTCGGCGTGGGCGATCGCGCCGAGGTCGTCGGCGCGGACGCGCTGGACGAGCGCGTGTGGGGCGCGCCGGGCGAGCGCTGGGACGTGGCGTTCCTCGACCCGCCTTATGCGCTCGTCGCCGACGGCAAGGGCCGCGCGCTCGTGTTCCGCGCGCTCGAGCGTCTCGTCGGCGGCGTGCTGGAGGAGGACGGTGTCGCCGTGCTGCACGTCGAGCGGCGCGCGTTGGACGAGCGCGCGTTCCCGGCGGCCGTGGACGCCAGCCGGCGGGACTACGGCTCGAGCAGCCTGTGGTACGCGCGGAGCGCGGGACGATGAGGCTCTCGGGCCGGCTGCTCGTCGACGGCCGGCTCTTGCCGGGCCACCTCGAGGTCGCGGCGGGCTGCATCGCCGCCGTCGAGCTCGATCCGGCGCTCGCGTCCGACGCCGCGGCGCTCGTGATCGCGCCGGGCCTCGTCGACGTCCACGTGCACGGATTCGGCGGCTGCGACCCGCTCGACGACCTCGCCGGCATGGCGCGCGCGCTCGCCCGCGCCGGGACGACGGCGTTCCAGCCGACGCTGTTCCCGCGCGCGCCCGAGCGCCTGGGCGCCGACGCGGAGCGCGTCTGGTCGGCCGCGCGCGCGCTGCCCCCCGGCTCGGGGGCGCGCGTGCTCGGGCTGCACCTCGAGGGCCCTTTCGTCAGCCGTGCGGCCGCCGGCGCGCTCCCGCCCGACGACCTCGCCGAGCCGTCCGTCGACGCGCTGCGCGCGATCCTCGGCCCGTCGACGGGCGACGGCCGCGGCATCCGGCGCATGACCCTGGCGCCCGAGCTGCCCGGCAGCGCGGATCTCGTCGCGGAGCTCGTGCGCTCGGGCGTGCGGGTCTCGCTCGGCCACAGCCTCGCGACGTCGGCGCAGGCGCGCTCCGCCGCGCGCGCCGGTGCGACCGGCGCGACGCACCTGTTCAACGCGATGCGTCCGTGGCACCACCGCGAGGTCGGGCTGGCGGGGGCCGCGCTCCTGGACGACGCGCTCGTCCCCGAGCTGATCGGCGACCTCGTGCACGTCGGGCCGGAGGCGGTCGAGATCGCGCTCGCCGCGCGCGGCGCGCGCCACCTGTGCCTGGTGAGCGACGCGCTGAAGGGCGCCGGCACGGGCTGCGACCGGTTCGAGTGGCATGGCCGCAGCCACCTCGTGCGTGCGGGCGCGGCGTTCTACCCGGTCGAGCGGGAGGGCGCCGAGCCGCGCCTGGCAGGCTCCGCGACGGGCCAGCTCGAGGCGGTGCGACGCCTGGTCGGCCGCGGCGTCGTCGGGCTCGCCGACGCCCTGACGATGGCGTCGCACGCGCCGGCGCGCTCGCTCGGGGCCGAGACGGACGTGGGGCGCATCGCACCGGGCTGTCGCGCCGACCTCATCGCGCTGGCGCTGCCCGATCTGGCGCTCGCGGGCGTCTGGATCGACGGCGAGCCGATCGACCTGTGACGGGCGCGCTCGGGCGGGCCAGCTCGGCGCCCGCCCGCGGTCTGCCCGCGACCCGCGCGCGCCGGCCGGGGGCGGGGTCGGAAAGCGGTTCCGCCCGCCGGCTCCAGCGCGCCGCCGAGCCGGCCGATAGGGGAGGCGGGCGCCCTGCGCGCCCGGCTTGGCGATGATCGAGACGACGCGCATCGCGCTCGCCTGCCTCGCGGCGCTCTCGCTGCCGTGGGCGGACGTGCTCGACGATCCGAGGGACGGAGCAGCCGCGGGGGCCGGCGCCGCGCCTGCGGCGTCCGCTCCGGTTTCCGCTCCGGTTTCCGCTTCGCCTTCCGCTTCGCCTTCCGGTCCGTCACCGGTCGAGGCCGCGGCTGCGCCGGTGCTCGTCGCTCTGCGCGACGTGCGGCGCGCGCCGGACGCGCGCTTGGGCGAGGAGCTGCGGATGGTCGTCCAGCTCCGCGGCGCTCTGGCGAGCTGGAACCCGTGGCTGACGCGCTTCGGCGAGCTCGACTACGCGGGCTACGCGGCGTGGGGTGACGAGCAGCTCACCTGGGAGGTCCGCGAGCACTTCGACGTGTGCGAGCGCCTCTTCGCGCGCCGCGACTCGCTCGCCGAGCGCCTCCTGCGCGACGCACGCCCGTACGAGCGCTTCGAGGTCGTCGCGATCGTCCGCGAGATCTTCCTCGACGAGCCCTGGCTCGAGATCGTCGCCGCGCGTCGCCTCGAGCGCCAAGTGACCGAGGGCACGGTGCTCCACGCCAGCCGCGCTCTCGCGCTGCTCGAGCTCGGCCGCTACTCGCTGGCCGCGAGCGAGCTCGACCGCGCCCGCACGACGGCGCTCCCGGACCACGCAACGGCGGAGCTCGATCGGATCGCGCAGCGGATCGAAGCGTCACGCGCCCGCACGGCGCCGCGGCGCTGAGCGGTCGCGCGCACGCGCGCACGCGCCCGCGCACGCGCGCGCGCACGCGCGGTTGCCCACCTCGCCACCCCCCTCCCGCCCTGGGGACCGAGCTTCGGGGGCGAGGTAGCGCGTGCGGTTCGTAAGCGTTGTGCGCTTCTCGGTCGCGCTGCCGTCGCGACGTGCTGCTCGCGCTGGTGTCGACGCGCGCCGCTCGGCGAGACGTGCTGCTCGCGCTGCCCTCGAGAACGGGGCCGTGCGTCGTCAGACGCACGACCCCGCCCATCAGGAGAGGGAGAGGTTCTCGAGATGGTCCCGCGTCACCGCGGGGGGTGAGGGCGCGTGGGGCGGAGACCATCTCCGCTCCGCAGCGCAGCCCTCGTTCGCCAGGACCGCATCGGACTCGAACGGGAGCACCTGAGGGAGCTCGAACCCGTCGTTCGCGTGGTGATTTGCCGACGTGCGGCGAAGCGGGGAGCGAGCGGCGTGGGGTAGCGCGTGCAAGCCGCGTCGGCGCGCGGACTTGGAACGGTGCCGCCGAGGCCTTCCCCGGTTCGGGGATCGCTCGTCGCGCGTTGATCGGGACCCCGGCGGCGTGCGATTCTCCTGGCGATGTTGGTCGAGCTGTGCATCCGCGATCTCGCGCTCATCGAGAAGGTCGATCTGTGCTTCGGGCCGGGGCTCGGGGTCATCACCGGGGAGACCGGTGCGGGCAAGAGCCTGCTCGTCGGCGCGCTCGAGTTCCTGCTCGGCGAGCGGCCGCGCGGCGACATCGCCGGGTGGGTGCGCGACGGCGCCGAGCACGCGCGCGTCGAAGGGCGCTTCACCCTCTCGGGGGCGAGCGCGGCGCGCGTGCGCGAGCGGATCGCCCGGGAGCTGCCGGCGCTCGCCGACGAGCTCGACGTCGACGACGAGCTGCTGCTCGGGCGCACGCTCTCCCGCGACGGACGCACGCGCGCCCACCTCGACCATCGGCCGATCGCGCTCAAGAGCCTGCGCGCGCTCGCGCCCGTCCTGATCGAGATCCACGGACAGAACGACCACCAGCGGCTGCTCGAGCCGGCGGAGCAACTGCGGCTCGTCGACTCGTTCGGCGGCCTCGCCGACGAGCTCGCGACCTACCGGGCGCTGCGCGCGCGCTGGCTCTTGCTCGCCGAGCGCGTCCTCGGTCTCGACCGCGAGCGCGCCGAGCGGATCGACCGGCTCGAGTACCTGCGCTTCCGCGTCGCCGAGCTCCAGCGCGCCGCGCCGGAGCCCGGCGAGAAAGCGGCGCTCGTCGGCGAGCGCGCGATCCTGCGCGACGCCGCTGCGATCCGCTCCGAGCTCGGTGGGCTCGGCGAGGCGCTGTCCGAGAGCGACGAGGCGCTGCTCGACCGTCTGCGCCAGGCCGAGCGGCTCGTCGGCCGCTGGCGCGCGCGCATCGACGCGATCGCGCCCGTCGCCGACGAGCTGTGCGAAGCGGTGCTCCACCTCGAGGAGGCGTGCGCCTCGCTCGCATCGTTCGTCGACGGCGTCGAGGACGACCCGGCGCGGCTCGAGCTCGTCGAGGGGCGCCTCGCGGACGTGGAGAAGCTCGAGGAGCGCTTCGGCGTGGGCGCGGACGAGCTCGGCGGGCGACGTGCCGTGATGCAGACCGAGCTCGACGAGCTCGCGCGCGCGGAGCAGGGGGCGGACGGGCTCGCGGACGAGCTCGAGACCGTGCGCGCCGAGCTCGCCACCAGCGCCGGCCGGCTCGCCCAGGCGCGGCGGGCGCTCGGGCCCCGCCTCGCGCAGTCGGTCTGCGCGCGCCTCGACGAGCTCGGCTTGGGCAAGGCGCGCTTCGAGCTCGACGTCGCGCCGCGCGAGCGCGCACCCTCGCCGAACGAAAAACCCGCGGATCTCGCCGAGCGGATCGAGCGCGACCGGCGGCTGTTCGGATCGCGCGGCACCGACGCGGTCGAGTTCCGGCTCGCGGCGAACCCGGGCGAGCCGATGCGCCCGCTGCGGCACGTCGCTTCGGGCGGCGAGGCGGCGCGCATCATGCTCGCGCTCCGCGGCGTGCTCGCCTCGTGCGACCAGGGCCGCACCCTCGTGTTCGACGAGATCGACGCCGGAGTCGGCGGCCGCCTCGGTCCCGCGGTCGGCGAGCACCTGCGCGCGCTCGGCGAGCACCACCAGGTGCTGTGCGTGACGCACTTGCCGGCGATCGCGGCGGCCGCCGCGACGCACCTGTGCGTGCGCAAGCGGACGGCCCGCGAGCGGACGTGCACCGAGGTCGCGCGGCTCGACGGCGACGAGCGCGCGCGGGAGATCGCGGACATGATCGCCGGCGGCGCGGACGAGGCGACGGCGCGCGCCGAGGCGCGGCGCCTGCTCGAAAGCGGCGCGGCGCGGACGGCGTCGCGCCCGCCCCAGAGCGGCGCTCGCGCGGCCCCGGCGGAGGGCGCGTCCGCGGATCCGCCGCGGGCGACAGCCGCCCGCCGGCCGGAGCGCGCCAGCGCGGCGCCGGACGGCCGCGCGGCGAAACGCGGCGGTGAGGCGAAGGGCCGCAGCGCGGCCAAGCGCGGCGGTGAGGCGAAGGGCGGCAGCGCGGCCCAGCGCGGCGGGGAGGCGAGGGGCCGCAGCGCGGCCAAGCGCGGCGGCGCGGCGAAGGGCCCCAGCGCGAGCAAGCGCGGCGACGAAGCGCACGGCGGAGCCGGCGCGAAGCGACGTTCGCCGAGTCGCTGAGCAGCGGAGGGGGCGTGGCGGCTACGCTGTCGGGTCGCGGCGGACGCCGCGGATCCGCCGTGCACACCCTCGACCGACCTCTGCGCTTCGAGCGCCGCTTCCTCCAGAAGGTGTGGGGCGGGCGTGCTCTCGAGAGCGCGCTCGGCCTGGCGCTGCCGCCCGACGTGCCGATCGGCGAGACGTGGGAGCTCGTCGACCGCGCGCGGGAGAACAGCGTCGTCGCCGAAGGGGCGGACGCGGGGCGCACGCTGGGCGAGCTGATGGCGCAAGACGCGCGCGCGCTGCTCGGCAAGGCGCCGGCGACGGACGAGGGGCGCTTCCCGGTGCTCGTGAAGCTGATCGACGCCAACGAGAACCTCTCGATCCAGGTGCACCCCGACGACGCGACGGCCGCGCGGCTGGGGAACGGCGCCGAGGGCAAGAGCGAGGCGTGGATCGTGCTCGACGCGCGGCCGGGGGCGCGGCTCTACGCGGGTCTCGCGCCGGACGTCGACCGCGGCCGCTTCCTCGATGCGCTCGAGCGCGGCGCAGTCGCCGACCTGTGCGCGACGTTCGAGGTGCGCGCGGGAGACTGCCTGCTCGTGCCGGGCGGGACGGTGCACGCGATCGGCGCGGGAATCACGCTGCTCGAGGTGCAACAGAACTCCGACACGACCTACAGGATCGACGACTGGGGTCGGGTCGGGCTCGACGGGAAGCCGCGCGAGTTGCACGTCGAGCAGGCGCTCGAGTGCATCCGCTTCGGCGCGCCCGTTCGCGCGCCGCAGCAGCCGACGTGGTTGCGCGTGTCGGACGAGCTCGAGCGGGCGCCGCTCGCGCGCTGCCGCACGTTCGGGCTCGACGCGCTGCGCGTGCGCGGCCGGACGCGGCTCGCGACCGGCCACCAGTACCAGGTCTACACGGTCGTCGCCGGAGCGGGCGCGCTGACCGCGCGCACCGACGGCGTTCGCCTGCCGATCGCGCGCTGCGACACCCTGCTCGTGCCCGCGGCGACCGGCTATCACGACGTCGAGTCCGACGGCGAGCTCCTCCTCATCCGCTGCCTCCACCGCCCATGAGCCCTCACGACGACGAGCGCGACGACAGCGAGCTCGTGCGCCTCAACAAGTTCCTCGCAGACCACGGCGTCGCGTCGCGACGCAAGTGCGACGAGATGATCGCCGCGGGCGAGGTGCTCGTCGACGGCCACCCCGAGACGCGTCTCGGGGTCAAGATCGACCCGGCGGCGCAGCGCGTCGAGGTCGACGGACGCGTGCTCGAGCCGCGCCGGCTGCGGCACCGCTACTACCTGCTCAACAAGCCCTCCGGCGTCGTGTGTACGAACGACGAGCGGGAGCTGCGCAAGCGCGCGATCGACCTCGTCAACGACCGCGACAAGGGCCGCATCTACACCGTCGGACGCCTCGACGAGGATACGGTCGGTCTGATCCTGCTCACCGACGATGGCGAGTTCGCCAACCGCGTCATGCACCCGCGCTACGAGGTCGAGAAGACCTACCTCGTGCGCGTGCGCGGCCGCATCGACGACGAGGCGCTCGACCAGGTCCGGCGCGGCGTACACCTCGCCGAGGGGCGCACCGCCGGTGCGCGCATCGTCGTGCGCAAGCGCAACGAGTCCAGCTCGACGCTCCTGGTCACGATTCGCGAGGGCAAGAACCGCGAGGTGCGGCGCGTGTTCGCCCGCGTCGGGGCCAAGGTGATCGCATTGAAGCGCACGCGCATCGGCACGCTCGACGACCGCGGGCTGCGGATCGGCCAGTGGCGGCACCTGACCAAGGCGGAGGTCGAGGGTCTGCTCGCGCTCGCGTCCGGCGAGGGTCGCGAGGAGGGGGAGCAGCGGCGCCCCCGCGGAGCGCGCCGCGCGCGCCCGGGCGGCGGACCGCGTTCTCGGCCGCCGCACGAGCGCCGCCGCTCGTCGTCCGCGGATCGCTCGCGAGGGCGGTGAGCGTTCGCCCGTCGATCCCGCTACGATCCGCGGCATGGTGCGACACGGGCGATTGGGACTTTTGCATTCGATGGCGCTCCGCAAACGCAAGCCCGCGGTCCCGCGGGCGCGCGGCGGAGCGATCGTGCACGAGCGCAAGCTGGGCAACGGGCTGCGCGTGCTGATCGCCGAGCGCCACGCGGACCCGGTCGTCGCGGCGCTCCTGTTCTACGGCGTCGGCTCGCGCAACGAGACCGAGCGCGAGGCGGGCGTGTCGCACTTCCTCGAGCACATGATGTTCAAGGGCGCGCGCGTGTTCGGGAAGGGCGAGGTCGACCGAGTCACCGCGATCCAGGGCGGCCAGAACAACGCGTTCACGAGCTACGACCACACCGCCTACTGGTTCGAGCTAGCGTCCGACCGCTGGGACGTCGCGCTCGAGATCGAGGCGGACCGCATGCAGGCGCTCGCTCTGGACCCCGCCGAGTTCGACGCGGAGCGCGCGGTCGTGCTCGAGGAGCTCGCGATGGGCGAGGACGAGCCGTGGCGCGTGCTCGGACAGAGCATCGAGCAAGCGGTGTTCCCGCGCCACCCGTACGGCCGGCCGATCATCGGCTACGCCGACAGCCTCGCGGCGCTCGGCGTGGACGACATGCGCGACTACTACCGCCGTTTCTACCACCCCGCGAACGCGACGCTCGTGCTGTGCGGCGACGTCGAGCCGCGCGCGGCGATGCGCAAGGTGCGCGCGCACTTCGCGTCGATCCCCGCGGGGCCGCTGCTCGCCGAGGCCGATTGCTTCCGCGGCGCGCTCGTCGAGCCGGGCGGCGAGCAGCGGATCGAGCTCTCGTGGGACGATCCCGGGCGCCGGCTGTGCATGGCCTGGCCGACCGCGGCGGTCGCGAGCGACGAGGACTACGCGCTCGACGTCATCAGCTCGATCCTGACGGGCGGACGGCTCGCGCGGATGCAGCATCGACTCGTGTACGAGGAGGGGCTCGCGGTCAGCGTCTCGACGAGCAACGACACGCGCATCGATTCCGGCGTGTTCTGGCTCTTCGCGGAGTGCAGCCAGGGCACGCCGCCCGCGACGCTCGAGCGCGCGGTCGACGAGGAGCTGGCGCGCATCGCGACCGAGACCGTGCCGGCCGCCGAGTTGCGCCGCGCCAAGGCGATCCTGCGCGCGTCCGAGGCGTACGACAGCGAGACGGTGTCCGACGTCGCGGAGGAGCTCGGCGAGTTCGCCGTCGACGCGCACTGGACGCTCGCGCTCGACGGCTGCGAGCGACACGACAAGGTCACCGCCGCGCGCGTGCGCGAGTGCGCGGCGCGACTGCTCTCGCCGCGGCGCCGCGTCGTCGGCTGGAGCGTGCCGCGCGCGGAGCAGGTCGCGTTCCCGGCGATCGAGCAGAGCGCGACGCGCGAGCGCCGGCGCAAGGCATCGAAGGCGGCGCGCGGGGGGCGCGCGACGCGGTGAGCGCTCTCCTCGGCGCTTCCGCGACGTTGCGCGGCGGCGCCGTCCCCGCGCCGCACTTGCCGCGCCTGCGCTACGAGCTCAGTTGCGGCGCGACGCTGCTCGTCTCGCCGCGCGCGGGCGCGCCGGTCGTCGCGGCGCAGATCCACGTGCGCGGTGGGCATTCGCTCGACCCGCCGGGGCTCGAGGGCACCGCCGCGCTCACCGGCAGCCTCGCCGACCAGGGGACGGCGTGCCACACCGAGGAGGAGCTCGCGACGATGCTGGAGCCCGCCGGCGGGACGGTCCACGGCGACTCGTCCGGGCTCAGCGGGAGCATCGAGGGCCGCAGTTGGAAGCTCCTGCTCGACCTGCTCGGCGAGCTCGTGACCGAGCCGTCGTACCCGCGCGCCAAGGTCGAGCGGCAGAAGCAGCGTCTCGTCGATCGTCTGCTCGTCGAGCACGACGATCCGCGCACGCAGGCGGCGAACCGCTTCCGCAGGCTCGTGTACGGCGAGCACTGGCTCGGCCGGCCGCTCTACGGCAGCCTCGAGAGCGTGCCGCGCATCGAGCGGCGCCACCTGCTCGCGCACCATCGCAAGCACTGGTGCGCGCGGCGCGCGTTGATCGCGGTGTGCGGCGACGTCGACCCCGAGACCGTGCGGCGCTTCGTCGACCGGCGGCTGCGCGACTGGAAGCCGGGCACGCAGGCGCCGCCGTTCGAGGAGAAGTTCCCGGCGCGCGCGCCGCGCGTCGACGCGTTCCCCGCGCAGCGCCAGCAAGTGCACGTGTACCTCGGCCACCTCGGCGTACGACGCGCCGACCCGGACTACCCGGCGCTCGTGGTGCTCGACCACGTGCTCGGGACCGGGCCCGGGTTCACCAACCGGCTCTCGCGCCGCCTGCGCGACGAGCTCGGCCTCGCGTACACCGTCTACGCCAACATCCACTCCTCCGCGGGGCTGCTGCCCGGCACGTTCACCGCATACATCGGGACCTCGCCCAGGCACGTCGGCACCGCCGTGCGCACGTTCCTCGCCGAGATGCAGCGCATCCGCGACGAGCCGATCGACGAGGCGGAGCTCGAGCTCGCGCAGAGCTACCTCGTCGGCTCGTACGCGCTCGGTTTCGAGCGCGCCGCGCGGCGCGTGTCGTACCTCGTGACGTCCGAGCGCTTCGGGCTGCCCGACGATCATCTCGAGCAGCTCCCCGGGCTCTTTTCGGCCGTCACGCGCGACGACCTCGTGCGCGTCGCGCGCAAGCACTTGCACCCGAAGGACGCGTGCCTCGCGGCGTCGGGGCCGATCGACCGCGCGACGTTGGCGAAGCTCGTGCGCGCGCCCGGGCCCGCGAAGCGGTCGCGGAAGGCTCGCAAGGCGGCCGGTCCGCGCTGAGCGCGAGTCGCGTCCCTGCGGATGACGCGCGCCGGGCGCCTACTCGGGCTCGGCGAGCGCGTCGCGGATCAGGAGGGTCGCGCGCACGAGGAGCGCGGACACCGCGAAGAAGAGCACCGCGAGCGCGAAGCGCAGGCACGCGTCGGTGAGGGTCGGCGCGAAGTAAGCGGCCAGCGCGAGCGGGAAGCACGCGACGAGCGCGGCGGTGCTCGCGATGCCCAGCGTCTCGCGCAGGAGGATCCCGAACGCGGGGACCCGCTCGAAACGCCGCTCGGCGCCCCCGCCGGAAGGCGGGGCGTACATGTCGTCGAGCTCGTCCATCGCGTCCGGAACATAGTACGCGGCTCACGGATCGAGGCGCAGGTCGACCGCGTGACTCATCTGCGCGATGCGCACGAGCCCCGGCGTCGGGTCGACGACCAGGTACGCGTGGCTGAGCGTGTAGCCGGCGAGCGCGGCGGGGGAGCCCGGCGGCAGCACGAGCTTCGCCTGCGCGCGCCCGAGCGCGTCGAGCATGCCCGCGTTGCCCTCGAGCGGGGGCGCGTTCGGGGCGTAGAGCCGCGCGACTCCGTACCCGTCCGGGTTGAGCGGCAGCCGCGCGCCCTCGAGCACGATGCCGGGCCACGTCCCGGTGAGGGTGCCGAGCAGGAGATAGGGCCGCAGCGCGTGCTCGGGGCCGGCGTCCAGCTCGAGCACCTGCGTCCCGCCCTCGACGAGCGACAACGCGCCGACGTCGGCGGCGAGGCAGCCGGTGCCGGTCGTGCCCCAGACGAACGCCGCTCCGCCCGGCGCGCCCACCTCGCTGGCGTAGCGCGCGCCGACGACGAGCGTCTCGGAGCGCAGCGCCACCGCCGCGCCGAAACCGTCCGCGGCGGGCGTGCCCCATGCGCGGAGCGGCCCGTCCCACGCCCACGCGCCCGCGTCGCGGCGGTACGCGTGCACCTCGCCGATCGCGCCCAGGGCGCTGTCGCCCGGCGCGCCGATCGCCGCGCGCTCGCCGTCGAGGGCGACCGCCAGCCCGAAGAGCTCGCCCGAGGTCGCGTCGGACGCGACGAGCGTCGCGCCCCCGACCCAGCCGGACGCCGTGCGCTCGAACGCGTGCGCGGCGCCGAGCGGCAGGTCCATGAAGATCTGCCCGGGCGCGCCGACGAGGAGCGCCGCGCCGTCCGCCGCGAGCGACGAGCCGAAGCGCGCGAGCGCGAGGAGCTCGCCGCTCGCGACCAGCGTGGTCTCGTACACGAGCCCGCCCGCGGTGCGCGCGTACACGTACACCGCGCCGCCGACCGGAGCCGCCGACGAGTCGCCGCGCGCGCCGACCGCGAGGTAGTGCGGCGTGAGCGCGAGCGCGCATCCGAACTCGTTCCCGGGCCACGGCGAGGGGCTCTCGATGCGCGCGAGCGCCAGCCAGCCGCCGGACGCGCGCTCGTACGTCCAGATCGCGCCCGTCAGCGCAGCGGTGCCGCCGTACGGCGCGCCGACGACGAGCAGCTCGCCGTCGGTCGCGACCGCGGCGCCGTAGAACGTCGTTCCCGCCGATTCCGGCGGCCCGACCGAGCCGGCGTCGATCCAGCCGCTCGCGGTGCGCTCGTACGCGACCACGCGGCCGACGCCGAGGCCGCTCCCTTCGGAGCTGGCTCGGGGCGCACCGACCGCGAGCAGCGCGGGCGCGAGCGCGAGCGCCGAGCCGAACCGGCCGTCGCCGTGGTACGCGAGTGGCGTGAGCTTCGCGCGCGGCTCCCAGCGGCTGCCGGCGAGCTCGTACAGTTGCACCGCGCCCGCGTCCTGGGCCGCGGCGTCGTCGCCCGGCGCGCCGACGGCGAGCCAATCGCCCCAGAGTGCGACGCTCGCGCCGAAGCCGTCGAAGTCCGCGCCGCCGGGCTGCGCGAGGCGATCGAGCGGACACTGCGCCGGCGCCGGGCGCGCAAGCGCGACCGTCGAGAGCGTGGCGAGCGCCGCCAGCGGCGCGAGACGGCGGGTCGCAGCGGATGAGCGCATCGGAGCCTCCTCGGCGGGCGGCTCGCGGGGCGCTTGGAACGAGCGCCCGCCGCAGCCGCGACGCCGGGTGGACCGGGGCGCGCGCGAAGGGTTGCGCTCGCTCGCGAAAAAACTCGCTCGCGAAAGAGCTCGCTCGCGAAAGAGAGGAGAACCCGCCGCTCAGCGCTCGAGCACGCCGGCCGCGACCATCGCCGGGTACACGAGCCGCGCGAGGTGGCCGTAGCCCTCGCCCGTCAGGTGGAAGTCGGGGTCGGGGGGCAGCTCGACCGAGGTGTCGCCGGCGAAGTACGCCTGCACGGTCTCGTCGGCGAAATAGCGCTCGACGAGGAAGCCCTCGGCCGGCGGCTCGGGGAAGCGGTCGACGCCGTCGGGGTAGTTGCGCAGGAGGCCGAGCATGTCGAAGCCGGGGATGCCGAGCTCCGCGCGCAGCTCCCGCGCCCAGCGCTCCATCGGCAGCATCGTCCACTCGTCCGAGCGCGTGTCGCCCGACCACGACATCAGCGGCTGGTTGACGAAGAACAGCGGGATGCCGCGCTCGCGGCAGTGCGCGGCGATGCGCTCGATCGCCGCGCGTGTGCACGCGAGGTTCGCGGGACTCGCGTACGACCAGGGCGACGCCGCGTCGAGGTACGACGCGGCGTCGCCCGACCAGCGGCGCTCGTAGCGGCGGACGAACGCGCCGTAGAGGTGGCTGTTCCACAGCGCCTTGCGCACCGAGACGGGGAGCGGCGTGTGGTCGCTGCGCAGCACGCGCAGCTCCTCGTCGAGGAAGAAGCCCTGGCACGCGATGTCGTTCGTGTTGTAGTAGAGCACGACGACGTCGGGCTCGAGCGCGAGGCCGTCCTGCTCGAGCGCGTGGAGCTGCTGGCGCGAGTTGTAGCCCGGGACGCCGAGGTTGACGGCGCGCCAGGTCGTGTCGGAGCCGCGGGCGCGCTCGTCCTCGTTCGCCAGGCGCGCGAGGTGGCCGACGAGCGTTTCGTCGTCGTCGCACCACAGGCCGAACGCGAAGGAGTCGCCCAGGCACAGGATGCGCTTCTCGCCCGGCGGCTTCTCGAGCGAGAAGTCCTCCCCGCGCGTCGCGTGCCGCGTGATCGTGAAGCGCCAGCCGTCGACGACGCATTCGGCGCCGGGGCGCATGCGGTAGCGCCGGACCGGGTCGTCGATCTCCTCGAAGATGCCGGCGGAGAGCAGCGCGACCCAGCGCGCGCTCGTGCGGTTGACGCCAGCGCGGTACGCGCGCTCGCGGTCGTTCGTGACGCGCGTCCAGAGCTCGCCGAACGCGAGCAGCACGACGAGCGTCACCAGCGAGACGACGATCCCGCGGCGCAGGCGTCGGGGCCGCGATCGCGCGGCGTGCGGAGCCTCGTCGGCGACCATGACGGCGGGAGGATAAGGGGCGCGGCGGCGCGCGCGCAACCGAGGCGCGGGCAGGTTCCGGGAGGCGCGCTACGAAAACGTGCCGATCGGCTTCGCGCCGATCGGCGCCGTACGACAACGGGGCCGATCGGCTTTGCAGCCGATCGGCCCCGGTGAGTCGTCGGAGAGGGAGATCAGTGGGCGTGGTGGCCCGCGCTCTCTTCCTTCTTCTCTTCGGGCTTGTCGCTGACGAGGGCGTCGGTCGTGAGCAGCAGGCTCGCGACGGACGCGGCGTTCGCGAGCGCCATGCGGCCGACCTTCGTCGGGTCGATCACGCCGGCGGCGACGAGGTCCTCGTACGTGTCGGTCGCGGCGTTGTAGCCCCAGGTCGGGGACTTCTGCGCGCGGACGTTCTGGACGACGACGCCGCCGTCCTGGCCCGCGTTCTGCGCGATCTGCTTGAGCGGCGCCTCGAGCGCGCGACGGATGATCCGCGCGCCGACGAGCTCGTCCGCCTCCAGCTTCAGCTTGTCGATCGCCTCTTGGCAGCGCAGCAGAGCGACGCCGCCGCCGCACACGATGCCCTCGTCGACCGCGGCGCGCGTCGCGTGCAGCGCGTCCTCGACGCGGGCCTTCTTCTCCTTCATCTCGGACTCGGTCGCCGCGCCGACATTGATCTGCGCCACGCCGCCGGAGAGCTTCGCGAGCCGCTCCTCCAGCTTCTCGCGGTCGTAGTCCGACTTCGTGTTCTCGATCTCGTTGCGGATCTGCTCGATGCGGCCCTTGATCGCGTCGTGCGTGCCGGCGCCCTCGATGATCGTCGTCGTGTCCTTGTCGATGACGATCTTCTTGGCCTTGCCGAGGTCCTTCAGCTTGAGGCCCTCGAGCGTCGCGCCGGTCGACTCGAAGACGGGCGTCGCGCCGGTGAGGATCGCGATGTCTTCCATCATCGCCTTGCGGCGATCGCCGAAGCCGGGCGCCTTGACCGCCGCGACCGGGAACGCGCCGCGCAGGCGGTTGACGACGAGCGTCGCGAGCGCTTCGCCCTCGACGTCCTCGGCGATGATCACGAGCGACTGGCCCGTGCGCGCGACCTCCTCGAGGATCGGGATCATGTCCTTGACGTTGGAGATCTTCTTCTCGTGCACGAGCACGTGCGCGTTCTCGAAGGTCGCCTCCATCGTCTTGGGGTTCGTGATGAAGTGCGGGGAGAGGTAGCCCTTGTCGAACTGCATCCCCTCGACCCAGTCCACCTCGGTCGACAGGCTCTTGCCCTCCTCGACCGTGATGACGCCGTCCTGACCGACGCGCTCCATCGCCTCGGCGATCATCTCGCCGATCTCGTGGTCGTTGTTGGCCGCGATCTTGCCGATCTTGGCGATGTCCTCGCGGCCCTTGACGGGCTTCGACATCTTCTTCAGGTGCGCGACGACCGCGTTGACCGCGGCGTCGATGCCGCGCTTGAGCGCGACCGGGTTGGCGCCCGCGGTCACGTTCTTGAGGCCTTCCTCGAAGATCGCTTCGGCGAGGACGGTCGCGGTTGTCGTGCCGTCGCCCGCGCCCTCGTTCGTGCGCGCGGCGACTTCCTTCACGAGCTGCGCGCCCATGTTCTCGTACGGATCCTCGAGCTCGATCTCCTTCGTCACGGTGACGCCGTCCTTGGTGACGGTCGGGCTGCCGAAGGACTTCTCGATGATCACGTTGCGCCCGCGCGGGCCGAGCGTGACCTTCACCGCGCGCGCGAGCTTGCGCACACCCATGCGGATGTGCTCGCGCGCTTCGGAGTCGTAGCTGATCTGTTTCGCCATGTTCTTGGTTCTCCTCGTCGGCTCGGGACTAGCCGATGATGGCGAGCAGGTCGTTCTCGCCCATGATCAGGTACTCCTCGCCCTGATACTTGATCTCCGTGCCCGCGTACGAGCTGAACAGCACGCGGTCGCCGACCTTGACGGTGATCTTCGAGCGGTCGCCGCTTTCGAGGAGCTTGCCCTCGCCGACCGCGATCACGCGCCCTTCCTTCGGCTTCTCCTTCGCGCTCTCGGGGAGCAGGATGCCGCCGGCGGTCTTCTCTTCGGCTTCGACGCGCTGGACGAGCACGCGGTCGGAGAGAGGGCGGATGTTGACCTGGGTCTTCGTCTTGGTAGCCATGGATTGGAGCTCTTGGGGTTCTCTTCTCTTGTCGTTGAGTTGGACTGCTGGGTCAGTCCGGCTGGGTCGGTTCGGCGGGGCCAGTCCGGCTGGGTCGGTCTGGCTGGATCGGTCTGGCGGGGTCGGTCTGGCGGGAGCGGTCTGGCTGGATCAGTTCAGATCGTGTCTGCCAGCCAGGTACGGGGACTGCTCGAGCGCACGCAGCACTTCGCGCCGCAGCCGGTCCGGGCGAACGGGCTTGTGCAGGACGGCGAACGCGCCGGCCGACAGGAGGGCGCGCTCGAGCGCGTCGGTCAGGTTGCCCGAGTAGACGATGCAGGGCAGCCCCGCCCGCTCCTGCCGGATCCGCGGCAACGCTTCGAGCCCCGTGCACTGGGGCATGTTGAGGTCGAGCAGCGCCGCGTGGATCTGCCGCATCCGCACGATCTCGAGGGCCTCGAGACCCGTCTGGGCCTGGAAGACCTCGAGCCCCAACCCGCTCAGCAGATCGGCGATCCCGAGGCGCACCTCGTCGTCGTCGTCCGCCAGCAGGATCCGCCGAATCGTGGGAAGGGGGTCGGTCATTGCGCAGGCCCGCCGCGCGGGAGGCGCCCGCGGGGAGCAAAGCCCGTGCCGGTGCCGCAGGGGGCCGCCAGCGGGGTCGCGAGCGCGGGTCGGCTGCCAGAGTGGCAGCGAGCGGGGGGTGGAGAGCGGCGGGCTGTCGGTATGGCAGGGGGGGTCGCGCGCGCGCGCGGGCGCGGGCGCGCGCGTACGCGCGCGCGTGAGCCCTCCGCCGATTCCACCCCACCCTCGGGGGCAGTACTGGAGCGCGCGCGCGATGGTGGCGCTACGCCCCCGATCTTCTCGCTCCTACTCCTGCCGTCCCTCGATCGCGGCGAGCAGCACCGCGAGCCCCAGCACGGCCCGCCGATCGACCGTCGCGCCGGGGTCGACCCGCACCTCGAGGCGGTACACGAACGGATTGAAGCGCTGGCGCAGCGTCGCGCCGCCGCCGCCGGGGACCTCGAGGCGGTACGTCTGAGGCACGAGGTTGCTGAGCAGCCGCCGCACCATCGCCAGCACCGCCGAGTCCTCCCGCAGCGTGCCGATCGGCCGGTCGCTCGCGTCGAGCAGCTCCCAGGAGTCGCGCAGGATCGAGCTCCAGCCCCGGCGGCGCGCGGCGCCTACCTTGGTCCCCTCGGTCGCGTCGACGATGTCGTACGCCGCGGCGAAGTCGATGATGTTGCGCGCGCCGATCGTGAGCAGCTCCCGCGTCTGCGACTCGTCCTCGTAGACGCGGATGTCCTCGCGCAGCTTGAACGCCTTCTGGCTGCTGAAGCCGACGAGCGCGCCGGACAGGGTGTAGACGTGGAAGCTCGCGCCGAAGATCTTCAGGATCTTGCGACGGATGACGTAGTGGTCGAGCTCGAGGAGGCGGCTGCTCATCGCCACAGCCTACACGGACGCCACGATGCCGAAAATCTCCGCGCACGCGCGCGCGCTCGTCGCCGAGCTCCCCGTCTTCGATGCGCACGTCGACTCGATCCAGCGCGCGCTCGATCTGGGCCACGACCTGGGCGAGCGCGGCCGCGGCCAGCTCGACCTCGTGCGCGGGCGCGAGGGCGGGCTCGGCGCCGTCGTGCTCGTCTGTTGGGTCGATCCGTCCTCCATGCGTGCCGACGGCACGTCCTACATGCGTGCCGACGGCACGGGCGGCGCCGAGCGCACGCACGCGCTGCTCGACGCGGTCCACGCGCTCGCGGCGCAGCGCTCGGACCAGGTGCGCCTCGCCACGAACGGCCGCGAGCTCGACGAAGCGCGCGCGCAGGGCCGCATCGCCGCGATCGCGGGCATCGAGGGCGGCCACTCGATCGAGGAGAGCCTCGACGAGCTGCGCTGCTTCTTCGAGCGCGGCGTGCGCGTGATGACGCTCGTGTGGAACAACCACCTGCGCTGGATCCGCTCGTGCCAGGACGGCGCGGGACCCGACGTACCCGCGGGGCTCTCCGCGTTCGGCCGCGACGTCGTGCGCGAGATGAACCGGCTCGGCATCGTCGTCGACCTCTCGCACGCGGGCGAGCGCTCGTTCTACGACGCGCTCGAGACGACGAGCCGGCCGCCGATCGCCAGCCACTCCGGCTGCAAGGCGCTGCACGACCACCCGCGCAACCTCGACGACGCGCAGTTGCGCGCGCTCGCGGCGGCGGGCGGCGTCGTCGGCGTCGTCTTCCACCCCGGGTTCCTCGACGCGCGGGCGCGCGCCGAGGAGCAGCGCGTGCGCGACGACGACGCCTACCGCCGCATCGCGGGGCGCAACGCGACCGACACGTTCCTGCTGCAGTCGGAGCACATGCAGCGCGCGGCCGAGCCGTTGCGCGCGTCGCGCGTGCTCGACCACGTGCTCCACGCGATCGACGTCGCGGGCATCGACCACGTCGGCATCGGCTCGGACTACGACGGCATCCAGCGCGCGCCCGCCGGCCTCGAGGACGCGTCGTGCTACGGCCGGCTCGCGGACATGCTGCTCGCGCACGGCTGCGCGGAGGACGACGTGCGCAAGGTGCTCGGCGGGAACATGGAGCGCGTCTTCGCGGCGGTCACCGGCCCGGGCACGCTGGCGCACGACGCGCGGACCGTCGCGTCGCACGGAGGCGCGCGATGAGCGTGGAGAGCGCGCGCGAAGGCGAGCGACCCCGGCGGCTGTGGACGCCGATCGTCGCGCTGATCTTGGTGTTCCCGGCCGTTCTGGCGGCCGGCGTGGTGGGGGCGCTCCTCGCGGGCGTCGTGTCCGGAGTCGGGCTCCCCGATCTGGGCGATCCAAAGTTCGACACGGACGCGTGGACGAGGCGCGTCCTGGTGACGCCAGGCGGCTTCGCCGTCGTCGTGCTCTCGTTGCAGGCGGTCCTGTTCGCCGGCGCATTCGTCGCGGGCAAGCTGTCCAGCGTGCCGTTCGTCGAGCGGCTGGGCCTGGGCCCGGGGCGGCTCCCGCTCGGCGTCGCGGCGGCGCTCACGTTCGGCTCGCTCGCGTTCACGCCGCCGATGGTGTGGCTCCTCGAGCGGACGGGCCTCGAGCCGGGCCCCAGCCTGGAGTTGATCCTGCACGCCGCCGCGGCGAACCCGTGGCTCGCGATCGTGCTCCTCAGCGTCGCGCCGGGCGTGTGCGAGGAGCTGTTCTTCCGCGGGTACGTGCAGCGGCGCCTGCAGGATGTCCTCGCGCCGGCGGCCGCGATCGCGATCCCCGCCGTCACGTTCGGCCTGGTCCACTTCGATCCGATGCAATCGCCGTTCGCCGCGGTGCTCGGAGCGTGGCTCGGCTTTCTCGCGTGGCGCCACGGCTCGATCCGCATCGCGATCGCTGCACACGCGCTCAACAACTTCGTGTCGATGCTGATCGCGCTCCGCTACGGCGCCGACGCGCCGGCCAGCGTCTACGCGGAGCCGGTCGTCGCCGCGGTGCACGTGCTCGCGGCGGCGAGCCTCGTCGTGGGACTCGTGCTCCTGCGGCGCGCGCCGCGGCCGCCGCGGCCGACGAGCGCGACGAAATCGGCGACGATTTCCACATCGTGAGTGAAACCGTGCGCGCCGCCGGCGGTCCACCCCGCGAGGCGAGCCCGCGTCCGGACACGGTGTCCGGGTGGCCGGCGGCTCGACGCGCGCATGCAGTTCGATTTCAGCGAAGTGGAAGACGTGGAGAACTACGTGTCGATCCCCGAGGGGACGTATCTGTGCCGGGTCGCCGAGGTCCGCGAGGGCGAGAACCGCGACGGCTCGCCGCGCTGGGCGATGCGGCTCGAGGTCGCCGAGGGCGACTACGCCGGACGGACGGCCGCATGGGACGGGCTCGCGTGGAGCGAGCGCGGCACGCGCCGCGTCAAGTTCGTGCTCGACAAGCTCGGGTTCGACACGAGCGGCCCGCTCGAGCTCGAGCCGAGCGACCTCGAGGGCCGGCTCGTCGTCGCGCAACTCCAGACCGAGGAGCGCGAGGACCCGCTGACGGGCACGCGCGTGCTGCGGCTCGTCGTCCCGTACCTGGGGTACGAGACGGCCGACGCCGCGCGCGACGGGCACGCGCTCGCGGGATGAGCCAGCGCCGGGTCGATGGGTCTGGTCGAGTCGCCGCGGTTGACGGGTGCGGGCCGCCGTACGGACAATCCGCGCGCGATGACGGGCGTAGGCGACGGAACGCATTCGGAGGAGCGGCCGGAGGACCATTCGGACGAGCGCTGGGAGCGCCTCGCGCGCGTGGCGCGCGAGGCGGCCGGCGCCGCGTACTGCCGCTACTCGGGCGTGCACGTCGGGGCGGCGCTGCTCGCGTCCGACGGGACCGTGTACGCGGGCTGCAACGTCGAGAACGCGAGCTACGGGCTGACGATCTGTGCCGAGCGCAGCGCGCTCGTCCGCGCGGTCTCGTGCGGCGCGCGCTCGTTCGAGGCGATCGCGGTCTGGTCCGACCGGCCCGCGCCCCTGATGCCGTGCGGAGCGTGCCGGCAGATGCTCAGCGAGCTCGCGCCCGATCTCGCGGTGCTGTGCGTCGGCGCGGGCGGCGGCCGGGTCGAGACCTCGCTCGCCGAGCTCCTGCCGCTCGCGTTCGCGCCCGAGGACGTGCTGCCGGGCGGTCCCCGCCCCGCGTGAGCTCGCCGATGGCCTCGCAGGACGTCCGTCGCCGCGCCTTGGATCTGCGCGCGCAGATCCGCCACCACGACCGGCTCTACTACATCGAGAGCCGGGCGGAGATCGCCGACGCGGAGTACGACGCGCTGTACCGCCAGCTCGTCGAGCTCGAGACGGCGCACCCCGAGCTCGTCGTGCCCGACAGCCCGACGCAGCGCGTCGGCGCGCCGCTCGAGGAGGGCGAGTCCTTCGAGAAGGTCGCGCACGAGGTGGCGATGCTGTCGATCGACAGCCTCTTCGACGAGCAAGAGGTGCTCGACTTCGAGGAGGGCGTCCTGCGCTACCTCAAGCTCGAGAGCGGCGACGAGCTCGCGTGGGCGGTCGAGCCGAAGTTCGACGGCGTCAGCGCATCGTTGCTCTACGAGGACGGACTGTTCGTGCGCGGCGTCACGCGCGGCGACGGCGCGGTGGGGGAGCTCGTGACGAGCAACCTGCGCACGGTGCGCAACCTCCCGCTGCGGCTGACCGACGAGAAGCGGCCCGTGCCGCGGCGGCTCGAGGTGCGCGGCGAGGTGCTGATCGCGCGCGAGACGTTCGCGAAGCTGAACAAGGAGCGCGAGGAGCGCGGCCTGCCGCTCCTGATGAACCCGCGCAACGCGACCTCGGGCGCGCTGCGGCGCAAGGACCCGGCCGAGGTCGCGCGCTACCCGCTCGAGCTCCACACGTGGGGCGCGCCGCTGTGCGTCGGCGCGACGTTCGAGACGCACGCCGACCAGTTCCAGGCGCTGCGCGACTGGGGCCTGCCCGACTCGGGCTACGGCGAGGTCGTGACGGGGATCCGCGCGTGCATCGAGTACCACGACCGGATGGAGGCGCGGCGGTTCGAGATCCCGTTCGACGTCGACGGCATCGTCGCGAAGCTCGACCGGCTCGACCTGCGCGAGCGGCTCGGCCAGACGGCGCGCGCGATGCGCTGGCAGTACGCGCACAAGTTCGCCGCGATCGAGGCGACGAGCACGCTGCGCGCGATCGAGGTGCAAGTCGGCACGAACGGCCGGCTCACGCCGCGCGCGCACGTCGACCCGGTCGAGGTCGGCGGCGTCGTCGTGCGGCACACGACGTTGCACAACGCGACGCACGTCCAAGGCCTGGGGCTGCACGTCGGCGACCGCGTCTTCCTCAAGCGCGCGGGCGACGTGATCCCGCAGATCATGGGCGTCTCGAAGCCGGCGCAGGGACGCGCGCCCAAGGGCTGGCGCGAGGGGCTCCCCGAGGAGCTGCTCGAGGCGGATGGCGCCGGCGCGGGCGAGACCCCGAACGTGCGGCCGGGCGTGACCTGGGGCTGGCGCGAGGAGCTCGTCATGCCCGAGCGCTGCCCGGCGTGCGGCACGCAGACGCTCGAGCACGGTCGCTACTGGCTGTGCCCCAACGGCCTGGCGTGCAAGCCCCAGCTCGTCGGGCGCGTCGAGCTGCTCGCGGGCCGCGGCGCGTTCGAGATCGACCGCATCGGCAAGAAGCTGATCGAGCGGCTCGTCGACGCGGGCCTGATCCGCATCCCCGCGGACGTGTTCCACCTGCGCCGCGAGGACCTGCTCGGGCTCGAGCGTTGGGGCGAGAAGAGCGTCGACAACCTGTTCGCGCAGCTCGAGCAGCGCCGCGGAGTGCCGTTCGAGCGCTTTCTCGTCGCGCTCGGCATCCCCGAGGTCGGCGGCGCGACCGCGCGTCTGCTCGCGCGGCACTTCGCGAGCCCGGACGAGCTCGCGGAGGCGAGCGAGGAGGATCTGCAGGGGCTGGAGGGCATCGGGCCGGAGATGGCGCGCGAGATCGCGACCTGGTTTCGGAGCGACGCGAACCGCGCCTTCGTCCAGCGTCTGCTCGACGTCCCCGTGACGATTCTCGAACCCGACCCCTCGAGCGGCGGCGGCGGACCCTTCGCGGGGAAGCGGCTCTGCATCACCGGGACGCTCGAGACGATGTCGCGGGCCGAGGCGAAGCGCCGGATCGAGGTCCTGGGGGGCCAGGTGGTATCGGGCGTGAGCGCGAAGACCGACTACCTCGTCGTGGGCGACAAGCCCGGCAGCAAGCGCAAGAAGGCCGAGGAGCTGGGCATCGAGGTGCTCGACGAGGAGGCGTTCTTGAAAATCGGGGCCGCAGGGACGTAATGGGCCGGGGCCCGCTTCGGTAGGGGCTCCACGCGCTTCTACGCGGCAGCCCGGAGCTCCGCTCCAACGTCCGCGGGTGGGATAGCGTTTACTGTGGGGAGAGCCGCCCCGTAGCCACCGCGCCGTCACGCACCTCCCCATGACCAACCGACCCCGACCCGACGACGAGGAGCCCGGCGACGAGCAGCGGGCCGCCTCCGGTGCGTCCGGAGCGGAGCCGGTCCCGGCCGAGCCCGGGCTGGCCGCGCCGGGGCGGGCCGAGGGCCGGGCGGAGGAGCTCGATCCGTTCGCCGACCTCGAGGACGAGGACGGCGAGCCGGTCTTCGAGCTCCCGCACGGTTTCCGCGACCCGGAGACCCTCGCGCTCGTGACGCGCGCCCAAGGCGGCGACGTCGAGGCGCTCAACCGGCTGTTCTCGCGCTACCACGGCTACATGGTCGAGCAGGCGCGCAAGCGGCTCGGCCCGAGGCTGCGCCTGAAGGAGTCCGCGGACGACCTCGCGCAGACGACGTTCCGCGAGGCGACGCGGGACTTCACGCGCTACCAGTGGCAGGGCGAGGGCTCGCTCATGCGCTGGCTCGTGAAGATCCTGCAGAACAAGATCCGCGACAAGGCGGAATTCTACGCCGCCGGCAAGCGCGACGTTTCCAAGGAGCGCAACATCGAGGACTCGCCCGCGAACGCGGGCGACGCGGGGCCGCGCTACGAGCCGCCCGCGCAGGATCTCTCGATCACGACGCAAGTCGAGCGGACCGAGGCGTTCGGCATCTTGCGCCGCGCGCTCGCCCAGCTCTCGGGCGAGCACCGCACGGCGATCACGCTCGTCTTCTTCGAGGGCCTCTCGCTGCGCGACGCGGGCGAGCGCATGGGCGGCCGCTCCGAGGACGCGGTCCGCATGCTCCTGCGCCGCGCCGAAGCGAAGCTGCGCGAGATCACGCGCCGCCAGCTCGACCCGCACCCGTAGCCCCGCCGCCGGCCCCGCCGCCTCTGCACGCCGAGCTTGCCAACCGCCGCCGAGCTGCTAGAGTCGCTCCCCCTCGCTGGGCCACTAACTCAATTGGCAGAGTGCCATGTTCACAGCGTGGAAGTTACTGGTTCAAGTCCAGTGTGGCCCACCACGCCCGACCGCATCGCGCGGTCTCCGGCCGCGCCGAATGAACGATGAAGCCGACCTTGGCCGCGCTGCTCGTCGTCGTGCTGCTCGCCGTGGCGTACGTCCTCTTCCGCGCGACGCGGGAGACCGAGCCGCTCGAGCCGCGAGCCGCCCAGGTCGAGCACCCCGCCCAGGACGAGGAGCCCGCGGACGCGGCTGCGCTCGTCCCCGACGCGTCCGCGCGTGAGGACGCGCTCGTCGACGCCCAGTCGCCGGACCCGGCCGAGACGGCCGATCCTCGCGAGCCCGAGGAGCCGCCCGCTCCGGCCGAGCCCCTGGACTGGGCGGCCGAGTACGCGCAGCTGTCGCGCGAGGAGCTCGATCTCGAAAGGGCACGCGTGTCGGCGGAGCTGCAGCAGCGCAAGAAGGCGGCGCAGAAGGAGCGCGTGGCCGCGGGCGAGTACGAGCTCTTCTTCCACGATCCGGCGGAGCCGGTGCCCATCAGCGACTACCACGACCGCACGCCGCATCCCGCGACGACGGTGATGGACACCAACCGCGCCAACGGGTTGATCGAGATCAAGCTGGTCGAATACCCGCCGGACGAGTATCCCGAGATCGCCGAGCTTGCCGAGCGCCTGACGGCGCTGGGCATGCTCGCCGCCGGCGGACAGTAACGCTCCGACGCTCTGCTGCGGACGCGGCGCGGCGGCCCCGACGCGCTCGGCGCGATTCTTGCCACGCGAGCCGCCGTCCGATGGGCGCTCCCCCTCCCGCAGCGGCTGGACGGTCACGGAATGGCCTTCGCGCGCGTCGCGCGGCGGGGTTCGTCGCCATGGGGGCGCTTGCGGGGTGCGCAGGGGAGCAATCGGCGCTCGCTCCCGCCGGGCGCGATGCCGAGCGGATCGCGGAGCTCTTCTGGTGGATGGGCGGCGGCGCGGTCGTGATCTGGGCGGCGATGGTCGCGCTCAGCATCTATGCGATCCGCGGCGGCGCGGCCCGGGACAAGGAACGCGCCGCGCGCTGGCTCATCGTCGGCGGCGGAGCGGTGTTCCCGACCGTCACGCTGCTCGTGCTGCTCGTGTTCGGGCTGTCGGCGATGCCCGAGCTGCTCGCGCTGCCGGCCGAGGGCGCGATGCGCGTCGAGGTCGTCGGCGAGCAGTGGTGGTGGCGCGTGCGCTACCGGCTCGACGACGGGCGCGTCGCGGAGCTCGCGAACGAGGTCCGCCTCGCGCGCGGCGAGCGCACGCTCT
>CAZGTQ010000387.1:0-11149 GCA_964528575.1 uncultured Planctomycetaceae bacterium | reverse complement strand
CACCTGGCACCTCCCTGTCGCTGAACGACACCAAGGTGTGCGACACCGTATCGCGGCGCCGGGTCGCGGGGACGGGCGAGGGCGAGTAGCTTCGACGTCATGCAGCAGTCGCTCGTTCTCCTCGTCGCGGCCGCGCTCGCGTGCGCGCCGCTCTCCGCGCAGGACGCGCAGACGCTGAGCGCGGGCGTCGCGCGCATGGACGACGGACTGGCGCGTTTCGAGCTCCGGCGGGCGGAACGGCTCGTCGAGCTGAGCGCGGCGTCGCTCGACGGCGAGCTCCGTCCGGCCCGCTCGTCGGTGCTCTGGCGCGGTCCGTGGCTCGCGCCGGCGACCGAGGCGTCGCTCTCGCTCGCGCGCACCGACGCGGGCGCGTGGGCGCTCGCCAGCGCGATCCACGGCGGCGCCACGCGCTTCGTGCACGTGTGGAGCGGGACGGGCGATCCGCTCGCCGGAGCTCCGGTCCGCTTCGAGCGCGTCGCCGGCGTCCTGCTCCCGGGCGAGGAGCGCGAGATCCGCGACGTTTTCTCGCCGCAGCCGTTCGCGCGCGACGGACGGCTCCAGCTCGTCGGCGCCGGTTGCGCCGACGGCAGCCGGCAGCTCGTGTGGATCGCGCCGCTCGAGATGGTCGCCGCGCCCGAGGGCGAGCAGCGCCTCCCGCTCTGGCCGCGGCTCGCCGGCCGCGCGATCGGCAAGGGCGACGATCCGCGAGTCGCGCTCGCCGGCGACGACGTGCTCGTCGCGGCGCGCTGGTCCGAGCGCCACGTCTACCCCTGGGGCGGCGCGCCCGTTCGATTCTGGCGCAGCGCCGACCTCGTGACGTGGACCGTCGACGAGGAGCTGTCCGCGGGCGGCGCGACCGCCGCGCCGGCCTGGGACTTCGCGATCGACGCGGCCGGCGTGCTCCGGCTCGCGACGCCGACCGACGCTCGCGTTGCTTCGCGAGCACCGACCACGGGCGAGCGCCCCGGGATCACGGTCCTCGCGTGGGACCGCGACGCGCAGGAGTGGCGCGCGGACGAGCGCGTCGTCCCCGCCGAGACGCCGGTGCGCTCCGAGCGCGACCGCGTCCGGCTGCTCCCCGCGCCCGGCGCGTCCGGCATCGAGCTCGTGTACACCGCGCCGGACGGAGCGCTGCGCCGCCGCGCGCTCTGACGGCGCTGCGCCGCTAGTCCGCGCTGATCCGCGCTAGTCCGCCACGAGCTTGCGGAAGCGGTGGAACAGGTGCTGCGAGTCGAGCGGCCCCGGCGCTGCTTCGGGGTGGTACTGCACGCTGAAGACCGGCTCCGTGCGGTGGCGCATGCCCTCGACGGTGTGGTCGTTCAGGTTGACGTGCGTCAGCTCGAGGTCGGCGGGCAGCGACGTCGAATCGACCGCGAACGAGTGGTTCTGCGACGTGATCTCCACGCGCTCGGTCAACAGGTCGCGCACCGGGTGATTCGCGCCGTGGTGGCCGAACCGCATCTTGCTCGTCTTCGCGCCGAGCACGATCGACAGGATCTGGTGGCCGAGGCAGATGCCGAAGAGCGGCTTCTTGCCGATCAGGTCGCTCACCGCGTCGATCGAGCGCTTCACCGCGGCCGGGTCGCCCGGTCCGTTCGACAGGAAGAAGCACTGCGGATCCAGCGCGAGCGCCTCGTCCGCGGGCGTCCACGCCGGCACGACCGTCACGTCGAAGCCGCAGTGGACGAGGCTGCGCAGGATGTTGCGCTTGATGCCGAAGTCGTAGGCGACGACGCGGATGCGCCTGCCGGCCGACGCCTCGATCTCGGCCGGGTACGAGTCGGCATACGTCTCGCTCCAGCGGTACGGCTCCTTGCACGAGACCTCCGAGGCGAGGTCGCGGCCGTCGGTCGCGGGCGCCGAGCGCGCCTTCGCGACGAGCGAGGCCGCGTCGCCGTCCTCGGTCGACACGACGCAGCGCAGCGAGCCCTGCTCGCGGATCATCTTCGTCAACCTGCGCGTGTCGACGCCCTCGATCGCGACGATGCCCATCTCGGCGAGCCAGGCGGGCAGCGCGCCCGAGGCGCGGTGGCTCGAGGGAGCGTGCGCCATCTCCTTGACGATGAACGCCTCGGGCCACGCCCGGTCGCTCTCGTCGTCCTCCGCCGTGACGCCGTAGTTGCCGATCAGCGGGTAGGTCATCACGACGACCTGCCCGGCGTACGAGGGATCGGTGAGGATCTCCTGGTAGCCGGTCATCGCCGTGTGGAAGACGAGGTCGCCGGCGCGCTCGCCGCGGGCGCCGGCCGCGCGACCCTCGAGCACGAGGCCGTTCTCGACGGCCAGCCAGCACGGTTGGGGGGAGCTCATGGAGCGGGGGAGAGGGACAGCTCGTTGATGCGCGCCGCCGCGTAGCCGGCGCCGAAGCCGTTGTCGATGTTCACCACGGTGACGCCCGCGGCGCACGAGTTCATCATCGTGAGCAACGCGGCGATCCCACCGAACGCGGAACCGTATCCGATCGAGGTCGGCACCGCGACGACCGGCCGGGCGACGAGCCCGCCGACGACGCTGGCGAGCGCTCCCTCCATGCCCGCGACGACGACGAGCGCCCGCGCCGCGCGCAGGCGCTCGGTGTGCGCGAGCAGCCGGTGCAGCCCCGCGACGCCCACGTCGCGCAGCTCGTCGACACGCGCGCCGAGCCAGCGCGCCGTCAGCGCCGCTTCGGCCGCGACCGGGCCGTCCGACGTGCCGGCGGAGACGACGAGCACGAGCCCGCGGCCCTCGCTCGCCGGACCGCCGACGGTGATCGCGCGCGCGCTCGCGTGGTGCTCGGCGCCGGGGAGCGCCTGGGTGAGCGCGGCGGCCCCCTCGGGCGCCACGCGCGTGACGAGCAGCCGGCCGTGGCGCTCGACGAGCGCGCGGGCGATCGCGACGAGCTGCTCGGGCTCCTTGCCCTGGCCGAAGACGACCTCGGGCGCGCCGCAGCGGGCCTCGCGGTCGAGGTCGAGGCTCGCGAAGCCGAGCTCCGCCGTCGGCGCCGCGGCCGCGAGTCGGCGCACGCCCTCGTCGACGTCGAGGCGGCCGGCGCGGACGTCCTCGAGCAACGCGCGCAGCGAGAGGGGCGCGGCGGGGTCGGGCATCGTCAGCGCGGGCTCGCGTCCGCGTCGAGCGTGAGCGTGCGGCCGGCGAGCAAGAGGTGGTGGCCGAGCCCGGCGACCATCGCCGCGTTGTCGGTGCAGTACGCGGGCGAGGGAAAGGTCGCCCGCACGTCGCGTTCGGCGCTCGCCGCGTTCATCCGCTCGCGCAGCCGCCGGTTGCACGCGACGCCGCCGGTGACGACGACGTGGGCGAGGCCGTGGAGCTCGGCGGCGTCGAGCGTCGTGTCGACGAGCGCGTCGACGACCGCCTCCTGGAACGAGGCGGCGACGTCGGCGCGCCGCTCGATGCGCTCGGGCGGCGGCGTCGCGGCGAGCGCGTCCTGGCCGCGCAGGTGGTAGAGCACGGCGGTCTTGAGGCCGCTGAACGAGAAGCCGACGCCCCCGTCGCGCGGCTTGTAGCGCGGGAAGTCGAACGCGCGCGGGTCGCCCTCGGCCGCGAGCTGCGCGACCGCCGGGCCGCCGGGATAGCCGACGCCGAGCAGCCACGCGACCTTGTCGAACGCCTCGCCGGCCGCGTCGTCGCGCGTCCCGGCGAGCGGCTCGAGCTCGATCGGCGAGCGCGCGACGTACAGCGCCGTGTGGCCGCCGGAGACGACGAGCGCGAGGCAGGGGTACTCGACGTCGCTCTCCATCGCGGCGGAGTAGACGTGCGCCTCGATGTGGTGCACGCCGACGAGCGGCAGGCCGCGCGTCCAGGCGAGCCCCTTCGCCGCGCTCAACCCGACCAGGAGCGAGCCGACGAGGCCGGGGCGCGTCGTGACGGCGATCGCATCCAGCGCGTCGAGCCCGACGCCGGCGCTCGCGAGCGCCTCGTCGATGACGGGCAGCACGTCGCGCAGGTGCGAGCGGCCCGCGATCTCGGGCACGACGCCGCCGTATGGGGCGTGCTCGGCCGCCTGGCTGCGCACGACCGACGAGCGGATGCGGCGGCCGTCCTCGACGACCGCGGCCGCCGTTTCGTCGCACGACGACTCGATCCCGAGCAGGAGCGCCATCACTCGGCCCGGGCGAGCGCGAGCGGAGCTTCGCCGCGCAGGAGCGCGAGCGCCGCGTCGAGCTGGCGGTCGTCGGGCGCGCGCGCGATCACGCTCTCGCCGCGCTCGCGCTCCCAGCGCTCGAGCGCGGGCAACACCTCGGGCGGAGGTCCGTACGAGTGCAGGTGATCGATCACGCGCGCGCGCTCGCTCGTCGGGAGCGCGACCTCGAGGTCGGGCGCGATGCCGGCGTGGCTGCCGGCGAGCTCGCGCTCGATGATCCGTTTCGCGGGCGTCGCGTAGTACGCGGTGGTCAGCTTGACCACGGCGTCGTGCTCGTCGAACGGCACGAGCTTCTGGACGGTCCCCTTGCCGTACGTGCGCTCGCCCACGACGACGGCGGCGCGGTGATCCTGCAGCGCGCCCGCGACGACCTCGCTCGCGCTCGCCGACTCGGCGTCGACGAGCACGACGACCGGCAGCCCGGCGAGCGTCGCGTGGTCCGCGTCCGCGGTCTCGGAGCGCGTCCCGTCGCGCGAAGCCGTCGTGACGAGCACGCCCTCGGCGACGAAGCGGTTGGCGACGGCGACCGCCGCGTCGAGCACGCCGCCGGGGTTGCCGCGCAGGTCGAGCACGAGCCCGTCCAGGGCGTCGCGGCTGCGCAGCCAGTCGAGCGCGGCGTCGAGCTCGGCGGGCGTGCGCCGGCTGAACGAGCGGACGTAGACGTAGCCGATGCCGCGCTCGCCGTCGAGGACGCGCACGTGGCGCACCGTGGGGTCGACGACGTGGTCGGGCTCGACTTGCACGAGGCGCTCGGTGCGGTCGAGGCCCTCGACGCGCAGGGTGAGCGCGCCGTCCACCGGCCGCCGCAGCGCGGTCTGGATCGCCGACTCGTCCATCGCAGCGACGGGCGCCTCGTCGATCGCGACGACGCGGTCCCCGACGGAGATGCCCGCGCGCGCCGCGGGCGAATCGGAGAGCGGGAACAGGATCTGCCCGTCGGTGAGCGGGTGGCGGAAGATGACGCCGATGCCCTCGTACTCGCCGTCGGTCTCGCGGTCGAGGCGCCGCAGGTCGTCGCCGGTGAAGTAGCGCGAGTACGGGTCGAGGTTGTCGACCAGGCCGCGCAGGGCGTCGTCGAGCATCGCGCGGTCGTCGACCGGCTGGACGAACGAGTGGTGCACGAGCTCGCGCACCTGGCGGAAGAAGGCCTCGTCGTCGCCGCTCTGGGCGCCGGAGCGGACGACGCCCAGGAGAGCGGCGAGGCCCAGACCGCTGAGCACGCCCAGGACGAAGAGCGCCCCGCCGGCTGCTTGCGGGGCCGCCACAGGGCGTGGTCGATCGCGATCGGGTCGAGGGTCCGTTCGGGCGTCCATGGTCCGTGACGCGAGATTGTAGGTCGGCCGAGGGGCCGGTCCCGCGACCCGCGCTCTCAGGAATCGGATGGGTGGACGCCGATGCTGTTGCGTGTCCCCGGCGGAGGACGCTCGCCCTTCCGCCCTCGGGGGCCCGGCGATGGACGTAAGTCGATGTCGAGACCGGGTTTGGCGTGGCGGGGCGGCTCGTGTCGGGGTCTGGCACGATGCTCGCTGTAGAGCGGGTGGACCTGCCGACCCCATGCTCGGAGGGCGTGTTCGATGAAGAAGTCACTCCTCGCTCTGTTCTGTGGACTGTCCCTGGCGGGCGCGCTCGCCGGCCAGGAGAGCGCCGCGTACGCCGGGAACCAAGGCGCCGTGCACGGAGGCAAGAGCGTGTTCACGCACGGCCTGGCGACGGCGCGCTCGATCTTCGCGCGCAGCGACGCGAACGGCGACGGTGCGATCACGCGTGCCGAGGCCGGCGCCGTCGGCGTGGCTCCGCGCGAGTGGCTCCTGTTCGATGCCGACGCGAGCGGCGCGGTCGAGCGGGACGAGTTCCTCGTCGGCTACCGCCAGTACGTGCTCGGCGCGGGCCACCGCGTCGCGCCGGAGCTCGAGGCCGAGGCGGCGCGGCTCCAGGCGCTGCGGCGCGCGCAGGCGACCGAGCACCTCGGCCCCGCCGCGCGGCGCTTCGGCCCCGCGCGGTTCGAGTCGGCGAACCTGAGCGACGACCCGACCGGCGCGGCGAGCCGCCTGCGCGCGCAAGCCGCGCAGGACACGCTCGATGCGCAGAACCAGCGCTTGCGCGATCAGGCGGCGAACGAGACGGCCGCGCAGCGAGCGCAACGGCTCCGCCAGCAGGCGGCGCAGGAGCAGATCGATCAGCAGAACCAACGCTTGCGCGATCAGGCGGCGAACGAGACGGCCGCGCAGCGAGCGCAACGACTCCGCCAGCAAGCCGCGCAGGAGCAGATCGATCAGCAGAACCAGCGCTTGCGCGACCAGGCGGCGAAGGACCAGGCCGCGCAAGAGGCGCGGCGCAAGCAGGCCGCGCGCGAGAACGGTGGCAAGGGACCGGGTGGCGCGCGTCTGCGTCAGCTCGGCGGCACGAGCCGTGCGATCCTGAAATCGAACGGCTGACGAGCGCGCAAACGCGCGAAACGCGGCGGGCCGTCCCGGCATCAAACGGGGTGGCCCGTCTGCTCGTCCCGCAGCGGTCCCAAAGGCGTGCTCCTCGTGCACGCTCGCTGGATTCTGTGCGGGGATTCTGGACGGGGATTCTGGACGGATGGTGCAACCGAAGGCGCGTCGCATCGGTCATGCCCGCGGAGGGAGGGGGTGGCGGTGGGGCCGTCGGTGGGCGGAGCGTGGCGCGCCTCGCTCGTCGGGCAAGAAAGCGGGTCTCACCCCTACGCTCGGGCGTCCGAGCGGCTTACTCCAGTGCCGTGGAGCTGACCGTGAAGAACACGATCTACGACCGGAGCCGCGCGATGCGGCTGGTTCCTCTCCTGCGTTCGATCGCCGCCGAGATCGGCGAGCGGAGTGAAAGGCTGACGCTGCTCGAACAGTGCCGTCGCTCCGGTTCGCACGTCGACGCCGAGATCGCGGAGATCCGCCGTTCACTGCGCCACACCGCCGAAGAGCTCGCGCGGCTCGGCTGCACCGTCGACGAGCTTCCGCCGCTCGTGATCCGCATCCCCGGCGACGGGGGCGGCTGGACCTGGCGCCCGGGCGCGGACGAGCTCGAAGAGCTCACGCTCGACCGGGCCGCACGAATCAGCGCGGAGCGCTGATCAGATCACGGCTCAGCGCGGAGCGCTGATCAGCTCTCCTCGTACTGGATCACTCCTCGTACTGGATCACTTCGACGGGGCACGAGTCGGCCGCTTCGCGGACCTGCTCCTCGATGTCCGGGTCGTTCAAGTGCTGCGCATACCCCTTGCGCACCCGGGAGGTCGAGCCACCGGGGACCTCGAAGACCTTGTTGCAGAGGTCCTCGCAGAGGTTGCACGAGATGCACCCTTCGATGATCCAGACGCGTTCGATCGCCATGGCGGGGGTGCCCGGTACGGCGCCGGGCACGCCATTCCTCAACATAGAGCACGCGAGCGCGCCACCGTGGCGCAAATCTCACGTCGGCGTTAGATTCTTCGGCGTCCGATCTATCGGTGCGCCGGGGCGTCGCTCCTGAGCCGCTCCCCCCATGAACGCCCCCATCGTCGAGATCACGCGCCGCGAGGAGTTCAGCGCGAGCCACAGGCTCCACAATCCGGACCTGTCGGACGCCGAGAACGAGCGCCTCTACGGCCCGTGCAACAACCCCCACGGGCACGGCCACAACTACGAGGTCGAGGTCAGCGTCCGTGGGCCGCTGGAGCAGCGAACCGGGATGGTGATGAACCTCTCGGACCTCATGCGCGTGCTGCGCGAGCACATCGTCGCGCGGGTCGACCACAAGCACCTCAACCACGACGTGCCGTTCCTCTCCGGCGTCATCCCGACGGCGGAGAACATCGCCGTGGCGATCTGGAACGAGCTCGAGCCCGAGATCGAGAAGTTCGAAGGATGTCGATTGCACAGGATCCGACTGTTCGAGAGTCGCAGCAACTTCGTGGAGTACCGGGGATCGAAGCCGATGCGATGAGCGAGCGCGTCCGCGAGCTGCTCGAGCTCATCGGCGAGAACCCCGACCGCGAGGGGCTCGCGCGCACTCCCGAACGCGTCGCGCGCAGCCTCGGCGAGCTCACGGCGGGCTACGCCCAGACGGTGAGCGAGGTCGTCGGGCAAGGCGTCTTCCACGAGCCTTGCTCCGAGATGGTGATCGTCAAGGACATCGAGTTCTACAGCCTCTGCGAGCACCACCTGCTGCCGTTCTACGGCCGCGCGCACGTCGCCTACATCCCCGACGGCAAGATCATCGGCCTCTCGAAGATCCCGCGCATCGTCGACGTCTTCGCGCGACGGCTCCAGGTCCAGGAGCGCATGACCGTGCAGATCGCCGAGGCGATCCGGGACGTGCTGCAGCCGAAGGGCGTCGGCGTCGTCGCGAACGCGCACCACCTGTGCATGATGATGCGCGGCGTGCAGAAGCAGAACTCGTCCGCGATGACGTCGTGCCTGCTCGGTAGCTTCCGCGACGACCCGGCGACGAGGAACGAGTTCCTCGCGTTCGCGCGCGGCACCTGACGGGCCCGCGCCGCGCAGCGGCTACGCGCGCGGCGGGACGTCCAGGTCCGCGGGCGCGTCGCCGCTCTGGTACGCGCTCCACACGACCTCGGCGACGTCCTCGGGCTGGTTCATCTTCGAGCGGTCCCAGTCGCCGGGGATGCCGTCGAAGATCGTCGTGTCCGTCGACCCCGGGTAGACGGTCGTCACGCGCACCCCCTGGTCGCGCAGGTCCTCGCGGAGCGCGTCCCCGAAGCCGCGCAGGCCGTACTTGCTCGCGCAGTACGCGGTGTTGCCGGCAAACCCCTGCTTCGCTGCGACCGAGGCGACGTTGAACACGTGCGCGCGGTCGCTCTCGAGCAGCGCGTCGAGCGACTCCATCGTCGCGTAGAACGCGCCGGTGAGGTTGACGCTGATCATCCGGTCCCAGGTCTCGGTGTCCATCTGCTGGAACGGCTTGACCGCGAACGCGCCCGCGCAGTTGACGAGCACGTCGAGCACCTCGCCGGTGAACTGCGTCGCGCGGTAGACCGCCGCCTCGACCGAGCCCCAGTCGCCGACGTTCATCTGCGCGGCGAGCCCGTGACCGCCGAGCGACTCGATCTCGCGCACGACGGCGTCGAGTTGGTCGGACGAGCGGGCCGCGACCGCGACCTTCGCTCCTTCGCGGGCGAAACGCAGGGCGATCGCGCGGCCGATGCCGCGGCCACCGCCGGTGACGAGGACGCGCAGTTGGGACATGGGGGCGTGGAGCTGGCGCAGGGGCTCGCGCGGACCGTCCCTTCACGGCCCGCGAGCGGCGTAGCATAAGCGCGATCGTCGCGGGGGCGCCCTAGAATGCTCGGCTCCATGGCCTGGAGTCCGCTCGGCACCCAGTTCTGCCTCGAGCTCGCGTTCGGCGTGCTGCTCGCGATGGCCTTCGTGCCGCGCGCGCCCGTCGGCGCGCTCTTCTACCGCATCATGGGCACGTGCGCGCTCGCGCCGGTGCTCGTCGCGCTGCTCGTTCCCGTGACCGTCGCGCAGCGCGCCTGGAGCGATCCCGTTTCGCTCGCCACCGCGCTCGCCGTGCTCGCCTACCCGGTCTACTCCGGCCCGGTCCGTGGGCGCCGTTGGGCCGCGGGGCTCGCGGTGGGCCTCGCGGGCTGCGCCGCCGGTCTCGTGCTCACGCTCGCCGACCAGGGCGTCGCGGGCGCAGCGTTGTCGCTCGCGAGCCTCTCCGCGCTCGCGACCGGCGCCGTCGCGGGCAGCGTCGGCCTCGCGATGGTCCTCGGCCACTGGTACCTGACCGTGCCGAACCTCGCCGTCCGCCACCTGCGGCGCCTCAATCGCGTCACGGTCGTCAGCATGATCGCCTCGATCGTGCTGATCGCCGTGACCTGCGTCGCGCTGGGCGAGCGGCTCGACGCGGCCGACCGTCCGTTGCTCAGCCCGTTCGGCGCGTTCCACCTGGGCACGCGCGCGCTCGTCGGGCTCGTGCTCCCGCTCCTCTTCGCGTGGATGGCGGCGAGCTCGCTGCGCTACGGCAACACCCGCTCCGCCACCGGCATCCTCTATGCGTCGACGGTGCTCGTGCTGATCGGGACTGCGGTCTCGATCTCGCTGCAGGACGCTTACGGTTTTCCGCTGTGAGCGGGAGCGCGAACGCGAGCGCGAGCGTCGAGCTCGGCGACGCCGCCGGCCGGCGGCGCATCGAGCTCGATCCGACCGCGCCGCCGCCGCCCGAGGAGAGCGAGCTGCGCGTCGAGCTGCTCACGCCCGAGGGGGGGCTCTCCGGCTGTCTCGCGTGCGGCCACCCCGAGCTGTTCACGCAGAAGGACTTCTCGCGCCCGCTCGGCATCGCGATCGTCGTCGTCGCGGCCGTGCTCGCGCCGTGGACGATGTACGTCAGTCTGGTCGTCGCGGCGGCCGTCGACTGGATCCTCTGGCGCGTCGCGCCGAACGTCGTCGTCTGCTACGTCTGCGAAGCGGAGCACCGCGGCTTCGTGCTCCGCCCGCGCCACCCGCGCTTCGACCGCGAGATCGACGAGCGCTTGCGCTACGGCGAGCGCGCCGTCATGGGCCGCCCGATGCGCGAGGGCGGCACGGCGGACGCGCCCGAGCCGGAGCACTGACGCCGATTAGCGCGACCACCTGGATCGGGACGTTCAGCTCCACGGACGGGGCGCCGGACCCGCTCGGCATCATCGAGCGGTTCGCGCGCGACCACGGCCTCGTCGAGCGGCGGCGCGAGACGCGCGACGTGCAGTTCTTCACCGACGAGCGGCTCGACGAGCTCGAGGCCCGGATCGCGCGGGGGGAGCTGTATCCGTTCCTGAGCGAGGAAGGCTGGACGCCGCTCACCGCCGAAGAGCGGCTCCTGTTCACGACGTCGCGCGTGTGCACGCTCGTCGACTACGCCGCGGACGAGCTCGAGCTCTCGATCGTGCACGCGCACGCGGGCGGCTGCCTGTGCATCACGGCCGACACCTGGCGCGGAAGCACGTGGGCGCCCGACGGCTACGTGACGTTGCACGCGCCGAACGTGCACGTATGGCGCGACCGGCTGCAACGC